>DASQXO010000125.1:0-44212 GCA_035639655.1 Candidatus Dormiibacterota bacterium
CGCGTCCCTCCGGGAACACCACGAGCACTTCACCGCGCCCGAGGACCGCGAGGGCGGCTTCGATCGCCGACGGATCCGTACTTCGGGTCCGGTCGATACGGATGACGCCGCCGAAGAGCGCCATCACCGCTCGCTTCCACCAGACGTGTGTGAGCGCGCGCTCGTCGCCGAGGAAGACCAGGCGCGGCGCCGGCGGAAAAAGCGCCAGCAGCACGAACGCATCGGCCCAGCCCTGATGGTTTGCGGCGAGAATGTAGCCGCCGCGCCGCGGCGGCTCGCCCTCGAGCCGCATCCGGAAGATGGCGCGGAACGCGGCGCGGACGGCGTGGCGCGCGACGCGCGCGAACGCGCTTCTTCCGGCATTGAGGGCCGCTTCCGGAACGGACATGCCCGTCGGTATACGGAGCCGATCGACGGCGGGACGCGGCCCGGCCGACGCGCCGAGTGTGATCTCGGCGACGCCGGTCCCGCTTCAGCGGTGGGTCTCGGCCTCCAGCCCGTGCGGATCGACGACTTCGAAACGGCGCGGGCCGACGCGCACGAGGCCGCGCCGCTCGAAGTCGGCGAGCAGCTTGTTGACGGTCACGCGTGTCGAGCCGATCGCCGCCGCGAGATCTTCCTGGGTGATCGGCACGTCGGGCTGGACCCGCCGCAGCTCGAGCAGGTACTTCGCGAGCCGTCCGGGGACGTCGAGGAAGACGTGGTCCTCGTACTTCGCCGAAAGCGCCTTGATCCGCTCGGCGAGCTCGCGGAACGCGAAGTCGCGGGCTTTCGGATTCCGCTCGAGGATCTCCGCGAGGCTCGCGCGCGAGAGCTGGAACACCTGCGTGGCCGGTACCGAGATGGCGGTCGCGTCACGGTCCCGCTCCTCGAAGAGCGCGAGCTCGCCGAAGAACTCGCCTCGCGCGCGCAAAGCGACGATGACCTCGTGGCCCTCGTCGTCGAGGAGCACGAGCTTCACGAGTCCGCTGAACACGACGAACGCATCGCTAGCCGGATCGCCACGGTGATAGATGACCTCGCCGGCCCTGAAGCGGCGCAGGTGCATCTCGCGCGCGAGGGTGTCGCGCTCCGGCTCGGTGAGGATCTCGATCGGCAGCACGTCGCCGAGCGTGCGGGCCATCGCACGAAGCTCGTCCAGATTCACCGCTACTAGCATCGCTCTGAATGTCCGAGCTCGCCCGTCTCGTCTACGACTGGAACCGCGACGGACGCGTCGCGCGGACCGACTATCGCGCGCCGGAGCTCGACGACGAGACGCTCCGCGACGGGCTGCAGGCGCCTTCGGTGCGCAATCCGCCGCTCGAAGTGAAGAAGCGCCTGCTCCACTTGATGGACGCGCTCGGCATCGATTCCGCCGACATCGGTCTGCCAGGCGCGTCGCCGCAGGCCCGCGCCGCGATCGTGGAGCTCGCGCGGGAGACGGCGAAACTCGGGCGGCTGAAGCCGAACTGTGCGGTCCGGACGCTTCCCGCGGACGTCCAGGCCGCCATCGACGCGAGCGTCGAAGCGGGAGTCCCGATCGAGACGTACGCGTTCATCGGCTCGAGCCCGATCCGACGCTTCGCCGAGGACTGGCGTCTCGACGCGATGCTCGAGAACGTCGAGACCGCGGTGACGATGGCGGTGAACGCCGGGCTGCCGGTGATGTTCGTGACCGAGGACACGACGCGCGCGGATCCCGACACGCTGCGGCGGCTGTACACGCTCGCGATCGAGTGCGGCGCGCGGCGCATCTGCGCCTCGGACACCGTCGGGCACGCCACGCCCGAGGGCGTGCGGAATCTCCTCGCGTTCCTGCGCGACGACGTCATCGCGCCGACGAAGGAGACGGTGAGGCTGGACTACCACGGGCACAACGATCGCGGCCTCGGCGTCATCAACGCGCTCGCCGCGACGGCGATCGCCGACCGCGTGCACGGCTGCGCGCTCGGGATCGGCGAGCGCGTCGGCAACACCTCGATGGACCAGCTGCTCGTGAACCTGTACCTCTTCGACCTCATCGATCGCGATCTCACGCCGCTCGTGGAGTACGTCGAGCTCGTCTCGCGCTATTGCGGCGTGCCGATCCCGCCGAACTACCCGGCGCTCGGCGCCGACGCGTTCCGCACCGGCACCGGCGTCCACGCCGCCGCGGTGATCAAGGCGCTGCGCAAGCACGATCGCGATCTCGCGGACCGGGTCTACTCCGGCGTCCCCGCGTCGGTCCTCGGGCGCGAGCAGCGCATCGAGGTCGGTCCGATGAGCGGCGAATCGAACGTCGTGTGGTGGCTCACCACGCACGGCTACGAGGCGACACGTGACACAATCGAACGTATCTTCGCGGCCGCGAAAGCCTCGGATCGGATCCTCACCGACGACGAGCTCGCGGCCATTGCCGGAGGCAAGGACTGACGCCGAGCGAGCCGCTCGTGAACACGATCCAGCCGCCGCGCCTCAAGCCCGGCGCCCGCGTCGAGGACCGCCGCGCGCCGCTTGGCGAAACGGTCGCACGCGCCGCGTCGATCCGCGGCAAGGCCCTCATCTTCTGGGATCCGAAGGTCCCCGGAAAGAAGCTCGACGCGATCGACACGGACCAGATCACGCCGGCCGATGACTGCGTCTCGGAGAGCCTCGAGCGGCTGGACGAGCGCTGGAAGGAGGGCACGTTCCGCTACCTCATGCCCGATTTCCGCGCACGCGTCCATCGCGGCGAGACGTTCGTCCTCGCGGGCGAGCGCTTCGCGATCGGCTCCTCGCGTGAGATGAGCCCGGCCGGCCTGAAGGGAGTCGCCGAGGAGGCAGGGAAAGAGCTCGTGATCGTGTGCGGCGACAACATGGGCGACATTTTCCGCCGCAACGCCCTGAACCTCGGCCTCCACGTCGTACAGAGCCGCGAAGCGGTCGAGGACGCGCAGGAGGGGGATGTCTTCTCCTTCGATCCGGCGACGCGGCGCCTGGTGAACGAGACGCGCGGGAAGACGTACGACCCCGTGCCGCTCACGCCGAAAGAGGAGGAGATCCGGCGGTCCGGCGGAATCATCGCTATCGGGCGGCGCGAGTTCCGCGACTCGATCGACCGCGAGCCGCGGATCGAGTGGCCGCCGGCATCCGTCGTCCGTGCGCTCACGACGTCCGAACAGATCGCGTGGTCGCACCGCGTCGACCGCGACGCCGAGGTCAGACCCGGCGCGACGATCCGCGTGTGGTGCGACCTCCTCCCCGCGTCGGACGGTACCGCGCCGTTCGCGATCCACACCTTCAACCAGATCACCGGCGGCGACGCGATCTTCCCGCGCCAGATCGCGATCGCGAACGATCACTTCGTCTTCAGCGGGCGCGAGTCGGACGAGAAGCAATATCAGATCGGCCGCGCCTTCGCGGAGCATCACGGCATCCGGCGCCCGTACTACGCGACGAAGGGCGACGGCATCTTCCACTTCTACTTCCCGGAGCAGGGGCTCGTCGTACCCGGCGCGTTCGTGGCCGGCGCCGACTCGCACTCCCGCGCGTACGGCGCCTACGGCGCGGTGGGCATCGGCGTCGGCAGCACGCAGCTCGGCTTCGGATGGTCGACCGGCTACATCTATTTCACGCCCGCGAAGCGCCGGCGCGTGACCTTCCGCGGACGACTCCGCGCGTGGGTGTCGGGAAAGGACGTCGTGCTTGCGCTGCTGCGACGCTGGGGCAGGCAGCAGTCACAGGGGATGAGCGTCGAGTTCGTCGACGCCGAGCGGCAGCTGCGGATCCCCTACCGCAACACGATCGCGAACATGATGGCCGAGGCCGAGGCGCAGAACGGCATCTTCGCGCCCGACGAGATCACGCTCGAGTGGTACCGGCGCAAGGGACACGCCGCGCTCCCGTATCCGGCGACGCTCGCACCCGGTGCCGACGTGCGCTGGGATGTCGACGAGGAGCTGGATCTCTCCGAGATCGTGCCGTTCATCGCGAAGCCGTTCGCGCCGGGTAACGCGTTCCCCGCCGACGAGGTCGCCGCCGAACGCCTCTCCTTCGACCGCGCGTACATCGGCTCGTGCACGAACGGCGGCTATGACGACCTCCTTGAGGCCGCGCTCGTCGTCAGCGCCGGGCGCGAGAAAGGGTATGAGGAGACGCCGAAGCCGTTCGTGATCTTCCCGGGCTCCGGCGCGGTGAAGCGCGAGATCGAGCGCTCCGAGCCGCGCCTGGGCGGCGACTCCATCGCGTCGGTGTTCCGTTCGGTCGGCGGGGAGATCCGCGAATCGTGGTGCGGTCCGTGCTTCGGCCAGGGGCCCGACGCGCTCAAGAAGGGCGAGGTCGCGATCACGTCCTTCAATCGGAACTGGCAGAACCGCATGGGGGTCGGCGGGCTCGGCTACCTCGCGTCGCCGGCGGTCGTCGCGGCGTCGGCGCTCCTCGGCTACATGGCCGGGCCACAAGCGCTCGGGATCGCGTGGGACCCCGAGCGCTTCGGCGACATCACGCCTTAGCTGGTCGGCTGCTGCGTCGTCTCGGCCGGCACGTGGCTCAGGACGACGAGGTAGTACGTGACCGCGGTCACGACCATCGCGAGGAGCTCGCTCACCGGTGAGGTGACGAGCAGCAGGATCTCGGTGACGAAGTACGCGGCGATGCCGTAGACGACACGCGACTTCCAACTGCTGTCGTATTGATACATGCGGTAACCGCCGTAGGTCGCGATGCCGGCGGCGATGCCGCGCACAAGCAGGAGCACGGCGACGATCCACGTGCCGACGCCGGTCACGACCAGCGTCGCGCGGAGGATGCCGAGAAAGGACGCGAGCACGCCGAGCGAGCCGAGCACGCACACCGCTCCGCCGACGACCGTCGTGCTGAGGCTCACCTTGAGGGGCGGATTGTTCGCGAAGGCCGGTTCTACGATCGACCGCAGCATCGTTTGTTTCCTCCTCCGTTCGCCCCCACCTTGCTAACGCAATCGCGCGCGGTGCGCTTCGTCAGCGCCCGAAGCGCTACGGGCTCCCCAAAGCGGGCGACCCACCGCTGGGTCCTGCCTTGACTTGTGCTATTGATGTAGTTATATAGCAGTTCGTGATCACGTTCCGGCTCGATGAGCGTTCCGGGGTCCCGACATACCTCCAGCTCATCGAGCAGGTCCGCAGCGCCGTCCGCTACGGGATGCTGCGACCGGGCGACCAGCTGCCGACCGCGCGCGACGTCGTCGCCCAGCTCGCGATCAACCCGAACACGGTGCTGAAGGCGTACCGCGAACTCGAGCGCGGCGGCGTCGTGAAGAGCTTCCCTGGCCGCGGAACGTTCGTCACGGACGAGGCGCCTCGTCCGGTCGCGCGTGCAGTCCACGAGCCGCTTCGCCGGGCGCTTCGGCGCTGGATCGCGGATGCCCGGCGCGCCGGCCTGGACCGAGACGCGATCGCCGATCTGCTCGGTCTCGGCCTGCGAGATGCATTCGAGGAGGAAATCGCATGAGCCTCGCCTTCGAGGCGATCGACGTCACCAAGAAGTTCGGTCGCGTCCGCGCGCTCGACGCATGCACGTTCTCGGTGCCGGCGGGACGCATCGTCGGACTCGTCGGCCCGAATGGAGCGGGCAAGACGACGCTCCTCCACATCGCGATCGGCCTGAACGCTCCGACGGCGGGAAGGGTCGAGGTGTTCGGCACCTCCGCCGCCGAGGACGTCCTCACGGTGCTCTCGCGCGTGGGCTTCGTCGCACAGGAGCGGCCGCTGTATCGCGGCTTCACCGTCGGCGAGACGCTGGAGCTCGGCCGGCGCCTCAACGCGCGGTGGGACGCGGCGTACGCGCGGCGCTGGGTGGAAAACGCCGGCATCGCACTCGAGCAGCGAGTCGAAACACTTTCGGGCGGCGAGCGCGCGCAGGTCGCCTTGTCACTGGCGTTGGGCAAGCGGCCGGCGCTGCTGCTGCTCGATGAACCGCTCGGCGGCCTCGATCCCCTCGCCCGCCGCGCCCTCCTGCAGGAGCTCATGTCCGCGTCGACGGAGAGCGAAGCGACGGTGATCTTGACGTCGCACGAGATCGCCGCGATCGAACGGACCTGCGATTACCTCGTCATCCTCGGACGCGGTCGCGTCGAACTCGCCGGCGACATCGAGGCGGTCGTGGGCGCGCACCTCTCCATCACCGCGCCGCCGCGATACGAGGACCTCATCAAGAGCCGCGCCACGATCGTCGACGCGCAGCGCGCCGAGCGACAGATCAGCGCGCTCGTGCGCGTCTCCGGCGACGTGCAGTGGCCGACCGGCAACGGGCTCGAGGTCCGTCCGGCGAATCTCGAAGAGCTCGTGCTCGCCTATTTGCGGCGCGCCCGCGCGGAAAGGACGGCGAAATGATCTGGCTCACGTACCGGCAGCATCGCGCGGAGGCGCTCGTTGCGGCCGTGCTGCTCGCGCTGGTCGGTCTGGTCGGAGTCGTCGAGGGACTGCGCGCTCCCGCCGTCGCCGCGAGTCTCGGCTTGCCGTGCGGGACCGGCAGCATCCTGCCCGGCACCTGTCAGGGCCCGCTCGACCAGTTCCGGCGCGAGTTCGGCTGGTTGAGCCCGACGCTCCCGTTCCTGTTCATCCTGTTGCCCGCTCTCGTCGGACCGTTCCTCGGAGCGCCGCTCGTCGCGCGCGAGCACGAGTTCAGGACGAGCCTGCTGGTCTGGTCGCAGGGTGTCACGCGCACGCGCTGGCTCGCGACGAAGCTGCTGCTCTTCGGAACGGCATTGCTCGCCGGCGCGATCCTTCTCGCGGCGGTCGCGCAGGTCGCCGAGCCGGCGGTGAGCGTCACCCCGATGATCTGGTACCAGCGGATCGAGTGGAGCTTCCCGGTGATGGTCGGCACGGCGCTGTTTGCGCTCGCGCTCGGCGTGTTCGCCGGGGCCCTCACCCGGCGAGTCCTCGCCGCGATGCTCATCGCGCTCGTCGCCGTCGGCCTCGCGCGCGCGGGCGTCGTGACCCAGCTCCGCCCGGCCCTCGTCGCGCCGATCGTGACGTCCTCGCGGCGGACGATCCCGCCGGACGCGTGGATCGTCAGCAGCGGCTACGTCGACGCGGACGGGCGCGCCGTGCCCATCGAGCGTCTCATCGCCGCCAACAACGAGTTCTTCCGCTCCGGCTCGCAGCGCTCCTACAACTCGGACGACTATCTCGCCGAGAAGCAGGGCCTCTACTTCCGCGCGGCGTATCAGCCGAAGGAACGCGAGGGGATCATCGAAACGGCCGAGCTCGGCCTGTACGTGTCGATCGCGCTCGCACTCGTCGCGGCGAGCTTGTGGCTCGTCAGGCGGCGGCCGGCATGAGCGCATCCATCCAGCCGCTCGAGCGCGAGGCCGAAGAGCGCCGGCGATACTCATACGCATGCTCGTCGACGGGCGCGAGGTCGCGCTCACCAATCAGGAGAAGGTGCTCTTTCCGCAGTCCGGTCTGACGAAGGGCGACCTCGTCCGCTACTACGTCGAAGTCGCGCCGGCGGTGCTGCATCACGTGCGCAAGCGGCCGATGCAGATGAAGCGCTACCCGAACGGCGTCGACGCCGACTTCTTCTATCAGAAGCGCGTTCCGAACCCGCATCCGGACTGGCTCGAGACGGTGCACGTGAACTATCCCTCGGGCAACGAGGTCGACTTCCCCGTCATCAACGACGCGGCGGCTCTCGCCTGGCTGGCGAACCTCGCCTGCATCGAGCTGCACACGTGGCACTCGCGCATCGACGACATCAACAAGCCGGATTACCTGCTCATCGACCTCGATCCGTCCGAGGGCAATCCGTGGTCGCATGTTCGCGAGATCGCGGTCGCGGCGAAGCGCGTCATGGACGACCTCGGCGTGCCGAGCTATCCGAAGACGAGCGGCGTCACGGGCTTGCACATCCTCGTCCCGATCCTGCCGGAGCTCGATTTCCCCCTCGTGCGCGAGATCGCGCGCGCGATGGCGAAGGAGATCGTGAAGCTCGTGCCGACGATCGCGACGACGCAGTGGAAGGTCGCCGGCCGGCCCGGCGTGTTCGTGGACTACGGCCAGAACGCCTTCGACCGGACGATCGCCGCGGCGTACTCGATCCGTCCCGTCGCGGACGCGCGCGCGTCGGCGCCGCTGCGCTGGGACGAGGTCCCTGACGTCGAGCCGGGCGACTACACGCTATCGACGATGCGCGATCGGATCGCCCGCGTCGGCGATCTCACCGCCGGGATGTGGGATAAGGCCGTGAGCCTGGATCCGCTCTTCGACGCGCTGAAGGTGAAGCGCCAGGCACCGAAGCGGCGGCCGAGCCGAGGGCCGGGTCGCGACTGGCGCGTGGAGTACTACCGCCGACGAGCCGAGTCCGGCGGGCTCGAAGGGACCGACGTGCGAGGCGAGGATGGCGGCGAGCGACGCGAGTACGGGAGGAAGGCCGGCCAGCAGCGCGGTCCGAGCCAGCGCTAGGACGCCGGGTTCAGCTCCTGCGTGACGTCCGCGGCGTCGGCGTAGTCGCGGCTCGGCAGCGCCGCGAGGGCGGTGATGACGTCCTCGGAAAGCTTCGCTTCCTCGGCGCGGTCGAGGATGTCCTCGCGCGACACCGGGTACGACAGGCTGGACAGGAACTGGTCGACGACCACGCTGGACTGCAGCTCTTTCATGTCCGTCTCTCGGTGCGAAAGCCGTGCCAGCTCGCTCAGGCCTTGAGCAAGTCTCCCACCGAGAGATCCTTGGCCCGCCGCGGCGGCCGGACCTGGTCCCACGTGCACTGCCGCGGGTCCTTGTCCGGACGAAACCGCAGGAACCGCGTGCCGTGGCGGAAGCGCTCGCCCTCGAGCTTGTCGTAGCGCACCTCGCACACGAGGGTCGGCTTCACCTCGACCCACTCGAGATCCTTCCCGGCGGACCACCGCGACATGCCGCCGGGCATCCTTCCCCAGCCCTCCTCGGGCGCGTACGTGAGGTGGCCGCGCTCGACGAGCGGCGGCAGGAGCTCCTGCAGCCTCTGCTGCAGCTGCGCGTCGATGCCCGAGGTGTGACCGACGAAGTCGAGGGTGCCGTCTTCGCGGTACAGGCCGAGGAGCAGCGCGCCGATCGCGCGCTTCCCGCCGGCGCGGTAGCCGACGATGACGCAGTCAGCCGTCTTGTGGCGCTTCACCTTCACGACGCCGTCGCGTGAGCCGGGTAGGTACGGCAGGCCGAGACGCTTGCAGACGACGCCGTCGAGGCCGGCTGATTCGAGCCGATTCAGCCACTCCTGTGCGACCTCGGCGTCGCGAGACTCAGGCGAGACGACGAATCGCTTCGCACGCGACACGAGCTCGGCGCGGCGCTGCTCGAGGGGAAGCTGATGGAGCGGGTGTCCTTCCCACAGCAAGACGTCGAACGCGATGTACGTGGCCGGTATCTCCTTCGAGAGCTTTCGGATGCGGCTCTCGGCCGGATGCAGCCGGAGCTGCATCGAGTCGAAATCGAGCTTGCCGTCGATCTGGATGACGATCTCGCCGTCGAGCGCGGAGTGCGGCGGCAGCATCTCGCCGAGCGGACGCAGCTCCGGGAAGTAGCGCAGCAGCGGGCGCCCATTGCGGCTCCAGAGCGCGAGGTCGCCGCCGTCGTTCTCCAGGACCCCGCGGAAGCCGTCCCACTTCGGCTCGTACTGCCACTTGCCCGGCTGGCGCGGCAGCTCTTCGACGAGCAGCGCCTCCATCGGCGGAAAGGGGACGTTCGGACCGGGCACGAGACCAGTGTGAACTGCTAACCGCCGCATACGAGTTGTCGGCAGAAAACGCTGGCGACAGGCCTGTCGCGGCGGCGCATTCTTCGTCCGTGCGCAGGCTGTTCGTCGCCGTCGTGCTCCTGTCCGCATGTGCGCCAACGCCGTCGTCTCCAGCGACCGCGCCGCTACCGACCGCGGCCGTCGCCGGGATCGCCGAATTGCCGGCCGAGTCGCTCGTGCCCGAGCGCGATGGCCGCTTCGCGATCCCGCGCCCAACCGTCCGCACTGAACCGCCCGCTCCGACGCGGTCACCGAACGCGGCGCCGGTCCACTTCGGTCCGGATCCCGTCAAGGTCGTCGTGTCGCGCGGTCCGATCGCGACCTCGCCTGTGCCGGCCCTGCGCGATGGTGCCAGCGATTCGCTGATGGCGTCAGGCATGTTCGGCTGGGTCCAGATGTATCTCGAGAGCATCGAGCGATTTTCGACGCCCGCGTCCGATTACGAGGTCCGCGAACAGACGCTCCAGCGTCTCATTGACGACCCGTACCGGACGATCGTCGAGGCGATGTACTCGCCCGCGAGGGGCGAGCGGACGTTCACGCTCCGCGGCGTCAGCATCGAGCACACGTACCGCAACTGGTACGGCGCGGTCGAGTATCACGACATCCGTATCCGCTACGTAGAGGCACCCGGCGACGTCGACCGCGACGTGACGCTGCGAATCGCACAAGTGAACGGCAATGTCAAAGTCATCGATGCATTCGACACGAGTGCGCAGCGTTGGCTCATCGGGGAGGCCTCGCGCCACTCTGCACTCGCGCTCGAGGCCGAAGCGCCAACCGCCATCGAGCCTTACTTCGAAGCAGAGGTGTACCGCGGTGAGATGCCGCCGGCATGGCAGCGCGACGACACCCCGTTCATTCGGGAGCGCATGGCCGCGCTGAACCGGATCGACAGTGAGATGCGCGCGTCGGGTGTCGAGTGGCGAGGCTTCGAAGGACTGACCGCGCGGATAATCCGTTTCGATCCGATCTCATTCCTTGGGGACGGAATCGTCACCGTGCGCGTCACGGGAACGTCGGTGGCAGCGGGGTCGACAGGGATCGCACGCACCGACGTCTCGCGAACGCTGCGTTTCCTGCGCATGAGCTCAGGGTCGTGGGCCGCCGTCGATGAGCAGCGAGCCGACGGCTCCTGGTTCTCGAGCGGCGATCTTGCGCTCGCTACCGTCACAGCGCCCCACGGCTGATAGGGCGCAAGGCGGCGGTCGCCGTCACGTCAAGACGCCCCGAGGCGACGTAGGCTGATCGCGTTGAAGACTTACCGCATCGCGGTTGTCCCAGGCGATGGGATCGGGCCCGAGGTGACGGAAGCCGCGCTGCACGTGCTCGATGCGACGGAGCGCGCGTTCGGCTTCAACACCGAACGCGAGCGGTTCCCCTGGTCGGGCGCTCACTACCTCGCGACGCGCGAGCTGATGACTGACGCGGACCTCGGCCGGCTCCGGACGTTCGACGCGATCCTCTTCGGCGCGCTCGGCCATCCGGACGTGCCGCGCGGCCTGCTCGAGCGGAACGTCATCCTCGGTCTCCGCTTCGGGCTGGATCTCTACGTGAACCTTCGGCCGGTGCGCCTGTACGCCGAGCGGCTCACGCCCCTCCGGGGGAAGCGGCCGGAGGACATCGACATGCTCGTGATCCGCGAGAACACCGAAGACGTGTACGCGCAGGCCGGCGGCGTCGTGCACGAGGGGACACCGCACGAGGTCTCGATCGGCGAGATGGTGTTCACGCGCTCCGGCTGCGAGCGCGTGATCCGCTACGGGTTCGAGCGCGCTCGCGAACGTCGCCGAAGGCTCACGCTCGTGGACAAGTCGAACGCGGTGCGGGCGCAGGAGATCTGGCGCCGCGTCTTCGACGACGTCGCCGCGTCGTACCCCGAGGTCGAGCGCGACGCGATGTACGTCGACGCCGCGAGCATGTGGTTCGTCACGCATCCGGAGCGGTTCGACGTGATCGTCACCACGAACATGTTCGGCGACATCCTCACCGACCTCGGCGCCGCGCTCGCGGGCGGTCTCGGCGTCGCCGCATCCGGGAACATCCACCCCGGAAGGGTCTCGATGTTCGAGCCGATCCACGGCTCGGCGCCGAAGTACGCGGGCAAGGGCGTCGCCTCGCCCGTTGGCGCGATCGGCGCCCTGGCGATGCTCCTGCGCCACATCGGCGAGAAGACCGCCGGCGACGCGGTCGAGGACGCGCTCGCGCGCCTGCTCGCGGACGGCACGATCCCGGGCGTCGAGGCGGGAGCGAGTGGGACAATGGAGGTCGCGCATCGCGTTGCCGACGCGGTCGGCGCGCGACGCGAGGAGGCAGCGCGAAGATGAGTCCCACGCCCGACGTCGTGATCCTCGGCGGCGCCCGAACCCCCTTCGGTACGTTCGGCGGCGCGCTGCGCGACGTCTCCGGCACCGAGCTCGCCGTCGTCGCGGCGAAGGCCGCGCTCGATCGCAGCCATGTGGCGCCGGCGCAGATCGGCCACGTGATCATGGGCAACGTCCTGCAGACGACCGGCGACGCGATCTACTTCGCGCGCCACGTCGGCCTGAAGGCCGGCATCCCGAAGGAGGTCCCCGCACTGACGGTGAACCGGCTGTGTGGCTCGGGCCTGCAGGCGATCCTCCTCGGCGCGAACGAGATCACGCTCGGCAACGCCGACTTCGTCCTCGCCGGCGGCGGCGAGAACATGAGCCTCGCGCCACACGTCATCCGCGGCGCCCGGTGGGGCCTGTCGCTCGGCGACCAGAAGCTCGAGGACTACCTCTGGGTCGCGCTCGTCGACTCGTACAACGGGCTCGGCATGGCGAACACCGCCGAGAACCTCGGTCGGAAGTACGGCATCACCCGCGAGCAGGCGGACGAGTTCGCGTATCGCTCCCACATGCTCGCCTCGCAGGCGCGGGAATCGTGCCGCCTCTCCGAGGAGATCGTGCCCGTCGAGGTGAAGACGAAGAAGGGCGCGGCGATCGTCGACAAGGACGAGCACATCCGTCCCGATACGACGCTCGAGAAGCTCGCGACGCTCCAGGCGCGGTTCGAGAAGAACGGGACCGTCACCGCCGGCAACGCGAGCGGCATCAACGACGGCGCCGCGGCGCTCGTCCTCGCCGGGGCCGACGCCGCTCGGAGAGCCGGGCTCACACCGATCGCGCGCATCGTCTCCGGCGGCGTATGCGGCGTGGATCCGGACATCATGGGCATCGGGCCCGCGCCGTCCTCGCGTCAGGCGTTGCAGCGCGCGGGCCTGAAGGTGTCGGACATGGACCTCGTCGAGATCAACGAGGCGTTCGCGACGCAGTACCTCGCCGTGGAAAAGGATCTTGGTCTCGATCGCGAGCGCACGAACGTGAACGGCGGCGCCATCGCGCTCGGACATCCGCTCGGTGCCTCCGGCGCACGGCTCGCGCTGACGCTCGTGACCGAGCTCGGCAGGCGTGGCAAGCGCTACGGACTGGCCTCGCTGTGCATCGGCGGTGGTCAGGGCATCGCGGCGATCTTCGAGCGGATCTAGTCCGAGCCGTCCGCTCGCTTTCTCACCCGACCGGGGGTAATGAGGGCGGTACCGGCGGCCGATTGTTCCATTCGACGCTCACAAAAGACCATGAGTGTTCGCAATGGCTGCTGAACGCAGGATCACACCGCCGAATCGTGGGATGGAGAGCGACCGTGGTGCAGAGCTCGCGATGCTCATGAAGGCGGCCGAGTCCCTTCTCCTTGCCGCGACGCAAGAGCGAGAGGTCCTCGACGCCGCCATGGCGATCCTCGGAGAGCGCTTCGGCTACGGGACGCGCGCGATGCTGCTGTTCGATCAGCAGCGCGAGGAGCTCAGCGTCGCCACCGCCGCCGGCGTCGGCGTCGACCGGCCGGAGATGAAGAACTTCCGCACGCGCCTCGGCGAGGGACTCACCGGCACGAGCGCGCTCTATCGCCACATCGTGAACGTGCCCGACGTGCGGCGCGACTCCCGCTACCTGCGCGTCCTCCCCGAGACGGTCTCCGAGATCGACGTGCCGCTCGTCGCGCGCGACGACCTCCTCGGCGTCCTGACCGTGCAGAGCCCGGAGGTCGGGCACTTCAACGATCGCGACGAAGCGCTCCTCACCGCGTTCTCGCAGCTCGTCGCGCTCGCGCTCGTCAACGCGCGCGCGAATCAGTCGCGCCGCCGCGACATCGAGACGATCAGCCAGCGACTCTCCGAGCTGCAGGCCGTGCACGAGGTCGCCGAACGCGGCGCGTCGCTCGACCTCGAGGGAACGCTGCAGGCCGCGGTCGACGCGGTGCAGCGTCTGACCGGCGCCGACTCCACGGCGCTGTACGTGTGGCACGCCGAGGAGGATCAGCTCGAGCTCGCGGCGATCACCTTCGATCGGCGGCTCTACCCGAGCGATTACGAGTCGCGGCTCCGCTCGCTGAAGCCCCGTCTCGGCGAGGGCCTCGTCGGGTGGGTCGCGATGAACCGCCAGGCGCTGCTGCTGTCCGACGTCACCCGCGATCCGCGCATGGTGCAGCTTCCGGGCGTCCCGCTCGAGGCGCGCTCGGGCATCGTCGTGCCGATCCTCGCCGAGGACCGCCTGCTCGGCGTGCTCCGGGCGTGGAAGCTCGGCAGCGAGAGCTTCAGCCAGGATCACTACCGCTTCGTGCTGACGCTCGCGAGCCAGACCGCCCTCGCGCTGTCCGCGGCGGACGCGCACCGCGAGCAGACCGCGCGGATCCGCCAGCTGGGCGCCCTCTACGAGACGAGCCTGCGGCTATCGCGCTCGACGACGATCGACGAGGTCCTCGACATCGTGCTGCGCGCCTCGGTGCAGATGACGAGCGCGGAGCGCGGCGTCCTCTGGCGTCTCGAATCCGACGGCAGCTTCTCGCTCGCCGCGTTCCATGAGGTCCCGTCGGAGATCCTCCGCGAGCGCCCGGCCGACGTCCGCGACAGCGTCTCGGCGGACATCGTCGCGTCCGGACAGGCCGTCATCGTCGCCGACATCTGGCAGGACCCGCGCTGGACGTTCCGCGAGGTGCTGCCGATGGTGCGCAGCATGGCCGGCGTGCCCGTCCGCAGCGAGGGTGTGTTCTACGGCACGCTCGTCGTCGCGCACTCGCGCGTCAGCTTCTTCCGTCACGAGCACGTGCGGCACCTCGAGGTCCTCGCGGCGCAGGCGGCGACCACACTCGCGCGCGCGCAAGCGTTCGAGGAGGCGCACCGCCTCGCCATCACCGACGAGCTGACCGGCTTCTACAACTCGCGCTACTTCACCGGCCGCGTGCAGCAAGAGGTCCAGCGCGCGGCGCGCTACGGCCACCCGCTGTCGCTCGTGATGATCGACAGCGACTCGCTGAAGAACGTGAACGACCGCTTCGGACACGACGAGGGCAATCGCTATCTCGTCGAGCTCGCGCAGATCATTCGCGAGAAGGTGCGCGCGACTGACATCGTCGCCCGCTTCGGCGGCGACGAGTTCCTCGTCCTCATGCCCGAGACCGAGCTCGCGGCCGCGGTGAGCACGGCCGATCGAATACGAGTCGCGGCGGCGCGGGCCTTCGGTCCCGGAGCGCAGGAGCCGATCGAGGTGCACGTCTCGGGCGGCATCGCGTCGTATCCCGCGACCGCGCGTGACCACGAGGAGCTCTTCCGCCAGGCCGACCACGCGCTCTACGTCGCGAAGCGACGTGGGAAAAACACCGTCGCGGCGGCGCCGATCACGAACAGCATCGAATAGCGCGCTCCGCGACGACCGCGTGATCCTCGGCCTTCGCCCCGAAAGCGATCGGCGCGTCCGCGCGCACGCGGATAGAGTTTCGATCGTGGACTTCGATCTCACTCCCGAGCAGGAGCAGATCCGGAAGCTCGCGAAGGACTTCGCCGACAAGGAGATCGCTCCCGGCGCGCGCGAGCGCGATCGCGCGGAGCGATTCCCCGCGGAGATCCTGGCGAAGATGGCGCCGCTCGGGCTCCTCGGCGGGCCCGTCCCCGAGCGGTACGGCGGCATGGGCATCGACTACATCAGCCACGCGCTCATCACCGAGGAGGTCGGACGGGCCGACTCCTCGGTCCGGACGACGCTCTCGGTGCAGATCTCGCTGGTCGAGCTGACGATCCTGAAGTTCGGATCGGAGAAGCAGAAGCAGTCATGGCTCCCGCGCCTCTGCCGCGGCGAGGTCATCGGCTGCTTCGGGCTCACCGAGCCGGCCTCGGGGAGCGACGCGGCCGCGCTCCAGACGACGGCCGTCCGCGACGGCGGCGACTGGATCATCAACGGTCGCAAGATGTGGATCTCGAACGGCGGCGTATCGCACCTCGCGGTCATCTTCGCGCGCACGGATGCGGGCGCGCCGAAGACGAAAGGCATCACCGCCTTCCTGCTGTCCCGCGAGCACCACCCGTACCGCAGCCCGTCGATCCACGGCAAGCTCGGGCTACGCTCCAGTGACACGAGCGAGCTCGTTTTCGAGGACCTGCGCGTCCCCGACTACATGCGTCTCGGCGAGCTCGGTCAGGGATTCCAGATCGCGATGACGGCCCTCGACTCAGGCCGCTACTCCGTCGCCGCGGGCGCGGTCGGCGTCGCCCAGGCGTGCATCGACGCCTCGGTCGCGTACGCCGCCGAGCGGCAGACCTTCGGCAAGCCGATCGCGGCGCACCAGCTGGTGCAGGAGATGATCGCGGACATGGTCGTGGAGACCGAGGCCGCACGCCTCCTCGTCTGGCGCGCGGGACACCTGAAGAACAAGGGCCTCCCGAACACCCGCGAAACATCGATCGCGAAGCTGTACGCGGCGGAGGTCGCGCAGCGCTGCGCCGACATGGCGATCCAGATCCACGGCGGGTACGGCTTCTCGGACGAGTTCCCCGTGGAGCGCTACTGGCGCGACGCGCGGGTGAATCGCCTCTACGAGGGCACGACCCAGATCCAGAAGCTCATCATCGGACGCGCCACGACCGGCATCGACGCGATCGCCGGATGACCTGGGACGACGGCGCGGAGCGGCTGCTCGAGGCGCTCCTCCGCATGGTCCCCGGCACGTTCCGCTCGCTCGCGGAGGGCGCCGCGCGCGTCGAGGCCGAGGGTTTCGCCAGCGAGCGCGGCGCCGCCGCCGTGGAGACGGACGACGTCGTCCGCGGCTGGATCGAGACCACCCCGGCCGACCAGCGGAACGGGCTTGTGGCCGTGCTCGAGGAGCTCGGCGTCGATCCGGAGGCCTACGCCGACGAGCTCACCGCCGAGCCGGAGGAAGACGCGGGCGAGGGGCTCGAGGAGGAATGAGCGTTCGGCTTCCGTACGCATCCCTTGTCCACACCGACCCGGTTCATTTCGTGCTCACACCGGTCGGTTTTCCACCGTTTCGGGTCGGTTTTCCACAATGGGAAAGGAGGCGGGGACCAGCTCGAGCGCTCTGATTCCGTACAGGGCTAGGCGCTCGTCCCGTCTTCCAGGAGACCGCGCGCGATGACCAGACGCTGCATCTCGCTCGTCCCCTCGTAGATCCGGGTGATCCGGGCGTCGCGGTACGCGCGCTCGATCCAGAGCTCCCTCATGTAGCCCATCCCGCCATGGATCTGGACCGCGGCGTCGGCGACCCGGCCGAGCATCTCGGTCGCGAAGAGCTTCGCCATCGCCGCGCGCTGCGTCACCCGCTCGTCGCGGTCCGCCCGCGCCGCCGCGTCGTAGGTCATGAGCCGCGCCGCGTGGATCTCGGTGGCGGCATCGGCGAGCATCCACTGCACCGCCTGGGCTTCGGCGATCGGCCGGCCGAACTGCCGGCGCCCTTTCGCGTGCTCGAGGCACGCCTCGAGCAGCCGCTGCGCCGCGCCGACGCTGTGCGCTGCCAGGCCGATCCGGCCGAACTCGAGCGTCTTGAGCGCGGTCGCGAAGCCGCGACCCTCGTCGCCGATGCGGTTGGCGATCGGCACGCGCATGTCGCGGAAGTAGAGCTGCGCGGTCGTCGACCCGTGCAGGCCCATCTTCTCGTCGTTCTTCCCGACCTCGAGGCCCGCCGTGCCGCGCTCGACGACCGCGGCGGTGATCGCCTTCGCGCCCTTCGCGCGATCGAGCGTGAAGAAGACCACGAACGTGTCCGCGATCGGCGCGTTGGTGATGAACGTCTTCTGCCCGCTGATGACGTAGTCGCCGCCGTCGCGGCGGCCTGAGGTGGCGAGGCTCGCGGCGTCGCTACCCGATCCCGGCTCGGACAGCGCGTAGGCCCCGAGCTTGCGACCGGCGGCGATGTCCACGAGGTAGCGCCGCTTGAGCTCGGGCGAGCCGTCGACGTCGATCGCCGCGCCGCACAGCCCTGCCGATGCGCCGACGACGTTCCAGAACGCCGCGTTCGAGCGCGAGAGCTGCTCGACCGCGACGACGTAGCCGAGCTTGCCGAGACCGCTGCCGCCGTACTCCTCGGCGAAGGGCACGCCGAAGAGGCCGACCTGCGCCATCGCGTCGATCAGCGTGCGCGGGATCTCGCTCCGCTCCTCGACCTCGCGCGAGTGTCTCTGCAGCACGTCGTCGGTGAACTCGCGCACGGTGCGCTGCAGCAGTCGAAGCTCCTCCGGAAGTTCGTGCGTCACGTGCGCAGTCCATGGAAGAAACGCTCGAGGCGCTCGTCGAACTCGCGCGGCCGTTCGAGCATGACCATGTGTCCGGCGCCTTCGATCACGGCCAGCTCGGCGCCGCGGATGCCGCGGACGATCGCCTCGGCGTCGGCGAGGGTGGTCATGCGATCCTCGGCGCCGGCGAGCACGAGCGTCGGGACGCGCACGCGCTTGAGGTGCGGCGTCGCATCGAACGCCGCGGTCGCCGAGAAGTCGGCGGCGAGCACCTTCGGATCGGTGCGCGCCAGGTACGAGCTCGCGCGCTCGACGACCGCCGAGCGCGCGCCGCGCGCGAAACCGCTCGCCGCGAGCCGCTCGACGGCGACGTTCGGGTCGCGCGCGACCCGTTCGACGAAACCGTCGGGCACGCGCGGTCGGACGGCCGCGCCGACGAGGACGAGGCCGAGCGGCGCGTGGGCCGCCGCGACGGCGAGCGCGACGCCGGCGCCCATGGAGTGACCGATGACGACGGCGCGCGCGACGTCCTGGGTGCGGCGGATCCATTCCGCCATCTCCTCGATCCGCTGGAGCGGCGGCTCCGTCGATCGACCGTGTCCGGGAAGGTCCGGCGTGGCGACGTCGTAGGCGCCACCGAACGCGAGCCGCTGCTGCACCCATTCGTCGCCCGACGAGCCTGCGGCGTGGATGAAGACGAGTCTCACCGTCGGAGCCGCTCCGCGAGCGCGGCAGGAATGCGCGCCGGACGTCCCGTGGCGCGGTCGATGACGACCTGCGCGGTATCGACCTGCGCGCAGACGGTCCCATCCGCCTTCGTGATGAGGTACTCGAACCGCCACGAGGAATGCCGCACCTCGCCGCATCTCACGCGGATGTCGAACTCGTCCGGATAGCGAAGCGGCGCGAGGTAGCGGACCGACGCGCTCGCGATGGTGAAGTCGAGACCGCGCTCGAGCAGGTCGCGGCGGTAGTCGAAGCCGCAATGCTGCAGGTACGCGAAGCGCCCGACCTCGGCGTAGAGCAGGTAATTCGCGTAGTACACGACGCCCTGCATGTCCGTCTCGCCGAAACGCACGCGCTGACGGTACGCGAACGGGAACTCGGCGGGCGTCGGGGCGGGCACCGCGCGCGAGGATACGGCGGCGTCTCGCGTGGCACGGCCGGTGCAGGCAAGCGAGGGCGGATTCAATCCCTTCCGGGAGGTATCCATGGCTCACGAACCGACACGCAGGGTCCGCGTCGAGGAGGATCGCGTCGAGAGGCCGGTGGTGCGCGAGCGCCGGACGGCGTACGACGGCGCGTACGCGACGCGGGTCATCCTGCAGCTCGTCTATCTGCTGTTCGGGATCTTCGAGGTCCTCCTGCTTATCCGCTTCATCATGAAGCTCGGCAACGCGAACACCGCGAACGGCGTCATCGCCGCGCTGTACGGCGTGACGGAGCCGCTCGTGCGGCCGTTCTACGGGATCTTCCCGCAGCCGCCGGCCGGGTCGATCGAGATCGCGACGCTGCTCGCGATCGTGTTCCTCGTGCTCGTGGAGGCGCTCATCGTCGCGATCATTCGCGCGCTCACGCCGCGGTACTACTAGCGCGACCGCACTCGTACGCTTCGAGACCCGGGCTCGCTCGCCCGGGTCTCGTGTTCTTACCCGTGTCTCATGCGCTCGTTGGCGGTCGGTGCTGTCGTACTGCCATGCACCGTAGCGCAGCAGCGATCGTGAGCGGCGCCGTCTTCGCCATGCTGCTCGCCGCCCTCGCGCAGCTGCCGATCATCGGACAGATCGTCGTGCCGGTGCTCATCGTCCAGGCCGGCGCGACGTGGCTGCACTCCGTGGCGGCGCGCCGCCGCGCGCGCGTCCTCGCGATCACGAAGTCCTCACCGCGAGCAGACGCGGTCTCGCGCTCCGCCTAAGCCGCGGAGGACGCGCCGCCGAGACGGAGTCGGAATCGCGCCCCGCCGTCGGCGGGGTGCTCGAGCGTCACGGTGCCGCCATGCGCCTCCGCCACCTGCTTCACGATCGACAGCCCGAGTCCTGAGCCCGGCAGGTGATGCGCGGTGCTCGCCCGCCAGAAACGGTCGAACACCCGCGGCCGGTCCTCCGGCGCGACGCCCGGCCCGTGGTCGCGCACGGAGACCTCGCCGTTCGAGACGCTCACCTCGACGACGCCACCGGCCGGGCTCCACTTCGAGGCGTTGTCGAGGAGATTCGTGACCGCGCGCGCGATGCGCGAGTGCACGCCGCGCACGCTTGACGGCTCCGCCACGAGCGCGAAGCGGACGTGCGGGTAGCGCGCCTTCATCTCGTCGATCGCGGTGGCGACCACCTCGTCGAGACGCACGTCCTCGATGGGGAGGTGCGCCTCCTCGTCGCGCGCGAGGTCGATGAGGTCCGCGACGAGCGTCGACAGTCGTTCGATCTGGCTCACGAGGTCGCGCAGCACCTGCTGCCGCTCGGCTGGGTCCGTCGGCTGACCGCGCGCGAGCAGCTCGAGGTTCGTGCGCAGGCTCGTGAGCGGCGTGCGCAGCTCGTGCGACGCGTCCGCGACGAGCTGACGCTGCGAGCGCAGCGACACCTCGAGCGCCGTGAGCATCGCGTCGAAGCTCGACGCGAGATGCGCGATCTCGTCGCTGCCCGTCATGCCGACGCGCCGAGAGAGATCGCGCGTCCGCGTCACCTCTGCGACCGTTGCGCTCAGGCGACGGACCGGGGCGAGCGCGGCCTGCGCGATAAGGGCGCCGAGGATCGCGGCGAGCAATGCGGCGCCCAGCGCGAGCGCGAGCAACGCCGGCCGCGTGTTGAAAAACGCGGCGTCGATCTCGGCGACCGGGCGCGCGATCTCGAGCGCGCGCCCTTGGCCCAGCGGCATCGCGTAGACGCGCCAGTGGGTGTCGCTGGTGTGGATGTCGGTGAAGGTCGCCGGTGCGCCGTTCGCGACGTCCCGGATGACCGTGTCGACGAGCTCGGGCGATCCGGGTTGTCCTTCGGACGGCACGATGCGCCCGCTCGTGTCAACGATCTGCGCGAACATGTCGTACCGGCCGGACAGGTAGAGCACCGCGGAGCGACCGGGGAAGCGGCGGTCGGCGCTCGATCCTTGCCGCGCGCTGTTGGCGCTCTGAACGAGACTGTCGTCGATCTCGTTCAACAGCTGATGCTGCACCATCGCGTAGATCAGCCCCGCCGCGGCGATCGCGGTCACGGCGACGGCGAGCGCCGCGAGCAGCGTGACGCGAAGCCGGAAGGTCATGCTTCCTTCATCACGTAGCCGACGCCGCGCACGGTCTGGATCAAGCGCGGCTCACCGCCGGCCTCCAGCTTGCGACGGAGGTAGCCGATGTACACGTCGAGCGAATTGGAGTCGGGCCCGAAGTCGTAACCCCAGACGCGATCGAAGATGACGTCGCGCGAGAGGACCTTGCGCGGGTTCGACAGGAAGAGCTCGAGCAGGAGGTATTCGGTCCGCGTGAGCGCGATCGGTCGGTCGCCGCGCCGGCACTCCATCGCGTCACGGTCGAGCGCGAGGTCCTCGAAGCGGAGCGTCCCGCGGCTCGCGCCGTCGGTGTGCGCGCGACGCTGGAACGCGCGGAGGCGCGCGAGGAGCTCGTCGAGCGCGAACGGCTTGACGAGGTAGTCGTCGGCGCCGGCGTCGAGGCCTTCGACGCGATCGGCGATGGCCGCACGGGCCGTCAGCATGAGCACCGGCACGCGCTGCCCGGCCTGCCGCAGGCGGCGGCAGACCTCGAGTCCGTCGAGGCCGGGCAGGCCGAGATCGAGCACGATCGCGTCGTAGGGGTGGCCCAGCGCCATCTCGAGCGCCTTGTCGCCTCGGGCCGCGAGCTCCGTCTCGTGACCGGCTCCGCGCAGCGCGCGCTCGACGGCGCCCCGTACGCCCGGATCGTCCTCGACGAGGAGGACGCGCACGCGCTCGATAGTAAAGACGGCGCGTAAGAGGAACCTAAGAGCCAGGCCGACCGGCCGCTGACAACTCTTACGTACCTTTCATGCACGCTCGCCCGGTCGATGGTCTCCTGTTCGTGACCGAGGTCAGGTGAAAGGAAGCGATGCACCGATGAAACTTCCGGGTCCCAGCAAACTCGTGGCAGGCGCGTTGATCGCGCTCGCATTCGCCGGCGGGGTTGCCGCGGCGCCGAGCCTCGTCGGTCCGGCGGTCGCGGGCACCGTGAACGACGTCGCCGCGCAGGTCCTCGGCAACGGCGGACACGGCGGCGGCGACATCCTCACCACCGCGGCGAACTACATCGGCATCAGCGTCGCGGACTTGCGGACCGAGCTCCAGGCGGGCAAGAGCCTTGCCGACGTCGCGGTCGAGAAGGGCAAGACGCGCGATGGGCTCATCGCCGCGCTCACCCAGGCGGAGAGCCAGCGCATCGCGCAGCTCGTCGACCAGAAGGGCTTCGGCGCGAAGGGTCCGGGTGGCCCGGGCTTCGGCTTCGTGAAGAGCGACGTGCTCGCGGTAGCCGCGACGTACCTCGGCATCAGCGAGCAGGACCTGCGGACGAAGCTGCAGTCCGGACAGACGCTCGCCGCGGTCGCGAACGCGACGGCGGGCAAGAGCCGTGACGGACTCGTCGCGGCCCTCGTCGCCGACGAGTCGGCGAAGATCGACGCGGCGCAGAAGGCCAACAAGATCACCGCCGATCAGGCCGCGAAGCTGAAGAGCGGTCTGCAGGATCGGATCGCGATGCTCGTCGACTCGACCCACGCGGGCGCGCCGGGAGACCACCGTCGGCCCTGAATGAGTCCCTCCTCCTTCGTGACGGCGCCGGGGGCGCGAATGGACGCGGCCCCGGCGCCGTCGTCCCGCGATCGGAGACGAACATGCCGTACCACGAACTGAAGGTCCCGCGCGGCCTCACGCGGAAGTGGGAGGTCGTCATCGAGGACGGACGCGAGGACGCCGCGGCGAAGCCGCGCACGGCCGGCGACGTGAAGCGCGATCACCGCGTGCTGCGTCACATCGCCGAGGGCGAGCTGCGGGCGGTCCCGCTCCTCGCCACCGGCGCGACGCTGCGTCGGGGCGAGCGCTACCTCGACCTGCACGATCCGGCGCGCGGCGAGTTCGTCGGCGACGGCTACGAACGGGTGCGTCCGGGGCGGGGCATCCTCGCGAAGAGCGAGACGCCGCCGACGGTGTGGCGCGCGATCCTGAGCGCGGCCGACGGCGTCACACGCGAGCGCTGAAGCTTCGGATCTCCTCGACCGCGGCGGGATTCTCGAGCGATGAGAGATCGCCGAGGTCGTCCTTGCCGAGGAACGCGCCGCGGATCACACGCCGCAGCACCTTCGCGTTGCGCGTCTTCGGCAGCTGCGTGACGAAACGCACCGACTCCGGACGGAGCGGCTTGCCCAGCAGCTCCGCCACCTTGTCCTGGACCTCGCGCGCGAGCGCATCGCTCGGCGTCGCGTTCGGCCGCAGCACGCAGAACACGACGATCCCCTCGCCCTTGATCTCATGCGGCACGCCGACGGCCGCGGCCTCGAGGACCGACGGATGCGCGACGGCGGCGGACTCGACCTCCGCGGGACCGACCCGCTTCCCGGCGACCTTCAGCGTGTCGTCGCTGCGGCCCTCGATGTACCAGAAGCCCTCGCCGTCGATCCGCGCCCAATCTCCGTGCACCCAGACGTCGGGAATGCGCGACCAGTACGTCTCGCGGTAGCGCTCCGGGTCTCTCCAGAACCCCCTCGTCATGCCCGGCCACGGCTTGCGGATGACGAGCTCGCCGACGGCGCCACGGACGGAGCGGCCGCGCTCGTCGACGACATCGACGTCCATCCCGGGCACCGGCGCCGAGAACGAGCACGGCTTGATCGGCGTCCAGGTCGTGCAACCGAGGATGCCGCCGGCGACCTCCGTGCCGCCGGAGTAGTTGATGATCGGCGCGCGGCGTCCGCCGGCGTTGTCGAAGTACCACCACCACGGCTCGGGATTCCACGGCTCGCCGGTGGAGCCAAGGACGAAGAGCGACGAGCGATCGTGGGCGCGGACCGGTGCCTCACCGGAGCGCATGAGCGCGCGGATCGCGGTCGGCGAGATCCCGAGGTGCGTGACGCGGTGGCGTTCGACCATCGCCCACACGCGCGACGGGTCGGGGAAGTCCGGCGTCCCGTCATACAGCACGATCGTCGCGCCGAGGATGAGTCCGCCGGCGATGAGCCAGGGCCCCATCATCCAGCCGAGATCGGTGAACCACCACATCGCGTCGCCGGCCTGCAGGTCGAAGCAGTGCGCCATGTCCTGCGCTGCCTTCACCGGGAACCCGCCGTGCACGTGCACCGCACCCTTCGGCCGGCCGGTCGTCCCGGACGTGTAGATGACCATGTACGGATCCTCGGCCGCGGTGTCGGCGAAGGTCTCGTCGCCGCCGATGCCGGCGGCAATCACGTCGTCCCACCACACATCGCGTCCCGGTCGCAGGCGCACGTCGCGTCCGGTTCGCTTGGCGACGATCACGCGCTTCACCGAGGGGGCGCCCTCGGCAGCCGCGTCCGCGGTCTCCTTCATCGGCACCACCTGCCCGCGCCGGTAGAAGCCGTCGGCGGTGATGAGGACGCTCGCCTCGGCATCGCGGAGCCGCCCGGCGATCGCGTCGGCGGCGTAGCCGGAGAAGATCGGCGTGTAGATCGCGCCGATCGCGGAGACCGCGAGCGTGGCGACGGCGCACTCCGGGCCGAGCGGCATGAAGATCCCGACGCGCTCGCCCGCGCGCACGCCGATCGCGCGCAAGCCAGCCGCGAGCCGGCGCACCTCCGAAGCGAGATCGGCGTACGTCAGACGGCGCGTCGCGCCTTCCTCGCCCTCCCACAGGATCGCGGTGCGACGCGGATCGTGGCGGAGCGCGCTCGCGACGTAGTTCAGGCGACCGCCGATCCACCACGTCGTCCACGGCATCCCGCGGCTCGGGTCGAGCACGCGCTCGTACGGCATGCGCCACACGAGGCCGAGGTCCCGGTCGACGGCGCGCCAGAATCCGTCGGCGTCCTCGACGCTCCAGCGCAGGAGCGCGTCGAAGTCGCGGTGCCCGTTCGCCTCGGCGAAGCGACGCAGCCGGCTGCGCTCGAGATAGTGATCGCTCGGGATCCATGCGGCGCGCTCGGGCACGGAAGCGATGCTATTACCGGCGCGCCTCAGGCGAGGTTGAGCAGGATCGCGGCCGTCACGATGGCGACGACGGCCGCCGCGATGAGCAGCGCGGGGATGAGGTAGAAGAGCGTCGCCGCGACGATGAGGATCGTCACCGCGCGGCTCGGCACGACGGCGTAGTAGGCGCGGATGCCGCGGTAGTACAGGACGCCGAGCCAGAGCACGAGCGCGAAGGTGATGATCCGGCCGACGACCGCGAGCGGAGAGAGCGGGTCGGCCTCGAAGGCGAACGTGGAGAGGCCGGATGCGATGAGCGCGAGCGCCGTGATGTACGCGGCGTAGACGTTGAAGCGCCCGAAGGGGCGGCCGGCGGCCGACATGCGCGCGGCGGCGTGCACCGCGGATGCACCGAGGAGCCAGGCGAGGATCGGCCCGATCGCGGTGACGAGCAGGACGGCGGTCCAGGCCTGCTCGACGAGGTACACGACGACAGCCGCGCGAGCCGTTCCGAGCGTGTCCAGTAGGAGCGTCACGGCCGGCGCGCGCTGCGGTCCGTACACGAGGTCCGAGACCGTGAACACGGTGGCGAACCGCGTCGTGTCGAGCGCCGCGACCGCGCACGCGATCGCGATCGCGGCGAATCCGATGATGAGCCGCCCCTCGCCGATGACCGCGGGCACGGCCGCGCCCGGATGCACTACGAGTCCGGCGAAGAGTGAGAGCTGCCGCCGCAGCGAGCTCACGCCGCGAACGATGCCGCGAGCGCCGCGTCGGCAGAGCGGCGCGCCGCCTCGTCGAGCACCCCGCGATCGCGCCCTTGCGCCCGCGGCGGATCGGCATCGTGTAGCTCGGCTGGGATCTCGGCGTCGAGCATGACGAGGTACGCGATCGACCACGCCCGGCGCACCGCGTCGACGTCGTATCCGCCGCCGCCGAGCGCGATCCACGGCAGGCCCAGCGAGGCGAAGGCGCGGTAGCAGCGCTCGTAGCCGTGCGTCGACAGCGCGAGCTGCGCGATCGGGCACTCGAAGTACGTGTCGAACCCGCCCTGTGTCACGAGGACGTCCGGCGCGAACGCGCGAACGAGCGGCGGCACGACGGTGTCGAACGCGATCGCGTACGCGTCGTCATCCGTCTCCGGCATGAGCGCGACGTTGACGCTGTAGCCCGCGCCGCGACCCGTGCCCCGCTCCTGCGGCCGTCCGGTCCCCGGGAAGAACCACGGCGCGAACTCGTGCAGGGAGATCGTGAGCGCGCGGTCGTCGTCGTAGAACGCGGCCTGCACGCCGTCGCCGTGGTGGGCGTCGATGTCGACGTACGCGACGCGCTTCCCGCCGCGCACGAGCTGGGCGACCACGATCGCGGGGTCGTTGTAGACGCAGAAGCCGCTCGCGCGATCGCGCATCGCGTGGTGCAGGCCGCCCGATCCGTTGAACGCCACGTCCGCGGTGCCGGAGGTCACGGCCTCGAGGCAGACGAGCGAGGTCCCGACGACGGTCGCCGAGTCGTCGTGCATGTTCGGCCACGGCGGCGTGTCGCTCCAGGTGATGCGATCGCCCCACTCTTCCGGCCGAAGGGCCGGCGGATCCTCGCTGAAGAGCTTCACGCGCCGCACGTACTCGGTCGAATGCACGAGCGCGAGCTCCTCGTCGGACGCGAGACGTCCGTCGAGGACCCGCGCGTTCGGACGCGTGAAGGCACCGATCCGCTGGAGTGTCTCGTACACGAGCCGGTAGCGGTAGGGCTTCAGCGGATGGTCCGGGCGCATGACGTACTGCGCGACACGGGGATGCCAGCCGAACGCGGCGATCCGCCTCACGCGAGGGCGATCGCGAGACCGGTGACGAGAACGCCGACGGTCGCGATGGCGACCGGCCCGAGGATCGGCACGTACTCGGTGTCGAAGTACTCCCGCGTGAACACCATGCAGAGGTGGAGGGGCGAGAGCATCACGCCCGCGAACCCGGCGGCGTAAGCGAACGCCAGCAGCCGGAGGTCCACGCCCCCGCCGATCGCGAGCAGCAGTGGAAACGTCAGTCCGACGAACGCCGTCTCGAGCGCCGTGACGAAGCCGACCACGAGCGGGACGACGAACGCGACGGCGAGGAGCGGGACGCCGGCGCCCTGCAGGAGCGCGGGAATGCTCGTCACCGCACCGGATGCGGCGAGGACATCCTTGAAGACGAGGACGCCGAGCACCATCGTCGCGATGCGGAGCGTCGCCGGCGAGCGGAGCACCCGCGCCACGTCGCCGAGCGGCACCCGCGCGGCGAGGACGACGGCCGTCGCGGCGACGGCGAGCGCGAGCGCGACGTCGACGTGGAGGACCACCACGGCGACGAGCACGGCGAGGATCGGCACGAGGCCGGGCGCGAGGTCGGCGAGGTGGCCGCGCATCCCGCGCTCAGCGGGCGCCCGCCCGGTCGTGCGCACCTGCGGGAACGCGACGACTGCCCCGGCCGCGAGCGCGGCGACCGTGAGCGGCAGATTCGCGACGATGACGCTCGAGATCGGCACGGCCGCGACCGCGCTCGCGAGGACGACGCCGGCGTACACCGGCACGCTGTAGTTCCACACGTGCCGGAACCAGTAGTTCGCGAAGGAGCGCACCGTCGGCGTCGCCGTGGTGGATGCAGCCACCTCGTCCACCAGCGGGGCCGAGAAGCGCGCCCCGCCGGCCGACGGGAGGAAGCCGATGAGCGCGGGCAGCGCGGCCATCACGAGGCGCTCGTCGCGGACGAGACCGAGCAGTCCCGCCGACAGCCGGCGCAGCGCGCCCCACTCGCGCAGCGCGTGCTCGAGCACGACGATCGCGACGAGCGCGATGGTGAGCTGCCACGTCGTCCATGTCGTCAGCGTCCCGCCGACCGTGCTCGCGACGAGCTGCGGCGGCATGGCGAACGCGAGCGCGAGCAGCGCGCTTCCGACGAGCATCACGGCGCCGAGGTTGAAGCGGCGCGCGATGAGCGCGAGAACGACGGCGAAGACGAGCGCGAGCTTCAGCGCGTCCAAGAGGCGGTCGACGCGGCGAGCAGCGCGCGCGCGCGGTCGATGCTCGCATCGCGCGAGCCGATCGGGATCGTGCAGGCGCCCGCGGCGATCCACCGGCGCGGTGCCTGCGCGGCGAGCCAGTCGACCTCGGCTCGCAGGTGCGCGTCGTCTCGTCCGGCGAACGCCTCGTCCGAGAAGCCGCCGACGCCGACCCGGTCGCGCGCCTGCGCGAGGAAGACGGACGGGCTCGGGTTGCCTCGCGCGTGGACGTTCCACGACACCGCCGCGACCGGATAGTCGGACAGCTCGAGGACGCGCGCCTCGGCGCCGCACACGTGCACGACGTTGAACGGAGCCGCGCTCACGGCGTCGAGGATGCGGAGGTCGAACGGGCGACCGAACTCGGCGTACTCGTCGTCGCGGAGGACGTCGCGCTGCGCCCACACCGTCGTGGCGAGGAAGATCCCGTCGGCGCCGGCGGCCACGCAGGCCTGCGCGAAGCGGGCGAACGTCCACGTGACGGCGTCGAGGGCGCCGAGCACGTCGGTCGGGCGCGCACGCAGGTCCGCGACCAGACGCTCGCGGCCGGCGAGCCGCTCGCAGATCGCGAGCGGCGTGAAGATCGTCATCACGAGCGGCACGTCGGGCAGCGCCTCGCGCGCGAGCTCGAGCCCCTCGAGCATCTCGTCGAAGACGCCGCCCTCCGGCGGCACCGGCTGGACGTCGCGCCACCCGGCCGAGTCGACGACGGCGTAGCGCTCGACCTCGGGATGCTCGTCGCCGCCGTAGCGGTACCGCGTGCCCCACGGCTCGGCGTGATAGTGCGCGCGCGGGTTGTACTTCAACAGGTCGAGGTCGTGCGCCTCGGTGAAGTCCACCAGCCGGCGCGCGAGCCGCTGCGCCTGTCCCGGTTGCTCTTCGGCGTAGAAGTGACGCCACACCGCGAACGCCGGCCGGTCGAGGACCTCGCCGCGCATCGCCGCCGCCACGCGCTGTCGCGCCGTCGCGGTCATGCGTCTATTGTCGCCGACCCACCGTCATCCGGCCGGATGCTAGACGGCCATCTTCGCGCGGATCGCCTCGTGATGGCGGTAGCCCACGAGCCGCGCGCTCGTCATCTCGAACGCGTCGATGTCGGTGATGCGCTCGTCGAGCTCGAGCCGCGGCAGCGGGAGCGGGTCGCGGTCGAGCTGCTCGCGCACCTGCTCGAAGTGCGAGTGATAGACGTGCGCGTCGCCGAGCGTGTGCACGAACTCGCCCGCCGCGAGCCCGGTCACCTGCGCGACCATGTGCAGCAGCAGCGCGTAGGACGAGATGTTGAACGGGACGCCGAGGAACAGGTCGCACGAGCGCTGGTACATCTGCAGCGACAGCGTGCCGTTCGCGACGAAGAACTGGAAGAACGCGTGGCACGCCGGGAGCGCCATCTCGTTCAGTTCGCCCGGATTCCACGCGCTCACGACGATCCGGCGGCTGCTCGGATCCTCGCGGATGAGCCGGATCGCCTCGGCGAGCTGGTCTACCTCGCGTCCGTCCGGCGCGCGCCAGCGCCGCCACTGCACCCCGTAGATGCGGCCGACGTCGCCCTCGAATCGGGCCCTGGGCTTCCAGTAATCGGCGTTCGCGTTCGCGTCCCAGATCCGCGCCCCAAGCCGCCGGAGGTCGTTCACGTCGGAGCTCCCCGACACGAACCAGAGCAGCTCCGCCTTGACCGTCTCGAACGACACGCGCTTCGTGGTCACGATCGGAAATCCGTCCGACATGGCGAAGCGCATCTGCAGCCCGAAGAGCGCGCGCGTTCCGGTCCCGGTCCGATCGGGGCGGTCCACCCCGCGCTCCATCACCGCGCGGAGCACGTCGAGGTACTGCCTCACGCGATCACACTACGTCGCGTCGCGGCGCTCGTGCTCGCGCTCCCACTCGTCGCGCAGCACCTCGCCGATCCACATGTCGTGCCAGGCGCCGTCGCTCCAGTGCTCCTCCCGATAGAAACCGACGGTGCGGTAGCCGGCCTTTTCGAGGGCGCGCTGGCTGCCGACGTTGTCTACCACGGCGGTCGTACGAAGCTTGTGCAGGTTGAGCTCGCGGAACGCGAACGCTGTGCGCAGCTGCATCGCCTCCGTCGCCACGCCGCGGCGCCAGTACGACCGGTCGCCGATCATGATCCCGGTGACTGCGTGCGCGCAGATCCAGTCGATCGCGTGGATACCGGTGGCGCCGACCGCGCGATTCTCCACCTCGATCACCCACCACACGTCGTCCTTCGAGTCCGCGATCCGCTTGAAGAACTCCTCCTCCTCATGGAGCGCGGGCGGCGTACGGCGCAGCATGTACCGAGTGACCTCGACGTCCGCGAGCCACTCGATGAAGACCTTCGTCTCGTCGGGCTTGGGAGGTCGTAGCGTCACGAGCTTGCCGCGGAGGATCGGACCCAGCACGCGGTCGAGTATCGCGTCAGGACCATCCTGATGCCGTGTTAGACGCGCAGCTCTCCGAGCTCCTGCGCCGGCAGCCGGCGCACCGCCTCGAGGATCGCTTCGTCCCCCCGCCGGTCGCCGACGTCGAGCTTCGCCCTGATGCGCGTGAGATGGACGCGGAGCGTGTTCGGCGACATGCCGAGACGCTGCGCGAGCTCGTCGCGGTCGATCTCCTCGCCCTCGCGGTGCAGGAGCGAGAGCCGGCGCACGATGTCGAGCTCGCGCCAGGTGAGCCCGGCCATGCGCAGATGGGCGGTCGCGCCGTCGACCTCGCTCGCGCCCGCGGGCATCGACGAGCGACTCCGCCGGCGCGCGGTCTCGCCCCGCGCCCGCAGCACGCGCGCCGTCGGCGCGGCGCGCTCGTCGGGGATCGCGACTTTCCCGAGCCATTCCGCGACCTCGGGGAGGAACCAGGCGAACCCGCGACCGCCGCGCTCGCCGATCTCCCGCACGACGCGGACGCCGCGGTCGCGGCCGCCGCCGTAGGCCAGGCTTTCGCGGATGTGCGCGGCGTGCGCGGCACAGCCGATGGCGTAGTGGTGCAGGCCGAACGCCGCTAACGCCGTGCGCGCGTCCTCGAGTGCGTGCAGCGCCGGCCGGAGCTCGCCCTTGCGCGCGAGGACGATCCCGCGCACCGCGTCGCTGAAGGGCCGCTCCCTGTCCGGCGCGCTCTCGGCGAGCTGCAGCGCGACGTCGACGTCGTGGCAGGCGAGCGCCACGTAGGAGCGTTCGAACGAGTCGCCCGCGCCGGACTGCCGCGCGAGGCGGTCACCCTCCTCGAGGTTGCCTTGCTCGATCTTCGTCCTGGCGAGACAGAAGACGGTCCAGCGCCACAGGTTCGTGCCGAAGGGGCGCACGAGCTCCTCGGCGCGCTCGAGCAGCTCCTCGCCCTCCTCGACGGCGCCGGCGCACCACGCGGCGAAGCCGGTCGCGTAGGTCGACCACGCGATCTCCCAGTCGTCGCGCAGCTTCCGGCTCGTCGCGAGCGCCGCGTCGGCCACCTCGCGCGCGCGCGGGTACTCCGCCGACTGGGCGAGCACGTGCGCGAGCTGCCGCTGCACGCGGATGGACACGAGGTCGCGGTCGTGATCGACCGGAGCGGCGCGGAGCGAATCCAGAGCGGCCTGCGCGGCGCGCAGCGCACCCGTCGCGTCGTTCGCGGTCGCGAGCCGGTGGACACTCCACGCGGTCTCGATCTCGGCGATCAGGAGCGCATCCGCACCCGCGTCACGGATCGCGGCGCGATAGAGCGTCGCAACGTCGATGTCGGCCCCGACGTAGTACGCGAGATGCAGTAGGTCCTGCCCGATGCGCGCCCGATGCAGCGGCGTCTTCACCTTGTCGCGGAGCGCCGACAGCTCGTTCCAGGCGACTTCCCACGACTCGACGACGCGCAGGCAGCGCGCGCGCATCAGACGGTCCTCGATCGACAGTCGGGCGGACGAGTATCGAGGCAGTAGCCGTTCCGCCTCCGCCCGCGACAGGGGTGCGACGAGTGCGTCCCGCGCCATCGACTAAGTATTACGTCTGCGGTACGAGATGGTTCCGCTGAGCGCGGACGACGCGGGGCGCCGCGCGGCCGATGCTGACGCCATGAACGAGCTCGCTCTGCAGCAGCAGCGGACGGTCGATCGCATCGCCCTCATCGGGAGCGCCATCGCGATCCTCACCGCCGCTGCGCTCGTCGCGCTCGACCCGGTCCAGACCGTGTCGCGGCATCCTTCCGCGGCTGCCAGGCAACCTGCGCCCATCGCGGCGCCCCTGGCGGTAACGTCCGAGCGCTCGCCGCTCGTCCAGCTGTCCCTCCCCTCTCCCGCCTGGACGATCGTGAGTGACGGCACCTGGGCCGCGTACGCGCGTCTCGAGAAGGGCCAGCCGGCCGAGATCGTCGTGCGCAGCCTGCACTCGGACGAGTCGCGCGTCGTGTACCGGGCCGCCGCCTCGAGCTACCTCGGACAGCTCTCGCTCGCGAAGGGCGTGCTCGTCCTCGAGGAGATCGCGCAGCCGAACGCCGATGGATCCGGCCGCACCGTGCTGGTGCGGACGGTCTCGATCGCGAGCGGAGAGCAGACGACCGTGGACACGTTCGCTCCGACCTCGTCACTCGCGTCCTCGCCGCTCACCGATGGCTCACGCGTCCTGTGGGTGCGTCCCGCGAGCGGCGCCGGCGACGAGATCCGCGAGTTCGACCTCGCGACGGGGAAGACGCGCGTGGTGCAGCGTCCGGGCACGCAGGTCGCCGGACTCGCGCTCTCCGGGAACGTCCTCGCGTACACCGCGTTCGCGCGAGACGCGGCGACGAGCTACGTCGTCGATCTCGGCGCGAGCGCGGCCGCGAAGCCGGTCGACGGGTTCGCGTACTCGTACGTGCAGTCGGTCGCACCGGAGGGCGTCGTCGTGACCGGTGCGCTCGAGGCCGGCGCGCCCGCCGCGAGCTGGTTCGTCAAGAACGACGGCACGCGCTCGCGGCTCGGATCGGAGTGCTTCAGCGTGACCATGACCGCCCGTCTCCTCGCGATGCGCTGCGCCACGCAGATCGAGATCCGCGACCTCGCCACCGGATCGAGCCTGTACCGCTTCGCCGGCAGCGCGGGAGCGCTCGCCGTCTTCGAGAACGGCGTCGCCTGGGGCGAAGGCGACGAGCTCGTGCTCTACGAGCTCCCGCCGCTCGCCGACGCGTCACACGCGCGACCCGAATAAGCCACCCTCCTCCTTCCACGATCGGCCCGTCCTGGTCCTGCGCCATCACCGGGACGGGTCGATCTGCTTTGCGACGAGCGAGCGACTGACCGGCGGACGGGCCGCGTTAGGCTATCGCGATGAGCGCCTTTCGCCCGCTGCGAGCGACCGATCCGGTGCTCCGGCGAGGCGACTTCATCGCTCCGGTGATCAGCGAGATCAAGAAGGTCATCGTCGGCCAGGACTACCTCATCAACCGCCTGCTGATCGCGCTGCTCTGCAACGGCCACCTGCTCATCGAAGGCGTCCCGGGTCTGGCCAAGACGCTCGCGGTCAAGACCCTCGCGGACACGATCGACGCGGGGTTCCGGCGGATCCAATTCACGCCGGACATGCTGCCGGCGGATCTGAACGGAACGATGATCTACAACCCCGCCGACCAGACGTTCAACCCGCGGCTGGGGCCGATCTTCACCGACATCCTGCTCGCCGACGAGATCAACCGCGCGCCGCCAAAGGTGCAGAGCGCGCTCCTCGAGGCGATGCAGGAGCGCCAGGTGTCGATCGGCGGCGAAACGCACGCGCTCTCGGACATCTTCATGGTGCTCGCGACACAGAACCCGATCGAGCACGAGGGCACGTATCGCTTGCCCGAGGCGCAGGTCGACCGGTTCATGATGAAGGTCGTCGTCGGCTACCCGTCAGCCGATGAGGAGCGGATCATCATGGACCGCCAGACGATCGAGCCGCCCGCGCACGTCCGGCGGATCACCTCGCGTGACGCGATCCTCGACGGGCGCGAGGCCGTGCGCCAGGTGCGCATGGAGGACGCCCTTCGCGACTACGTCGTGAACCTCGTCCAGGCGACGCGCGAGCCGAAGCGGTTCAAGCTCGACGACCTCGCCCCGCTCATCGGTTACGGCGTCTCGCCGCGCGCGACGATCTACATCTCGCTCGCCGCGCGGGCGAGCGCGTTCCTCGAGGGACGCGACTACGTCCTGCCGGACGATGTGAAGGCCGTCGCGCTCGACGTCATGCGACACCGCCTGATCGTCACGTACGAGGCGGAGGCCGAGGAGGTAACGCCGGAGTCCGTGGTGACGCGGGTGGTCGACGGCGTCCCCGTACCCTAGGCGGAAGATGTTCGGCTGGCGTCGCGGGACGCGCGAGGCGGCGATCGACACCGCGGCGCCGTCCGACGCCCTGCACCAGATCCACAACCTGGAGGTCCGCGCCCGCGTCCTCGCCGACGAGATGCTCCTCGGCACGTACCGCAGCGTCTTCCGCGGCTCCGGCCTGGAGTTCGAGGAGGTGCGCGAGTACGAGCAGGGCGACGACGTTCGGAGCATCGACTGGAACGTGACCGCGCGGATGGGCTCGCCCTTCGTCAAGAAGTACCGCGAGGATCGAGAGCTCGCGATCCTCCTGGCGGTCGACGTGTCGTCGTCGACCTGGTTCGGCAGCGCCGGGCGAAGCAAGCGCGAGCTCGCGGTGGAGGTCGGGACGCTCCTCGCCGCGGTGGCGCTGCGGAACAGCGACCGCGTCGGCCTGCTGCTCTTCTCCGACCGGGTCGAGCGCTACCTGCCGCCGCGCTCCGGGCGCGAGCACCTGCTGCGCGTGATCCGCGAGCTCGTCGCGGCCCCACCGCTGCGCGCGCGCACGGACATCGCCGAGGCCGCGCGGTTCATGCGCAACGTGACGAAGAAGCACGCGGTCATCTTCTTGCTCAGCGACTTCCTGGACGTCGAGTTCACCGCACCGCTCCGGCGGCTCGGGCAGAAGCACGACGTGATCGCGCTCACGCTGAACGATCCGCGCGAGCTCGACCTTCCGGCGGTGGGCGTCATCGCGCTCGAGGACGCCGAGACGGGCGGCGTGCGGGTCGTGGATACCGACGTCGACGGCGTTCGCGAGACCTACGGGCGAGTCGCGCGCGAGCGGCGCGTCGAGCGCCGCCGCGCTTTCGCGCGCATGGCGATCGACGTTGCCGACCTCTCGACCGATCGGCCGTTCGTGCCGGTGCTGCAGGCGCTGTTCAACGCGCGCTCGAGGCGCCATTGAGCCGGACCGCGACCGCGATCGCCCTGCTCGCGCTGTCGCTGTGGCTCTCGGGAGCGCGCGCCCTGGCCGACGAGCCGGTGAGCGCGAGCCTGAACGTCGATCGCAACGTCATCACCATCGGCGACCAGATCCGCGTCGTGATCACCGTGACGGCGCAACCCGGCTATCGCCTCGGCGCGCCCGTCGTGCTCAGCACGCTCGGCGACTTCGACGTCGTCGATAGCGCTCCCCCATTGCTGGCCAATCCGACGGGCGGCGGTACGCGCTACACGTTCCGCTACTGGATCACGACGTTCACCCTCGGCGACCACGTCATCCCGGCAGTCGAGTTCCCATACGCGAACGAACAGGGCGCGACCGCGAGCGTGCGCACGACGCCGATCGCGGTCCGCGTCCAGAGCGTCATCCGCGACGGGGAGGCCGTCGCCGACATCAAGCCGCTCAAGCCGCAGCTGGACCTGCCCGGCGCGGAGACGTCGCGGATCGTCTTCTGGGCCAGCGCCGTCGCGATCACGGCGATCGTGGCGATCCCCGCAGTCGTGCTCTACCGGCGCAGGCGTCGGCGGCGTGCGACGGGCATCGCCGTCGGCGAGACGCCGGTGCAGGAAGCGCTCCGCGAGCTGCTGCACATCGCCGAGCTCCGGCTGCCGGAGAAGGGCCGGACCGAGGAGCACTACCGGCTCGTCGCCGCGGCGCTGCGGCGCTACCTCGCCCAGCAGTTCGCCCTCCCCGCGGACCGGCGCACGGCGCGCGAGCTGCGCGTCGCGATGGACCGCGCCGGCATCGATCGCCGCCAGACCGAGGCGCTCTACGAGCTGCTCCGTGAGAGCGAGGCGGTGCGGTTCCAGCGCGCGCAGCGGCAGCCGCGCCACGCGCAGCAGACGCTCGCCGACGCGATCAACGCGATCGGCAAGGCGCGCGCCGCGCAGCGCCGCACCGCGGAGCTCGTGCCGTGACCGTGCCGTCGCTCGGCGAGCTGCGGTTCGACACGCCCTGGGCGCTGCTGCTCCTGCTCTTCGTCGCCGCCGCGGCGACGATCGCGTACCGGCGTGAGCGCGTCGCGCGCGGCGGCGTGCTCTTCTCGTCGCATTCGCTGCTCGCCGGCGTGTCGCGGTCCCGGCGGGCCTCCCTGGCGTGGATCGCGCTGCCGCTCCGCGCGCTCGCGGCGGTGCTGCTCGTCCTCGCGCTGGCGAAGCCCGAGGTGACGCAGGCATCCGTCGAGGTGCCGTCGGAGGGCATCGACATCGTCATCGCGCTCGACGTGTCGTCGTCGATGGCGCAGGAGTACGCCGGCGGCGGCTCGAAGATCCAGGCCACGAAGACGGTCATCACCGACTTCCTGAAGCGGCAGTCGCAGGACCGCGTGGGGATCGTGCTCTTCGCCGGCGAGGGCCTCGTGCTCTCGCCGCTCACGCTCGACTACGAGGCGCCGCGCAAGCTGCTCGCGCCGATCGAGGCGGGTCGGCCGGTGCCCGACGGCACCGCCATCGGCACCGGCCTGGCGGTATCGCTGAACGTCCTTCGCGATTCGGCTGCGAAGGCGAAGGCGGTCGTGCTGCTCACCGACGGCGAGAACAACCTCGGCGACATCTCGCCGCTCGACGCGGCGCAGCTCGCGCGCATCGTCGGGGTGCGCGTCTACACGATCGGCGCGGTCGCCCGGCGCGGCGGCGACGACGTCGACGAGCAGATGCTGCAGCGCATGGCCGACATCGCCGGCGGCAAGTACTACCGCGCCGACAGCGCGAACACGCTCGCCGACATCTACCGCGAGATCCAGTCGCTGGAGCGCTCGCGCGTCGGGACGCGCGTCGTCGGCGGTGGCACGCAGGGGATCCAGCTCCCGTTCCTGCTCGGCGCGCTCGGACTCATCGTGATCGAGGTCGTCCTCGCGACGACGGTGTTGCGGCGGGTGCCGTGAATCTCGACGAGCTCCACCTCATCCACCCCGTGCTCGCAGCGCTCGCGCTGCTCGCGCTGCCGATCGCGCTCCTCTACGTCGTGACGTTCGTCGCGCGGCGCCGCGCGCTCGCGCGTTTCGCAGGACGCGGCGCGGGCCTCGTCTCGGTCAGCACTCGCCGGCAGGCCCTCCGCGCGGGGCTCATGGTCGCGGCCGTCGTGGCACTGTCGTTCGCGGCCGCGGGGCCGTTCGTGGACCTCCGCGAGGTGGAGGTGCGGTGGCGCGGCGTCGATCTCGTCGTCGCGCTCGACGTGTCGCAGAGCATGGCGGTGCGCGACGCGCCGCCGGATCGCCTGCACGCCGCCCGCGACGCGATCCGCTCGCTCGTCGACGACCTGCCCGGCACGCGCGTCGCGCTCGTGCTCTTCGCCGCGAACGGCCTCGTCCGATATCCGCCGACCACGGATCCGAGGGTCATCGCCGACTCGCTCGACAGTCCGGGGCGCACGTTCCGTCCGACCTCGGGGTCGTCGCTGCGCGCCGCGATCGACGCCGCGGTCGACGCGTTCCCCTCCGATAGTGCGCTCCCGAAGGCGGTGCTCGTGGTGTCCGACGGCGAGGACGTCATCGGTGATCGGCCGGACCTCGTGACGTACCGCGCGAAGAACATCCGGCTCTTCGGGCTCACCGTCGGCACGCCGGAGGGCGGGCTGATCCCGACGTACGACTCGTCGGGAAAGGAGCAGGGTCCCCTGGTCGACCAGGCCGGCACGCCGATCGTGAGCCACATGCACGAGGAGCTGCTGCGCGGGTACGCCGTCGCGACGGGTGGCGACGAGTGGCACTACGACGGCAGCCCCGCGTCGCTGCACGGCGTCGCGGCGGCGTTGCTCGGCATGGGCTCCGGCGATCTCACCGGACGGTCCGAGCAGCGCCCCGACGACCGCTACCAGCTCCTCGCGCTCGTCGCGCTCGCGGCGATCCTCGCCGAGTGGATCGTGAGCGAGCGGCGCGCGATGCCGTGGCCGAGAAGAGCACGCGTCGTCGCCCCGCGGCGTGCCGCCACGGTCGGCACCCTGCTGCTGCTCGCCCTCGTTCTCGGCGCCTGCGCGGACGCGGCCGCGACCAACGAGACCGCGAACGGCCTCTACGCATCCGGCGACTACGAGGGCGCGCTCGCGCGCTACCGCGGCGTCCTTCGCGAGCACCCGGAGCTCGCCGAGGTCTCCGTCAACGCCGGCAACGCGCTCCAGCAGCTGCGCCAGTTCGATCGCGCGCTGTCGAACTACGAGGCCGCGCTCAGCTCACCCGATCGGCGCGTGCGCGCCATCGCGCTGTACGACCGCGGCAATGCGCTGTACCGCCTCGGCCGCCTCGACGATGCGCGCGCCGCGTACGTCGAGGCGCTGAAGCTCGATCCGAACGATCGCGACGCGAAATTCAACATCGAGGTCATCGATCGCGTCCGTTCGGGGCGCTACCAGCAGCAGCCGTCAGCGAGCCCGGGTGCGGCGAGTCCGGGAGCGTCCGGAGCGCCGGCGTCGGGGTCGAGCCAGGCGCCGGGCGGAACGCCGAAGCCGGGCGCGTCGACGCAGCCCGGACAGGGCGGCCAGCCCGGCGGGAGCAACGACAACCAGGGCAGCGCGGGTTCGGGCGATCAGCAGTCCGTCACCGATGCGCTGCAGGCGTTCCGGCAGGACCTCACGCCGGAGGAGGCGCTGCGCCTGCTCGACGCGCTCGAGCGTCAGCAGCAGGGCATCACCACGTTCATCGAGGGATCGCCGCGCAAGCAGGGCCAGGACCCGCAGTACTGACGCGTCGCTCACCGCGGTGCCGCGGCGGTCTCCTCCTCGAGCTGCGCGAGCTTCTCCGCCTGATCCTGCTGGCTCAGCGCGTCGATCAGGTCGTCGATGTCGCCGTCGAGCCGGCGCTCGATAGCGGAGAGGTTGTACCCGAGCCTTCGGTCGGTGATCCGGTCCTGCGGGAAGTTGTACGTTCGCATCTTCTCGGCGCGCTCACCGCGCCCGATCTGCGCCCGGCGGGCCGCGCCTTCCTGCTCGGCGCGCTTCTCCTGCTCCTGCGCGAGCAGTCGCGCGCGCAGCACCGCCATCGCCTTCGCCTTGTTCTTCAGCTGCGAACGCTCGTCCTGGCACGTCACGACGATCCCCGTGGGGAGGTGTGTGATGCGGACGGCGGAGTCGGTGGTGTTGACGCCCTGACCGCCGTGTCCGCTCGAGCGGTACACGTCGATCTTCAGCTCCTCCTCGGGGATACGGATGTCGATGTCCTCCGCTTCCGGCAGGACCGCGACCGTGGCGGTCGAGGTGTGGATCCGGCCCTGCGCTTCGGTCGCCGGCACGCGCTGGACGCGGTGCACGCCTGACTCGAACTTCAGGCGCGAGTACGCGCCCTTTCCGGCGATGCGGAAGATCACCTCCTTGAAGCCGCCCATGTCCGAGCCGCTCTGCGACAGCATCTCCGTCTTCCAGCGATGCCGCTCCGCGTAGCGCGAGTACATCCGGTACAGGTCGCGCGCGAACAGCGCCGCCTCCTCGCCGCCTTCGCCGCCTCGGATCTCGACGATGACGTTCTTCTCGTCCAGCGGATCGCGCGGCACGAGCAGCTCGCGAACCCGCTGGAGCAGCTCGTCGCGACGCGCCTCGCCAGCACGGAGCTCGTCCTCCGCGAGCTCGCGCATGTCGGGCGACGAGAGGAGCTCGCGCGCGTCGGCGATGCTCCGCTCCGTCTCGGCGAGCTCGCGCGTCGCGGCCACGATCGGCTCCAGCGCGTTGAGCTCCTGCCCGAGACGCCGCAGCGTGCCCGGATCGGTGATGCCGGTCGAGAGCTCGCGCGCGACCTCGTCGTGGCGCCGCTCGATGGCCTCGAGCCGGCGGCGCAGTCCGGCGCTCAGCTCAGGCAACGCGCTTCTCCCCGTCGCCCGCGAGCGCTTCCTCGAGCGACGCGATCGCGACCTCGATCATCGGCCGCGTCGGCTGACGCGTCGTGATCCGCTGGAGGAGCAGGCCGGGCCACACCAGGACGCGCATGAGCGGCGAGTTCTCGTGGCGCGCGCCGACGCGCAGCACCTCGTACGAGACGGCCGCGACCGGAAGGACGAGCACGAGCCGCTCGACGAGCGCGACGACCGGATTGGCGCGCTCGAGGAACGCGAACGCGATGATGCTGATGACGACGACGAGAAGCAGGAATGCCGTCCCGCAGCGCGGGTGAGCCGTGGGGTACTTCTCGATCGCGGCCGGCTGCAGCGGATCGCCGTGCTCGAAGGCGTGGATCGTCATGTGCTCCGCGCCGTGGTACGCGAAGACGCGCCGGATGTCGGGGAGGAACGAGATCGCCGTCACGTACCCGAGAAACAGCGCCATGCGGAGCGCGCCTTCGAGGATGTTCTGCAGCTGCGGATCCGGAACGGCCCCGCGGATCGCCTGCGTCGCGACGTAGGGGACGCCGACGAAGACGGCGAGCGCGATGGTGAGCGTCGTCAGCACGAAGCCGACGGCCGACCCGCCCTCGAGCTTCACCGGCTCGTCCTCGAGCGCCACGTTCGCCGACCGCATGAGCATGCGGATCCCGATCGACAGCGATTCCCACAGCACGATGACGCCGCGCACGAAGGGCAGCCGGGCCCAGCGCCATCGCTGCAGCGGCGAGTTGAGCGGCTCGCGGTAGCGGTAGATCGCGCCCGACGGTTTCCGCACCGCGAGCGCGATCGTGCGCATGCCGCGGATGACGACGCCTTCGATGACGGCCTGGCCGCCGTAGGCGAACTGCGGCACGCGCGGCTCTAGCGCGCCGCGGACTTCTCGGCGGGCGCGGCCTTGTCGGCCGGAGTCTTCTCCGCGGCCTTCTCGTAGCGGCGCATGAAGCGCTCCACGCGGCCCGCGGTGTCGACGATCTGCTGCTTGCCGGTGAAGAACGGATGGCAGTTGCTGCAGACCTCGACGTGAAGCTCCGACTTCGTGGAGCCGGTCTGGAAGGTGTTGCCGCACGTGCCGCACACGACGCGCGCGAGCACGTAGCGCGGGTGGATACCCTTCTTCATCTCTCTAGCTCTGCGGAAGGACGCTCACGCGGCGGCGATCGTCTCGCGCCGGGCCGTACTTCACCAGGCCGGCCGCGAGCGCGAACAGCGTGTGGTCCTTGCCGACCCCGACGTTCTGGCCGGGCAGGATCTTGGTGCCGCGCTGGCGCACCAGGATCGCGCCGGCGTCGACATAGCTGCCCGCGAACGTCTTCACGCCGAGACGCTGGCCGGAGGAATCGCGGCCGTTGCGGCTGGAACCGGCGCCTTTCTTGTGTGCCATCTCAGGACTCCTTGCTCACGTCGATCTTCGTCACCCGGACATCCGTGAGCGCCTGCCGGTGTCCCCGCCGCTTGCGGTGCCGGACCTTGCTCTTGTACCGGAGGACGTCGATCTTCTCGCCACGCCGACCGCCGGTGACCTCGCCCGTGACCGTGACGCCGTCGACGCGCGGGACGCCGACGCGAACGCCGTCGTCATCGGCGAACGCGACGACGTCGAGCTCGATCTGCGAGCCCTTCGCCGCGGCGAGCCCGGCGACGGTGATGGTCTCGCCCTCGGCGACGCGATATTGCTTTCCGCCGGCGCGCACGACCGCGTACAAGGACACACCTTCAGTCGGGTGACGAACAAAAAAGTCGTGGCGCGATGCGCCACGCGTGAGAAAAGTGTACGAGCCGGGCGCACGGGCGGTCAAGGAAGTGCCGCAGCCGGGCGCTTGCGGTGAACGCGTCGGCTCCTTCCTCACCATGTACGCTGCGGCGCCGTGACCGCCGAGGTCGTCGTCGCGCGCCGCGTCGGCGCCGTCGACGACGGCCGGGAGATCCTGGGCTGGTCGTTCTACGACTGGGCGAACTCCGCGTTCCCGACGACCGTCGTGACGGTGTTCCTCGGGCCGTACCTCACGAGCGTCACGAGGGCCGCGGCCGACGGCGCCGGCTTCGTCCACCCGCTCGGCATCGCGATCGCTGCCGGCGCCTTCTTCCCCTACCTCGTCTCGCTCGCGGTGCTGCTGCAGCTCGTCACGCTGCCGGTGCTGGGCGCGATCGCGGACTACTCGCGCGCCAAGAAGCCGCTGCTCGCGCTCTTCGCGTTCGCCGGCGCGGCCGCGACCGCCGCCCTGTACTTCGTCTCGGGCGCGAACTACCTCCTCGGCGCGGCGCTCTTCCTCGTCGCGAACACGAGCTTCGGAGCGTCGGTCGTCTTCTACAACGCGTTCCTGCCGGAGATCGCGAGCCCGGATCGCCGCGACTACGTCTCGTCGCTCGGCTGGGCGATCGGCTATCTCGGCGGCGGCATCCTGCTGGCGGCGAACCTCGTCCTCGTCTTCCGCGCCGAGGCCCTCGGCATCAGCACGGCCGACGCCGCGCGTGTGAGCCTCGCGTCCGCGGGGATCTGGTGGGCCGTCTTCACGCTGATCCCGCTGGCCGCGCTGCGCTCGCGCGATCCGATCAAACGGCTGCCGCCGGGCGCGAGCTACCTCACGATCGGATTCGCGCAGCTGCGCTCCACGCTCGCTCGCGCCCGCGCGCTTCCGCACACGCTGCTGTTCCTCGTCGCCTACCTCATCTACGCCGACGGGATCCAGACGGTGATCACCCTTTCGTCGCAGTTCGGACAGGAGGAGCTCGGCCTCTCGATCTCGACGCTGACCGCGGTGATCCTGATGGTGCAGTTCGTCGCGTTCCTCGGCACGCTCGCGATCGGTTGGATCGCGCGGCGAGCCGGGACGAAGCGCACGGTCATCGGCTCCCTCGTGCTGTGGATCGGCGTCCTCGTGTACGCGTACGGCTTCCTCTACACGGCCACGCAGTTCTGGGCGCTCGGCGTCGCGATCGCGCTCGTGCTCGGCGGCACGCAGGCGCTCTCACGATCGCTCTACTCGCTGATGATCCCGAGGGGTCAGGAGGCGGAGTACTTCTCGCTGTACGAGGTCAGCGACAAAGGCACGTCGTGGCTCGGCCCGCTCCTGTTCGGCCTGGCGCTGCAGTTCACCGGCTCGTACCGGCTCGCGATCGTCTCGATCGTCGTGTTCTTCATCGCCGGGATGGCGCTGCTGTCGCGGGTCGACGTGCGCGAAGCGGCACGCGAGGCGGGGAACCAGGCCCCCGCGCACGCGTAGCGATGACGCGCGCCGACGAGCTCGCGCGCGAGCTCACCGCGATGTTCGAGGCGGACCAGGCGCTGCGGCGCGAGGCGGCGGGCGATCGCGAGCGCTGGCCCGCCCTGGCCGCCCTTGACCGCAGGCACACCGCGCGGTTGCGTGAGATCGTCAACGAGATCGGGTGGCCGTCGATCCCGCTGGTCGGGGAGATCGCGGCCCAGGCGGCGTGGCTCATCGCGCAGCACGCCGACCAGGACCGCGCCTTCCAGCGGCGCTGCCTCGAGCTCATGCGCGAGCTGCCGGACGGTGCGGTGTGGCCGCGCCACATCGCGTACCTCGAGGACCGCGTCCTCGTCGGAGCCGGTGAGCCGCAGCGCTACGGCACGCAGCTGCGGCCCGCGGCCGGCGGTGGGTTCGAGCCGGCCCCGATCGCGGACCCAGCGCGCGTCGACGAGCGGCGCGCGAGCGTCGGGCTGGAGCCGCTCGCCGAATACCTCGCGCTCGCGAGGGAGAGCCTTCGCTAGCGCGCGAGCGCCGCCTCGATCTGCGCGATGTGCTCCATGCGGTGCAGATGCCGGCGCGCCCAGCGGGGCTTTCCCGCGGCGGTCACGGCCTCGACGC
>DASQXO010000126.1:0-4198 GCA_035639655.1 Candidatus Dormiibacterota bacterium
CCGCCGCGTCCCGGCGAGGTGCAGGGTCGCGACTACTACTTCTACACGCCCGAGAAGTTCCGCGAGGCCATCGAGGAGGGGCGCTTCCTCGAGTGGTCGATGGTGCACGACGACTACAAGGGCGTGCGCAAGGACGCGCTCGCGGAGACGCTCGCGAAGCACGCCGTGGTGATCATCGCGCCGGACCCGCAGGGCATGCGCAAGCTGAAGGCGATCGTGCCCGAGGCCCTCACGATCTTCATCATGCCGCCGTCGATCGAATCGCTGCGCAAGCGTCTCGAGAACCGCGGCACCGAGACCCCAGACAAACTCGATCTTCGGCTGCGGAACGCCAAGATCGAGATGGCCGCCGCCCCGGAGTACGACTACGTCGTCGTGAACGAGGACGGCAAGATCGCCGAGACCGTGATCAGGATCAAAGACATCATCGGTAGGGAGGCCGAGCGCCCGAGAAAGTACGACCTGGACGGCGCGTGATCGTCGACGTCGCCGTCCTTGCCGGCATTCGCTCTCCGCGATCGACGTTCTCGTACCTGGTCGCGGATGGCGCGACGCCACCGAACGGTTCGCTCGTCCGCGTGCCGTTCGGATCGCGACGCGCCCTCGGCGTCATCCTCGGCGAGGGCGAGTCGGCCCCGTCGCTCCGGCCGCTCGACCGACTCGTTCATCCGACGCCGGTGCTCCACGCGCACCAGATCCTGCTCGCGCGATGGCTCGCTGCGGAGTACCGGTGCGCGCTCGCCGATGCGCTCCGCGCGATGCTCCCGCCGGCCCTGGCGACCGCGTCGGGCCGGGGCGCGCTGCGGACGCCGCGCGGCGAGCGCACCGAGCGCACCTTCGCGATCACGCCGGAGGGCCGCGCGGCGCTCGACGCGATCGCCGCGGCGGGACGGCCGCTCGGCGCGAAGCAACGGCACGCGCTCGCGCTGCTCGCGGCCGGCGCGCGCACCGAGTCCGAGCTGCGTGAGGTCGGCGGCGACCCGTCGGCCGCGGCGCGTCTCGCCCGGCGCGGCCTCGCGCTCGGGAGTCGCGCGGTGCTGCGGCGCGTGCCGCGCGAGTTCGGCGTGGACGACCCGACGCCGCCACCGGAGATCCTCAGCGACGCGCAGCGCGCGGCGATCGACGCGATCGCGTCGCACCTCGGCCGCCACGAGGACGTGTTGCTGCACGGCGTCACCGCGAGCGGCAAGACCGAGGTGTACCTCCGCGTCGCCGCGGAGGCGCTCGCGCAGGGGCTCGGCGTCATCGTCCTCGTGCCCGAGATCGCGCTCGCGCCGCAGACGCTCGGCCGGTTCGTCGCGCGATTCGGCGAACGCGTCGCCATCCTCCACAGCGCCCTCTCCGCCGGCGAGCGCTACGACGAATGGCGGCGCGTCCTCGACGGCGCGGCGGACGTCGTCGTCGGTTCGCGCTCGGCGCTCTTCGCGCCGCTTACGCGACCCGGTCTCGTCATCGTCGACGAGGAGCACGAGTCGACCTACAAGCAGGAGTCGGATCCGCGCTACGACACGCTCGCTGCGGCGCGCGCGCTCGGTCGCCTCACCGGGGCCGTGGTCGTCGCGGGCTCGGCGACGCCGCGCGTCGCGACGTACTTTCAGGCGACCGCACCGGAGCCGCTCTCCCCGGGCCGGTTGCGGCTGCTCGAGCTCCCGGAGCGCGTGGGCGAGCGCGTCGTCCCGTCGGTCGAGATCGTCGATCTGCGCGCGGAGCTGCGGTCGGGCAACAAAGGCATCTTCTCGCGGCGGCTGCGGACCCTCCTCGTCGCGACGATCCGGCGGGGCGAGCAGGCGATGCTCTTCCTCAATCGGCGCGGCTACGCGACCGTCGTGCTGTGCCGCGACTGCGGCCACGTCTCGAGCTGTCCGCACTGCGACGTGCCCTTCGCGTGGCACGCCGCTGGCCTCCTGCTGTGCCACCGCTGCGGTGCGCGCGGGCGCGAGCCGGAGCTCTGCCCGCGCTGCGGCTCGCCGCGGATCCGCTACCTCGGCACCGGCACGCAGCGCGTCGAGGAGGAGGTGCGCGCGCTCGCCGGCGACGTGCCGATCATCCGGCTCGACCGGGACGCCGTGCGCCGCGCCGGCTCCCACGTGCGGCTGTTCGAGGAGATGCGCTCCGGACGCGCGCGTGTGATCGTCGGGACGCAGATGATCGCGAAGGGCTTCGACCTCCCCGGTGTGACGCTCGTCGGCGTCGTCTCCGCCGACACGATGCTGCATCTACCCGACTTCGCCGCGGCGGAGCGCACGTTCGCGCTTCTCACCCAGGTGCTCGGCCGCTCGGGTCGCGGCGCGGGCGGGGGACGCGGCGTGCTACAGACGTACGTGCCGGAGCACTACGCGGTCCAGGCTGCGGCGCGGCAGGACTACGCCGCGTTCGCCCGCGCCGAGCTCGCGGAGCGCAAGCGCTTCGGCTATCCGCCGTTCGGGCGGCTCGTGCTGCTGCAGACGACCGCGAAGCGTGAAGAGACGGTGCGGCGCCGCGCGAACGAGCTCGCCGCGGCGCTTCGGTCGCGCGCGGGTGACGGCGAAGAGGTCCTCGGGCCGGCGCCCGCGTTCGCGGCGAAGGTCGCGGACACCTATCGCTGGCAGATCGTGCTGCGCGGCCCGGATCCGACGCACCTGCTCGATGGCGTCGGCGAGGAGTGGACGATCGACGTCGATCCGGCGTCGCTGCTCGGGTAGGGCCGCTCTACTCGCTCGGCTCCTGCCAGCGACGGAGCTTGTCCCACTCGAAGCGGACGCGATAGATCTCGTGTCCCTTCGGCTGCTCCTCGGTGCGGACCTCGGCGTAGCCGAGCGACACGAGGTAGCGAACGATGATCTCGGCCTGGCGCTCCTGGTTCGGATCGCTCGAGTCGTACGAGATCTCGGTGTCGCGACCGCCGCTGCGCTCGCGAGCGTCCTCGAGCATCTGCGCGAACGTCGCGCGATCCTCGCGCGCCTGCGCCTCGATCGCCTTGCCGACGGACTGCTCGTCCTTCTTGATGTCCGCCATCTCGCGCCGGGCCGTCGAGGCGAGCTCGACGCTCGCGGCGCGCTGTTCGACGAGCTCGCGGACGAGATCGTCGAAGATCTCCTCGTACGCCCACGTCTCGGCCATCGCTCCGAAAGGTGGCGCAAGAAGCGTGCCCGGTTTCATACAATCCCGCCGTGGTCGTGCACATGATCAAAGGCCTCGATGACCCCATCGTGCGTCAGAAGGCGAAGAAGGTCGGCAAGGTCGACGCGCAGATCCGCTCGCTCATCGCCGACCTCATCGATTCGATGCGCGCCGCACCCGGCGTCGGGCTCGCGGCCCCCCAGGTCGGCATCCCGCTGCGTGTCGCCGTCGTCGAAGTCGACAAGAAGCTCTTCACGCTCGTGAATCCGGAGATCGTCGAGCGCTCGAAGGAGACGCAGAGCGGGCCGGAAGGGTGCCTCTCGATCCCCGGTTATTGGGCCGACGTTGAGCGCGCGATGAAGGTGCGCGTGCGCGCGTTGGACAAGAACGGGAAGCGCTTCACGACGACGGCCGAGGGATTCCTCGCGCGCGCGTTCCAGCACGAGATCGACCACCTCGACGGCGTCCTCTACATCGACCGTCTCCCGTCGCTGGATCTCCTGCGCCGGGTCGACGAGCTCGAAGCGGAGGAAGAGGCGGCGACCGTCGGGTAGCGACGGGCCGCGCGCCGTCTTCCTTGGGACGCCGCTCTTCGCGACGCATTCGCTCCGCGCGCTCGCGCGCCTCGCCGAACGCGGCGACCTGCACCTCACCGGTGTCGTGACGCGCGCCGACAAGGCGGGCAGTCGCGGCCGCGAGTCGCCGCGTCCTGTCCGCGACCTCGCGCGAGAGCTCGGCCTCCCGATCGTCACGGATCTCGCCGGCGCGCGCCGGTTCGCTCCCGAGCTGCTGGTATGGGCGGCGTTCGGTCGCGTCATCCCGGACGATCTCCTCGGCGTCCGCTTCGGTGGCGTCAACGTGCACGCGTCGCTGCTGCCGCGGTGGCGCGGACCGGCGCCGATCCAGGCGGCGCTCCTCGCCGGCGACGCGGAGACGGGCGTCACGCTGATGAAGGGCGAGGCCGGCATCGATACCGGTCCGGTGCTCGCATCGCGCGCGACCACGATCAGTCCGTTCGATGACGCGGAAAGCCTGGAGGTGCGTCTCGGCGAGATCGGCGGCGAGCTGCTCGAGGCCGAGCTCCCGCGCTACCTCGCCG
>DASQXO010000127.1:0-10433 GCA_035639655.1 Candidatus Dormiibacterota bacterium
CCCACCGCGCGCCGGGCTCGCGCCGAAGGCGCTGCGCCGGATCGCGGAGCTCGCGGCACACCGTCTCGTGTACGTGTCGTGCAATCCGACGACGCTCGCCGGCGACGCGAAGGTGCTCGCGACGCACGGATACCGTCTTGAGTCGGTGCGGCCGGTCGACATGTTCCCGCAGACGCCGCACGTCGAGGCCGTCGCCGCATTCAGCGCGGTTTCCACGTAGGCCGGTACCGTACCGCCCCCGCCGGTACCTCCGGGGGAGGCGTGACGGCGACCACGGCGACCCTCGGCGACCGCAACCTGTCCTCTCGTGCGCTCGCTCCTCATCGCGGCGCTCGCGGTCGCGCTGCTCGCGTTGCCCGCGGCGCCCGCGTTCGCCGCGGTCGACGTCGCGCCCGCGCTGCGCGCCTCGCTCGAGGCCGCGGTCGCCGACTTCAGCGGCGAGGCCGGCGTCGTCGTGGCCGCGCCGGGCACGACGTTCCGTTACGCGCACGGCGACGGCGTCGTGTTCCCCTCGGCGAGCCTGTACAAGCTCGCGGTGATGGTCGAGGCGTACCGTCAGGCGGCCGCGCAGGTCATCTCGCTCGACGACACGACCGTCACCGTCACGTGGGACGACATGTCGCTCGATCCGTCCGACACCCTCCCCGGCACGAAGCTCACCGTGCGCGACGCGGTGGAGCGCATGATCACGATCTCGGACAACGGACCCGCGCACGCGCTGCTCCGCCTGCTCGATCCGCACAACATCAACGCCACGGCGGTCGCGCTCGGGATGAAGGACACGCGCATCAACTCGGCGCTGCCGCCCGACGAGCAGGTCGTCGACTACAACACGACGACGGCGCGCGACATGGAACTGCTCTTCTCCGGCCTTGCGACCGGCACCATCGTGAGCGCGGACGCGAGCGCCGAGATGCTCGGCGTGCTCCTGCGGCAGCAGATCGACGACCGCCTCCCGAGCGGTCTCCCGGCGGACGCGCCGGTCGCGCACAAGACCGGCGACCTCGACCTCGTCTCGCACGATGCCGGTCTCGTGCTCGGCCCGTTGGGGCCGCGCATCGTCGTCGTGCTGACGCGCGACTTCGCGTCGTACGCCGACGTCACGCGGCTCGCCGGCCGCGTCGCCGCCGCGGCGTACACGATCTCGGTCGACCGGCTCGCGGCCGCGCTCGAAACGGTGAAGGGCATCGCGGTCAAGGCCGGCGATCCGGCCACGCTCCTCATCACGGTGACGAACACGTCGAACTTCACCTGGAACTCGAACGTGCGGCTCGCCTCGCACTGGTACGACGCGGATGGAAAGCTGCTCGTGTGGGACGGTCCCCGCGTCGCGCTGCCGGCGCTGGGTCCGGGTGAGACCACGCTCGTGCTCGCGACCAACGCGCCGCCGGCGCGCAGCGGCGTGTTCAAGATCCAGTGGGAGCTCGTCGAGGACGGCGTCGCCTGGTCCGGCGACGCGGTGACGGTGCGCGTCGTGCTCGGCGCGCCCTACGCGGCGGTGATCGCTCCCTAGCCCGCGGTCCCGACGAAGTCGACCTGGAGCTTGATCTCGTCGACGACCGAGAGCACCGACGCGGCGCTCGGCGGCTGCATCCCGAAGTCCTCGAACTTGAACGCGGTCGTGGCCGTGCCGCGGAGCGCCGCGCCGTCGCGCTTCACCGACCCGTCCCACGTCACTTCCTTCGTGACCGAACGGATCTGCAGGTCGCCGACGAGCTTCACCTTCCACTCGCCGCTCGAGGGGAACGGCACCGGCAGACCGTTCGCGGTCTTTGCCGTGAACGTCGCCGTCGGATAGCGGCTCGTCTGCAGCGTCATACGCTTCACGAAGTCGTCGCGCAGGCCGGAGTCGCTCTGCAGCGTGGTGAGATCGACGACGATCTGCGAGCCGCTCGCGAACGAGCCGTCCGGATGCATGAACAGATCGCCCTTCACTCCCTTCGTCACGAGCACCGCTTCGGACGGCGCGGGGAGACGCACGAGCTGTTCGCGCACGCGGACGGTGACGCTCGACCCATCCGCGGCGTGGATCCGCACGACGTCGCCGGGCAGGATCCCCTGTGTCGTCGGTGCGGCGCTCGCGCTCGCCGACGGCTCGGTCGACGCCGGCGCGGCCGGCTGGCCGCCGCAGGCGGCGAGGACGGCGATAAGGACGAGAGGGATCGAACGCACTCGGACCTCCGGATCGGTGGCTACTCTCCGTGCGTGCTCGTTCGCGAGGATCTCGGCACCGAGCTCGCGCGCGTCACACGCATCCTCTCATACGCCGGCGCGCTCTCCGCGGATGCGCGCATCACCGCGCTCGCGGGCGAGGTCGTGTACGTCGCGGCGCGCGGCGTCGCGAACGCGACCATGACGCCGTACGACGTCGCGATCGTGCGCCTCGCCGACGCCGACCCGCTGCGGGGCGAGCCGCCGGCCGCGATCGAGCGCTACCTCGCGGTGTACCGCTCCAGCCCGCTCGTGCGCGCGGTCGCCGAGGCGATCGACGGGTCGATGGTGAAGGGCCTCACGCTGCTCGCATGCGCGAAGGCGACGCTCCTCCGCGCCGACGCCGACGACAGCTGGGAGCGCGCCGAGCACGATGCGCGTGCGCACGGCGCGTTCATCGGCCTCGTCGCGGAGTGACGATCCGCCGCAGGCGCGCGACCTCGCGCCGCGTCGGACCGCTGCGCTCGATGCCGGGCACCTCGAGGATCCACGGGACGCGCGCGAGCTCGGTCACGCCCGCGAGCCGGCGCAGACCGGTCGCGCCGATCTCGCCCTCTCCCGGATTCGCGTGGCGGTCGCGGCGCGACCCGGCCGGCGACGCGGAGTCGTTGGCGTGGACGAGCGCGACGCGGTCCGCGAGCTGCGCGCGGCGCAGCCGCGCGGCGAAGTCGTCGACACCCGCGCGATGCGAGAGGTCCGCGCCGTTCGCGTGCGAGTGGGCGAAGTCGATCGCGACGCGCGCGACGATGCGCCGGGCCGACAACGCCTCGATGAGGTCGCGCAGCTCGGAGAAGTCCGCGCCGATCTGACCGCCCGCGCCGACGCTGTTCTCGAGCACGAGCCGATCGCGCACGCGGGCGCGCCGGGTGGCCTCCTCGAGGGCGAGGATCACCTGCAGTCGCGTCGCGCGGTAGCCGCGACCGTGATGCGAGCCGACGTGCAGCACCGCGCCGCGCAGGCCGCCGAGACGCGCCGCGCGCAGCCCGCGCGCGACCATGTCGATCGAGCGCTCGAGAAGATCCGACGACGATGAGGCGAGGTTCACGAGGTACGGCACGTGGACGAAGCCGGGCAGCGCCGCGTCCGTCACCGCGCGCCGCAGCCGGCGCAGTGCGCGCTCATCGAGCGGCGCGCGCGGGAAGCGCTGCGGCTGATCGATCCACACCTGGAACGCCTCGGCGCCGATCGCGCGGGCGCGCTCGACGGCGCTTTCGTATCCGCCGGCGGCGGAGACGTGCGCACCGATTAGAGGACGCCGAGGCCGCGCAGTCCCTGCCACACGAGCACGAGCGCGGAGAGGGCGAGGAAACCGGCGATGACGCGGCGGAACAGCGCGCTGTCGAGCCGGCGCCGAAGCCGGACGCCGAGCGCGAAGGTGACGAGCATCGGCACGAGCGCGAGGATCGCGATGCGCACGATCTCGCCGTCGTACTCGCCGAGGCGCCAGAGCCCGAAGACCTGCACGGCGCCGAGGATCTGGAACAGCACCGCGAGCGCGAGCACGAAGTCGCGCGGCGCGAGCCGCAGCGCGTGGAAGTAGCCCGCCACGGCGGGCGAGGCGATGGACGTCGTCCCGAGCAGCACGCCGCCGATCGCGCCCATGAGCGGGCCGACGACGCGCACGCGGAGCGCGGCGGGATCGTCGCCGAGGATGCGATCGCCGCGCGCGAGGACGAGAACGACGAGTCCGGCGATGACGAGCGAGAGGACGTTCTGATCGATCCGCACGAGCAGGTTCAATCCGACGACGACGCCGAGCGCTCCGGCGGCCGCCACCGGCCAGATGCGGCGCAGGATCGGCAGCGCGTCGCGACCCTCGAGGATGAGCAGGAAGTTCGTGACGAACGTCGGGATGCTCATGACCACGACGGCGGTCCGCGCGCCGAACACCGCGGCGAGGATCGGCGTGGCGAAGAGCGGCAGCCCCATGCCGGTCACGCCCTTCGCGAGGCCCGCGAGCGCGAGCGCGCCGATGAGGAGCGCGAGCTCGAGCGGCGTCATCGCTTCGCGTCCGGGATGGCGTCGAACTGCGGCGGCCACATCGCCGGCACGCTGAAGCTCGCGTGGAGCCGGGCACCCGTGCGCGCGTCGATCGCGAACAGACCGGCGCTGTACGAACTCTTGTCATACGTGATCGCGCCGCCCACGCCGACGACCCACACCGGGGCATCGGGCTCACGCGTGATCGCCTGCGGGCCCGGAGGCGATGGCGCGCTGTAGGACGACCAGTACGCGTCCCACCGCGTGAACTTCGCCTCGATCCGGTCGACCGCGACGATCTCCGGCTGAACCCGCACCGTCGCGAGCGCGCCTTCGCGCGAGACGCGAACTCGCGTATCCGTCGGCGCGACCGCGATGAAGCTCACGCTCGCGGCGATCGTCTCGGCGGCCGGCCCGTCGGGTCCGTTGTACGGGCGAGCACGCAGCACGAGCATCTCGTCGGGATTCGTCGCCGGCACGAACCAGTAGCGCCACTCGATCGATTCGCGGGCCCACTTCACCGTGACGACCTCGGCCTCCCGGCCGCCGATCGTCGTGCGATTCCGCGCGAGCACCTCACGCTTGAACAGCCATTCGCCGACGTACTGGGACAGCGACGTCCGCGCGCTGTTCCACCAGAGCTCGATGTCCATGCGGAACGTGCCGGGATCCGGGTCGCCGTTGGGTCCGGGCGGTGGCAGCGGCGGGTAGCCGATCGCGACCGCGCCGAAGTCGCGCGACACCGCGGCAAAGCGCTCGGGGTAGCGCACGCGGTACCCGCCCTGCGACGTCACGTACGTCGACCCGCTCGTGAGCGGCGGCGAGGTCCGGTACGTCGCGCGCGGAGGCACGGACGTCGAACCAGGTGTCGGCGGCGCAGGCGTCGGCTGCGGTGACGGACTGATCGTCGCGGACGCGACAGGTGACGCCGAGGGCGTCGCCGCCGCGGGAGTCGCCAGTCCCGTCGCGCCAGCGTCGTGTGCGGCGCGGAACGCCGCGAGAGCGCCGCCAATGCCCGCGGCCACCACGAGGACGCCGATTCCGACTAGTACCGCGATCGTGCGCGATACGAGGGCGTTGCCCATCAAGTGCCGTCAACCTAGCGCGGCGAGACCCGTCGGGCGAGAGAGCGCGATCTAGGATCGCGCGTCGCGCGCGGCGCGGACCCGCTCCGGCGTCATCGGCAGCTCGCGGATGCGCGCGCCGCAGGCGGCGAACACGGCGTTCGCGATCGCGGCCGCGATCGGGACGGCGCCCGGCTCGCCGACGCCGGTCGAGGGCGCCGACTCGTCCCCGACGACGTCGACGTCGATCGCCTCCGGCGCATCGCGGAACGTCGCGATCGGGTACGTGTCCCAGCCCGCCGTGACGACGCGCGCGTCGCGGTGCTTCACCTGCTCGAGCAGCGTCCACGACGCGGACTGCTGGATGCCGCCCTCGATCTGGTTGCGCACGCCGTCGGGATTCCACGTCAGGCCGGGATCGACGGCGGCCCAGACGCGCACGAGGCGTACCGCGCCGGACGGCGCGACCTCGACCTCGGCGACCTCGGCGATGTACGTGCCGTGATAGATCGTGCCCGCGATGCCGAGGCCGCATCCCGCGCTCACCGCGCGGCCCCATCCGCTCCGCTCCGCGACGCGCTCGTAGACGGCGCGGAGCCTCGGATCATCGACGTGCCGCAGCCGGAACGCGAGCGGGTCCTGCCGCGACGCGTGCGCGAGCTCGTCCATGAACGACTCGATCGCGAAGATGTTCTCCGACGCCGCGAGCGAGCGGAACGACGCCGTACGCAGCGGCGTCGGCTCGATGCGCAGCGTCACGCGCGCGAGCGGCAGGCGGTAGTGCGGCTCGGCGTTGCGGCCGGAGGCCTCGCTGCCCCAGCGGGGATCGAAGCCGCCGCCGGTGTGCACGTTCGTGTGCTCGTCGTAGCGCCACGCCGCGATCGCGCCGCTCGCGTCGAGCGCGGCCGCGACCTCGAGGTACGCGGCCGGGCGCGTCGGAGCGAACGCGAACTCCTCCGCGCGCGTCCACTGCAGGTGCACCGGTCGCTTCGCGTGTTTCGAGAGGATCGCGGCTTCGAAGGACGCGTCGCCGCTCGAGTTCCGTCCGTACGTGCCACTCGGCATCTGCGGCAGCACGCGCACCTGTTCCTCGTCGAGCCCGACGGCCTCGGCGATCTCCTCGCGCAGCCCGAACGGGCGCTGCGTGCCGGCGTAGATCGTCGCGGCGTCCTCGCGGACGTCGGCGACGGCGGCGCTCGGACCGATGGGCGCGTTCGAGATCGGCGGCAGCGTGTAGCTCGCGTCGAGATGAAGCGCGCCCGCGCGCAGGGCCTCGTCGACCCCGGCGTCCTCGCGCAGCGGGATCGTCCAGCGCTTGTCCTCGCGCGGCGGCCGCACCGCCCAGTCGACGTCGACGGCATCCGCGGCGGCGCGCGCCTGCTCCTCGCGTTCGGCGACGACGCCGATGAGATCGCGGTCGCGCACGATCGCGATGACGCCCGGCATCGCGCGCGCGGCCCCGTCGTCGATCGCGCGCACCGACGCGCCACGCACCGGTGGTCGCACGATCGCGCCGTGCGCCATGCCCGGAAGCCGCACGTCGGCGGTGTAGCGCGCCGTGCCGGTCACGATCTCGCGGGCCTCGAGCCGAGGCATCGGCTTGCCGGCGTAGCGGCGTTCCGCGGCGGGACGGAAGCGCACCCGCTCCGGGATCGCGCCCGCGAGCGGCCGATCGCGGACGAGGTCCGCGTAGGCGATGCGCTTGCCGTCGCCGTCGCGGACGTATCCGTCGTCGGTGCGCAGGCGTTCGACGCCGACGCCGAGCTTGTGGCTCGCGCGCGCAAGGAGCTCCTCGCGTGCGCGCGCCGCGGCGCGTCGCAGCACCGGCGTCTCCTGCGCCACCGAGCGGCTGCCGAACGTTCCCATGTCCCACGGCACCTGCGCCGTGTCGCCGAGGACGACGCGCACGCGCTCGATCGGCACGTCGAGCTCGTCGGCGACGACTTGCGCGAACGCGGTGCGGATGCCCTGCCCGAACTCGATCTTCCCCGAGAGCGCGACGACGGTGCCGTCCGGTTCGATGCGGATGCGCTGCTCGAGGCGCTCCGGCTCGCGCTCGGCCCAGCTCACGCGGCCGCCTCGGCGGCGCGCTTCACCGCGCGGATCGCGCGCACGTACACGCCGCAGCGGCAGAGATTGCCGGCGAGCGCGTCGCGGATCGCCGCTTCGGATGGGTGCGGGTCGCGCGCGAGCAGCGCCGCGGCCGACATGATCATGCCGCTCGTGCAGTACCCGCACTGCATTGCGTCCTCGGCAACGAACGCCTCCTGCACCGCGTGCAGCGCGCCGTCTTCGGGCGCTCCGCGCGTGGGCGCCGAAGCTGCCAGCCCCTCGACCGTGGTGATGTCGAGGTCCGCGGCCTGATCGACGGTCACGAGGCACGACGCGACCGCGCGCCCATCGGCGATCACGAAGCATGCGCCGCACTGCCCCGCGCCGCAGCCGAAGCGCGTGCCGGTCAGGCCGAGGTCGTTCCGCAGGACCGAGAGGAGCGTCGTCCGCCGCGGGACGTCGACCTCGCGCTCGGTGCCGTTGATGCGCAGCCGGAACTTCATTCGCGCCGTCCGTCCTCGTAGATGCCGCGCTCCGAACGCCACACCGCCGGGAGCGGCGCGATCCCGGGATCCTCGCCGGCGCGTCCGTCGTATCCGTGATCGCGCGCGAACTCGTCGATCGCGATGCGCGGGGGCGCCGGCGGCGTCTCGGCCGGCTCGCCGATCGCCATGATGCCGACGAGGTCCTCACCGGCGGGCACGCCGAGCGCCGCGCGCGCGAGATCACCGGCAAGCTGCCGCACGAGGACCGCGCCGAGCCCGACCGCCGTGGCCTGCAGCCACAGGTTCTGCATCGCGAGCGACGCGCCGATGACGTGCGTCATCTCGCCGTGGACGTGCGGGCCGACCTTCTGCGGATCGGCGGTGATCGCGACGACGAGCGGCGCGCCCGCGAGGTCGACCGCGGGCTCGCCCGCGATGCCGAGTCCGGCGTTCGCCTCGCTCGCGAGATCCGTGGCGCGCTGCAGCTTCTCGCGCGCGGCGCGGTCACGGACGACGACGAACCGCCAGGGCTGGAAGTTGCCCGCCGACGGCGCCCACCGGGCCGACTCGAGCAGCAGCGCGACGATCGTGTCGTCGAGCGGGGCGTCGCCGAAGCGGCGCACCGACCGGCGCGCGCGGATCGCATCGGCAACGTCGAGCTCGTCGCGCGGCTCGACCGGCGCCGGCCACGCGCTCGTCGCGCCGAATCGATCAGCGAAAGCGATCTGCTGCAGCGACTTGCGGTGCGTCGCGGCGCGCCGCTCCTTCGTCTCGAGGCGGATCGGGACGCCGAGGCACAGCAGGCCGACGAAGGACCAGGTGCGCGGAACGTCGAGGAGCATCTTCGCTTTCTCCTCGATCCAGTGCGTGTACAACACCGCGCCGAGGCCCTCCGCATGGACCTGGAGCTTCATGTTCTGGATCGCAGCCGCGGCGGCGACGAGGTGCCCGTCGCGCGCGCCGGCGTGCGCGCCGGAGCGCGCCGGATCGGCGACGACGCCGATCGCGACCGGCGTCGAACCGAGGTCCTGGACGTACTCGCGCACGCCGCTCGGCCGGAACATCGCGACCCAGTACGACGAGATCCGCTTCGACTCCTGGGCGATCGCCTCGAGCGCGCGGAGCGTCGCGCGGTCGGCAGCGCGGCGCAGCACGACGAGCCGCACCGGCTGCGCGTTCCCCGCCGACGGCGCCCACCGCGCGGCATCGAGGATGCGCGCGAGGGCATCCTCGGCGACCGGCGCCTCATCGAACGTCCGCGCGGTGCGGCGGTCGCGGATCGCGCGCGAGGTGCGCAGATCGATCGAGACCGCGGGTGTCGTCATGGCGCGAGCTGCTCGCGCATCCAGTCCGCCATCGCCGGGCGGTACTTGTACGGGATGTTGTTGCAGACGTGGTTTCCCTCGGGGTAGAGGAGCAGCGTCGCGTTCGGCGCCTCGCGCGCGATGCGTTCCGCCTGCTCCGGTGGAAAGAGCCGGTCCTTCCCGCCGTGGATCACGAGGAGCGGCTGCCCCACGTCGGCGAGCACGCCGCGAAGCGTCAGCGTCTTCGACTTCTCGAACGCGGCGCGTTCGTCCGGCGACCAGGTGTAGAAGACGTAGCCGCCGCGCGTCAGCGGGTTCAGCCCGCCCCAGCATTCGGCGAGGTCGTATGGGCCGGCGAGGGCGACGATCGCTTTCAACCGCTTCTCTCGCGCCGCGGCCCGAGGCCCGTAGATCCCGCCCATCGAGATGCCCATCAGGCCGACCTTCGTGAGATCGACGCCGCGGTCGCGCAGGCTCAGGCCGTCGAGGAGCGGCCTGACCACGCTCTCCCAGTTCGCGCGGATCGGGAAGCGCGGCGCGTTCTCGCCCTGACCGGGGCCGTCGATCGCGAGCGTCGCCAGCCCGCGGCGAAGGAATTCCTCCTCGATCGCGAACAGCTCCTCCTTCACCGAATCGAGTCCCGGCACGAGGATCACGAGCGGCGGCCGTGCGCGCTCCCGAGGGCGACGGAGGATCCCGGGGATCGTCGCCGATTCGAACGCGACCTCGATCCGCTCGCCGGGCGGATCGAGCGCCGGGAGGGCCGTCGCGTACGTGGACACGGTGAGCTCGCGCAGCTCGTCGTGGACGCGGCGGTCCTCGAACCAGAGGAACTTCCCGAGGTGGTAGCACCACGCCGCCCGCTGCCGCGCCGCCGTCGCGGTCACCACGCGCCGCGACGCCGCGGCGTCGTCCGCGAGCGCGCGATGCATGTCGCCGACGCGTTTCCACGCCGGCGCCCAGTCGGCCCACTCGCGGACCTCGCCGAGAACGCGCTCGAAGTCGTTCACGTCGATGCCGTTCGCGACGAAGCGCGGCTTCCAGTGTCCGGCGGCGATCTGGACCCGGTTCTCGGTCTCAACCGCCGCCACGCCGATGCTCCTGTCCGCGGATCTGTCGGATCTTGTCGTACTCCCGGCGCCAGGTGTCGAGCCCGCGGCGCTCGTAGTGGTACTCGAACGCGTCCGGCTGCGGTCGGGTGAGCTCGCCGTACAGCTCGGGGCGCCGGTCGTGCGACTGCCCCGGACGGCACCCGATGACGTCGCGGTCGCTCGACGGCGCGGACAGCATCTCCTCGTCATAGAAGCGCGAGCGGATCGCATCGAGGCGTGCCATGT
>DASQXO010000128.1:0-15488 GCA_035639655.1 Candidatus Dormiibacterota bacterium
GGCCTACGCCTTCGGGCGCAGCGGGGACACCGCGCAGATCAACGCGTGCGTCAAGGACAACGGCGACGTGCGGATCGTCGGCACGCCCGGCACGTGCAAGAAGGGCGAGAGCGCGGTCGCCTGGAGCGTCACCGGCCCGCAGGGCCCGCAGGGGCCGAAGGGGGACAAGGGCGACAAGGGGGACAAAGGGGACAAGGGCGATCCGGGCACGTCGCCCGCGGACACGCCGAACGGCCTCAACGCGACGCTGACGCTGAACGGGATCGCGCAGACGATCCCCGTGCAGTCGTTCAGCTGGAGTGTCGAGAACGCGACGACGATCGGCAGCGCGACCGGCGGCGCCGGCGCCGGCCGCTCCGCGGCGCGCTCTGCCGCGTCGAGCGCGGCGCGCGCGTCCTCCACGAGGTTGCGCCGGATCGAATGCTGGCGCGCCTCGTCCGCGGCGCGCAGCGCGCGTCGGGCCTGCAGCAGGATCTCCTCCGCCTCGCGGCGCGCGCGATCGATCTCCGCGCGCGCCTCGTCGAGGAGGCGGCGGCGCTCCGCCGCGGCGTGCCGGCTGTCGTCTGCGGCGCGCCTCGTCTCGGTCGCGAGCTGCTCGCGCTCGAGCGCGAGGCGTCTGCGTTCGGTCTCCGCCTCGTGGAGCGTCCGCTCGAGCGTGCGGTGCAGCTCGGAGAGGTGGCCCTGAGCCTCGTCGAGTACGGCCCGGTCGAGGCCGAGCCGCTCGGCGATCGCGAACGCCTGGCTCGCGCCGGGGAGTCCGATGCGCAGGCGGTACGTCGGCCGCAGCGTCGCGGTGTCGAACTCGACGCTCGCGTTGCGCGCGCCGGGCGTCGTGAGTGCGAACGCCTTCAGCTCGGGATAGTGCGTCGTCGCCGCAACGAGGACGTTCCGCCGCAGCAACGTCGAGAGCACGGCCATCGCGAGCGCCGCTCCCTCGTCCGGGTCCGTGCCGGCGCCGATCTCGTCGAGCAGCACGAGATCCCCCGCCTCGGACTCGTTCAGCGTCGCGACGACGTTCCGCAGATGTGACGAGAACGTCGAGAGCGACTGCTGGATCGATTGCTCGTCACCGATGTCGGCGAAGACGCGGCGGAACACCGGCACGCGGCTCCGCTCGCTCGCCGGCAGCTGGAGGCCCGCCGCGGCCATGAGCGCGAGGAGCCCGGTCGTCTTCAACGTGACCGTCTTGCCGCCGGTGTTCGGGCCGGTGACGACGAGCGCGCGGTACCCGTCGCCGATCGCGACCGAGACCGGCACGACGTGCTCGCCGAGGAGCGGATGCCGCGCGTCGATGAGATCGACGAGGGCGTCGGCGACGAGCCGCGGCCGCGCCGCGTCCATGCCGTCAGCCAGGTGCGCCTTTGCGAGAACGAGGTCGACGTACGCGACGGCGTCGAGCATGCGGTCGAGCTCGTCCGCGTCGCGCGCGACGCGAGCCGAGAGCTCCAGCAGGATGCGCTCGACCTCGTGCTGCTCGGCTAGCGCGACTTCCCGCACGCGGTTACCGAGATCGAGGATCTCGAGCGGCTCGACGAAGAGGGTCTGCCCGCTCGCCGACTGGTCGTGCACGACGCCGCGCACCTGCGAGCGCGCCTGGGCGCGGATGGGCACGACGTAGCGGCCGTTGCGCTGCGTGACGATCGCCTCCTGCAGGAAGGGCGCGAGCTCCGGCGACCGCACGATCTGTTCGAGCCGCTGCTGCAGCCGCGCCTGCGCCGCGCGGAGGTCGGCGCGCAGCGTCGCGAGCGACGCGCTCGCGCGATCGAGCACCTCGGCCGTCGGCCCGATGGCGTGCTCGACGACCTCCGCCACCTCGCGTGGCGGGCGGATGAAGCGCGCGCGGCTCGCGAGCGCCGCGTAGCGCTGGTCGTCGATCGCGGCGAAGAGCGCGATCGCGGCGCGGATCGTCTCCGCGATCTCGAGCAGCTCGCGCGGATCGAGCCGCCCGCCGAGCGCCGCGCGGCGCACGTGCGCCCGGATGTCACGCGCGCCAGCGATCGACAGGCTCGGCATGTTGCGGAGCGCGAGCCGCGCCGCGGCGGTCTCCTCCTGGAGGCGCTCGGCCTCGCGCAGATCCGTCGTCGGCGTCAGCGCTTCGGCGAGCTCCCGCGACGGCTCGAACCCGGTCTGCTCGGCCAGCCGCGCGCGGACGCGCGGATATTCCAGGCGGCGCAGCGTGTCGGCGTCGGTCACCGAGGCGAAGGCTATCGCGTCGGAATGAGCGGCTTCCGGCGCAGGATCACGTCGCGCAGGTGGTCGGCGGCGACGTCGATCGCGTCGAGCCCCGCCGGGATGTCCGGCGCGATGCCGACGTTGTTGTACGGTTCGCCGCGCAGCCCCGTGCCCGCATCGGTCGTCACCGAGAGCGTGCCGCGCGACTGGAACACGCGCCCGGCACCGACGCAACCGCGCGTGTGGTCGCCGACGACGACGGCGCGGTAGTGCGAGCGAAGCGCGATGGCGAAGAATTCGCTCGCCGAGTAGCTGTGCTCATCGACGATGATCGCGATCGGGAGCTGGTACTTCGAGGGGAGCAGATCGCGACCGTCGGTCCTGACGGTGCGGACGCCGTTCCTGCCGACGAGCTTGTAGACCTCGCCGGCCACGAACCAACCCGTGATCTGCTCCTCCACGCCCTCGAGCCCGCCGGGGTTGCCGCGCAGATCGAGGATCCACGCCTTCGCTCCGGACTGGAGCAGATGATCCAGTGCGGCCCTGACTCTTCCGGGCGCCTGCTCGAGCCAGACATCCCACGCCACGTAGCCGATCTGATCCGGTAGCAGGCGGCGTTCGACGGCGACGTCGCCCTTCGCTTCGGGCATGAGGTAGACGTTCGGCTGCGTCGAGTACCAGGTGTGGCAGTCGCTGTCGACGTTCGTCATCGCGTCGATCGCGGCGTCGACGATCTCGTCCGACGTCAGGGTCGGGTTGTGCGCCGCGATGCCGGCGAGGATCTCGTAGAAGCGATCGAAGTCCTCGTCGACGACGTCCGGAAGGTTCGTGAACGGGGCAAATGCGATCGTGCTCGGCACGCCGCCGCGGTCCCGCACCATCGCGTTCACGCCGTCCAGCGCGGCCGAGAGCAGAGCTCGGCTCGTCGGCTTCGTGTCGCGCATCGTCACGAGATCGACGTACGCGCGCATGAGCTCGTGACGGTCGACGGTCGTGCCGATCGGAGCGGATGGGAGCGCCGTCGCGCACGACGAGAGGAGCCACGCGACGGCGAGCGCCGCTGCCGCGAGCCGGTCAAACGGTGCGCGTCTCATGCGAAGGCAGGTTTACGGACGCACGGGCTCGCCACAATCACGCGGTCGGTGGTTGCGGCCCTGTGCCAGGGCGAGATGTGAGGGATGAACGACCGGGGGAAGTGTCAACCGCGTCGCAAGGTCAGCTCCCGTTTGCGGCCGTTGCGCGCGCTAAGCGTGCTTACGCGCGGAGCGACGCCGGACCGGACACGCCCGCCGAGCCGCGCACGTAGAAGCGCCACGGGCGTCGATCCTTCACCCCGATCCGGTGCGAGCGTCCGATCGTCCGCGCGGGCAGCGGGGGCGTGTCGCGCACCGCGATCGGGCCGCGGGTCAGGTCGAGGTTCGTGTGCTTCGTGGTGATGCCGAATGCGGCGCAGAGCAGGCCGGGACCGGTCAGCCGGACGCCGTCGTCGAAACCCGTGAGCGGCTCCGCGCCGCGGACGAGGATCGCGGCGCCGATCCCCGCCGGCTCAGTCGAAAGGTTCAGGCAGTCCCAGTTGCCGTAGATCCGGTACACGTACGTGAACCCGGGTGGGCCGAACATCGGGTAGTTCCGGCCGGTCAGGCCGAAGCGTGCGTGCGACGCGGGATCGTCACCGATGTATGCCTCGACCTCGACGAGCCGCGCGGCCTTGTCGCCGAAGGTCAGAACCTTCCCGAGCAGATCCCGAGCGACGAGGAGTGTCGGTCGCGCGAAGAACGATCGCGGCAGCCGGGCGCCCGGCCTCACGCACGCAGCGTGGCGCCGAGGGCGCGCTCGAGTCGCGAGACGACCCGCCGGACGAGACGCTCGATCTCTTGGTCCGCGAGCGTCGCCTCGCGCGACTGGAACGTGAGCCGCATGGCGAACGACTTCTTCCCCTCGGGGAGCTGCGGGCCGCGGTAGACGTCGAGGAGCGTCAGGTCGGCCAGCGTCTTGCCCGCCGCGGAGCGCGCGTCCTCGCGCACGCGCGCCCAGCCGATGCCGTCGTCGACGACGATCGCGACGTCGCGGTACGCCGAGGGGTAGCGCGACGGGAGCTCCGCAACGATCGGCACCTGGCGCGAGGCGAGGAAGGCGAGGTCGAGGAACGCGACGAACGTCTCGCCGGGCAGCGCCCACCGCTCGGCGACGACCGGATGCAGCTGCCCGAGCCGGACCATCACCTGCTCGTCTTGCCGCGCGAGCGCCGAGCGTCCGGGGTGCAGCGCCGGATCGCCAGGCTCCAGCTCCGGCAGCGCGATCCGCAGCGCGTCGGCGAGCCGCTCGACGATCCCCTTCAGCGCGAAGAAGTCGTAGGTGTGCGTCTCGCCGCCGACCCACGTCCGCGGCGCATCGTGCACGCGACCGGCGAGGAGGATGCCGATGGTCCAGCGCTCGTCGGGAAGGTCGGCTCTACGCGGCAGGTACACCGGCGCGATCTCGAACAGCGCGACGCCGCTGGCCCAGCGCAGGTTGCGCCGCGCGGTATCGAGGAGGCTCGGCTCGAGTGTCGGACGCACCACCGACTGTTCCCGCGACGTGGGGTTCGTCACCCGGAGCGGCTCTGGCCGCGCGGCCGTTCCATCGGGCCTGACGTGCGGGAGCCAGTCTGGATCGATGAGCGCATGGCTCACGACCTCCTGCAGGCCGAACCCGACGAGGGCGTCGCGCGCGCGCTCGCGAAACTCCACGTCGGGATGGCGCTCGTGGAGCATGAGCTCGCCGTCCGGGATGTGCAGTGGGATGTGGTCGTAGCCGACGATCCGCGCGGCCTCCTCGACGACGTCCTCGGGAATGTTGATGTCCGTGCGCCACGGCGGAGGCGTCACCACGAGCAGGTCGCCGTCGACGGCGTAGCGGCAGCCGATGCGACGCAGCGCATCGGTGACGAGGTCGCGCGGCAGCTCCACGCCGAGCAGTCGCCGGAACGCGGTGAATGGCATGCGGATGTTCGGCACCACGCGGCGTTCCGGGTACACGTCGATGACCGCGTACGTCTCGCCGCCCGCGACCTCGCGGAGCAGGAGCGTCGCGCGGCGCAGCGCGAACGGTACGAGCTCGGGCGAGAGATCCCAGGAGAACCGCCTGGCCGCGTCGGTCCACAGGTTCAGCCGCATCGCCGTCCGGCCGACGCCGCGATTCTCGAACTTCGCGACCTCGAGCACGACGTCGCGCGTGTCCGCGCCGATCTCGGTGTTCTCGCCGCCGATGACGCCGGCGATCCCCACCGCGCGCGATTCGTCCGCGATCACGAGCACGGAGGGATCGAGGATTCGCTCGACGTCGTCGAGCGTGCGCAGCCGCTCGCCCACGGCCGCGCGCCGCACGCGGATCGTGCCGCCGCCGAGCTGCCGCCGGTCGAACGCGTGCATCGGCTGTCCCGTCTCGAGCATCACGTAGTTCGTCACGTCGACCACGTTGTTCACCGGGCGCAGGCCCACGGAGAGCAGACGGCGCTGCAGCCACTCCGGCGACGGCGCGACGGTCACGCCGCGGATCAGCGCGGCGTCGTACCGCAGACAGGCATCAGGCGCCTCGACCCGGACGGTGAAGTCCGCGGCGCGCTCGGACACGCTGTGCGCGAGCGCCGGCTCGCGCACGTCCGCACCGAGGATCGCGGCGACCTCACGCGCGAGCCCGAGCACGCCAAGGCAATCGGCGCGATTCGGCTGCAGTTCGCAGACGAAGACGCTTTCGCCGAGCGCTTCGGCGAGCGGCTCGCCCACCTCGTGTTGTCCGTTCAGGATGAGGATCCCCTCGTGGTCCTCGCCGAGGCCGAGCTCCTTCTCGGACATGACCATGCCCTCGCTGCGCACGCCGAGGAGCTTCGTCGGCTTCAGCGTCGCGCGTTCGCCGGTCTTGCCGTCGATGTACGACGCGCCGACCTCGGCGTACGGAACGACTTGTCCCTCCTTGAGGTTCGACGCGCCGGTGACGACCTGCCTCACGCCGTGGCCGTAATCGACCGTCGCGAGCTGCAGGTGCTTCGACTGCGGGACGCGTTCGAGCGCCGTGATGCGGCCGACCCACATGTGCCGCCAGGCGTCGGCCTTATCGTTCGCGATCTCCGTCTCGATGCCCGCCATCGTCAGCAGGCGCGCGAGCTCTTCCAGCGGGACGGCGATGTCCACGTAGTCGCGCAGCCACCGGACGGGCATCTTCACCTGCACGTCACATCACCGCCGGGAACTGCGCGAGCCAGCGCACATCGTTCTGCTGGAAGGCGCGAAGGTCCGGCACGCCTTGCCGCAGCATCGAGAGGCGCTCCACACCGCAGCCGAACGCGAATCCCTGCCAGCGTTCCGGGTCGTACCCGACGGCGCGCAGCACGTTCGGATGCACCATCCCCGCGCCGCCGAGCTCGATCCAGCCGCTGTGCCCGCAGACGCGGCAGCCTCTGCCGTCGCAGAGGAAGCAGTCCACGGCGACGTCCGCCCCCGGCTCGACGAAGGGGAAGTAGTCGTTGCGGAAGCGGATCTTCCGATCGCCGCCGAAGATCTGCCGCGCGAACGAGTACAGCACGCCCTTCAGGTCGGCCATGGTCAGGCGGTCGTCGACCGCGAGGCCCTCGAACTGGAAGAAGATCGACTCGTGCGTCGGGTCCGTGGCCTCGTAGCGGAAGCAACGACCGGGCACGATGACGCGGATCGGCGGCTGGCGTCGCTCCATCACCCGAGCCTGCATCGGCGAGGTGTGCGTGCGGAGGAGCATCGGCCGCTGTGGATCGTCGCCGAGCGGGTTCGAGACCCACAGCGTGGCGTACTTCTCGCGCGCCGGATGGTCGCGCGGAATGTTGAGCGCCTCGAAGTTGTAGTAGTCCCACTCGACCTCGGGACCCTCGATCGTCTCGAAGCCCATGCCGGCGAAGACGCGAACGATCTCACGGATCGTCGCGCTGATCGGGTGATGGCGCCCGACCCGGGCCGCGGGTCCGGGCAGCGTGACGTCGATGCGCTCGCGCTCGAGGGTGGTGTCGAGCTGCCGCGCCGCGACCGCCCGCTCCCGCTCGTCGAGCGCGGTCTCGAGCAGGTGCTTGTGCCGGTTGAGCCGCTCCCCCTCGATCCGGCGCTGCTCCGGCGGTAGCTTCCCGACCTCCGCGAGCGATCGCGCGAGCTCGCTCTTCTTCCCGAGCAGCCGCGAGCGCAGCTCGCGTATGTCCTCGACGGTCTTCGCTCTCGCGATGTCTTCCATGTCGCTCCCCGAAAGAAAATGCCCTCGTTCGCCTCGACCGACCACCGGTCGCCGGGACGAAGGAGGGCCTTCGCGGTACCACCCGCGTTCCGCGGACGATCCGTCCGCGGCGCTCGTTCCTCTGTATCGGGAGGGCCCGGTCCCGGCTACTCGATTCGCCGGAACGGCTCGGGAGCGAACTTTCGGGAAGTGCTGCGGCCGGACCTCTCAGCCGGGGATCGTTCCGATCGTCGTACCGGGTCCGCGCTCTCTGGGCGTGCCCGCTTCCCTACTTCTCTCCGTCTCAGCTCACGACTTCGAGGTCGTGCTCTTCAGTTTTCCGGAACGGATCAGCTCCACGTACTCGCGGAAGACCTTCGGATCGCGGACGGCCATGTCCGCGAGGATCTTGCGGTCGAGCGACGCGCCGGCGAGCTTCGCGGCGTGCATGAGCGCGCTGTACGAGATGCCCTCGGCGCGGGCGGCGGCGTTGATGCGCGCGATCCACAGCGTGCGGAAGTCGCGCTTGCGCGTCCGCCGATCGCGATACGCGTACGCCAACGCATGCAGTGCGGCCTCGCGGGCCGGGCGGACCAGACGGGACTTCGTCCCCATGCGGCCCTCGGCCGACTGGAGCAGTCGCTTGTGACGCCTGTGTGCGGCGACGCCGCGCTTCACGCGTGCCATGTGTTGATCCCTCCGCTAGAGGTTCGGCAGGAGCTTGCGGACGAGCGGGAGGTCACCCCTCGCGACCAGCGCCTTGCCCTGGTGCGATCGCTTTCGCGAGTGCGACTTGTGCTCGTTGAGATGGCCCTTCCACGCCTTGTTGCGACGCAGCTTGCCGCGGCCGGTCGCTTCGAACCGCTTCTTCGCGCCGCTGTGGGACTTCAGCTTCGGCACCGGGCCTCCTCCGACTCGATCTCGAATCATCGAGTTTATCAGGCCGCCGGGATCAGCTGGTCTTGGCGGGCTCCGCCTTCGCCGGCGCGGCCCGATGGACCGGGTTCATCACCATCGACATCTGCCGGCCGTCGAGCAGCGGCGATCGCTCCATCGCGCCGAAGTCCTTGAGCCGCTCCCCCATCTTCAGCAGCAGCCCCCGCCCGATGTCCGGATGCGCGAGCTCGCGCCCGCGGAAGCGCACCGTCACCTTCAGCTTGTCGCCTTCGGCGAGGAAACGCTCTCCGGCGCGCGCCTTCGTCTCGAAGTCGTGGTCGTCGATCTTCGGGCTGAGGCGGATCTCCTTGAACGTGATGGCGCGCTGCTTCTTCTTGGCTTCCTTTTCCTTCTGCTGCTCCTCGTAGCGGTACTTCCCGTAGTCCATCACGCGGGCCACGGGCGGCTGCGCCGCGGGAGCCACCTCGACGAGGTCGAGGCCGGCGTCCTGCGCGAGCTGGAGCGCGCGGGGTGTCGGCACGACCCCGAGCTGTTCGCCGTTCGCGCCGATGAGGCGAACGGAAGGAACGCGGATCTGCTCGTTGATCCGGAGCTCTTTCGTTACAGACCCTTTCGAGTTGTCTGCTTTCGATCGACTAGGTCGAATCGAAAGGGTCTGGAGTACGCGTCTCCGGAGAAGAGCTCGAACAAAACAAAAGCGCTCCGAGCCGATGGCCCGAAGCCGCTCCGCCGGAAGCTGGTGCTGCGCAACAAACCGCTTTCAGCCTAGCAAACGGCTTCGGGCCACGGCAAGCACTACAGCGATCGTCGCCAACTACGCGCGCTGCTCAGCCACGGCCTCGGCCACGGTCGGTGTGGCGACGCGGAAATCCGGCGGCAACGCCTTGGTCTTCCGCTCCTCCTCCATCCGCGAGAGCAGATCCTCGAGCTTCACGTTCTGCTCCTGCGGTCCGTGTCGGGGCCGTATCGAAACGGTGCCGGACGCGGCCTCGCGGTTTCCGATGAGGAGCATGTAGTTCGCCTTTCGCCCCTGCGACTGCTTGATCTTCTCGCGCATGTCGAGCGGTCGATCGTCGAGTTCGGCGCGGAATCCGCGCGAGCGGAGCGCGGCGACGACCTCGCGCGCGCGCTCGTTCTGCTCCGGCTTGATCGGGATCACGACCGCCTGCAGCCACGAGAGCCAGAGCGGGAAGTTCCCCGCGTAGTGCTCGATGAGCCCGCCGACGAACCGCTCGAGGCTTCCGTACAGCACCCGATGGATCATCACCGCGCGCTCGCGCTCGCCGCGCTCGTTCACATACGACACGTCGAAGCGGTCGGGCAGGTTGAGGTCGATCTGGATCGTCGGCCCCTGCCACTCGCGCCCGATCGCGTCGCGCATCTTGATGTCGATCTTCGGCGCGTAGAAGACACCGCCCCCCTCGTCGATCTTGTACTCGACCGAGCGCGCCTCGAGCGCCTCGCGCAGCGCGTTCTCGGCGCGGTCCCACATCTCGTCCGTGCCGAGGCGCCGCTCCGGCCGCGTCGAGAGGTAGATGACCGGATCGGAGTACCCGAATACCCGCATGAACTCCATGGCGAGATCGAAGACCTTGCCGATCTCGGCCTGCGCGTCGGCCCACGAGCAGAAGATGTGCGAATCGTCCTGCGTGAAACCGCGGACGCGCAGCATCCCGTGCAGCGTGCCGCTGCGCTCGTACCGGTACACGGTGCCGAGCTCGCCGATGCGGAGGGGCAGCTCGCGGTAGGACCGCACCCGCGACTGGAAGACCTTGATGTGTCCGGGGCAGTTCATCGGCTTGATCCAGAACCGCTGATGCTCTTCGAGCTCGAGCGGCCCGTACATGCTCTCGCCGTACTTCTCGATGTGGCCGGAGCGCTGGTAGATGCGCTCGCTCGCGATATGCGGCGTGTACACGAGCGTGTAGCCGCGCTCGTGGTGCACGCGGCGCCACCAGCTCTCAAGCTCCTCGCGGACCGCGGAGAGGTTCGGCAGCCACAGCACGAGGCCCGAGCCGAGCTCGTCGTCGATGTCGAAGAGCTCCAGCTCCTTGCCGAGCTTCCGGTGGTCGCGACGCTCGACCTCGGCGAGCTGCGCGAGGTACGCGTCGAGGTCGGCCTGCGAGCGCCACGCCGTGCCGTAGATCCGCTGCAGCATCGGCTTGTGCTCGTCGCCGCGCCAGTACGCGCCGGCGATGCTCATGAGCTTGAAGGCCTTGATCTCCCCGGTGCGCGCGACGTGCGGGCCCTTGCAGAGGTCGACGAAGTCGGCGTGCTTGTACAGCGAGACCTCGCCGCCCTCGGCACCCTCTTCCGTATCGAAGCCCTCGATGAGCTCGACCTTGTACGGCTGCTGCCGCTCGCGGAAGAAGCGCAGCCCCTCCTCGCGTGACAGCGACTCGCGGACGAAGGGCGCGTTCGCACGGACGACCTCGCGCATCCGCGACTCGATCCGCTCGAGATCCTCCGGCGTGAGCGCGCGCGGCAGGTCGAAGTCGTAGTAGAACCCGTCCTTGATCGCCGGCCCGATCCCGAGCTTGGCCTGCGGGAATACGTCGAGCACAGCGCCGGCCATCACGTGCGCGGCCGAGTGCCGGAGCGGCATCAGCTCCTCATCGCTCTTGCCTCGTTCGACCTTCGGCATCCGTTCATCTCCCGAAACAAAAATCGACCTCCTCGTCCTGGGACGAGAGGTCGACTCGTGGTTCCACCCAAGTTCCCCGCTGCTGTAGCGGGCTCTGCGGCCGTTCGGTAACGGGCGGCTTCCGTGCGATCGCACCTCGGCGGTGGTGGCCGCTCTGCTCGCTCGCCGGTTCTCACCACGCCCGGCTCTCTTGTGAGCGCGTCGTCAGCGGTCGTGTCCGCGTCTTCGGTGTCGGACGAGTATGCGCCAAAGCGAAGCCGCCGACCAGGCCGGCGATGCCGGTGGTCGGCGGCGCTCCCCTAAGAAATCAACAGGGACCGGCAAGATACACCGCCGCTTGCTTGCGCTGTCAAGAGGCGCCCGGACGTGGCGTCAGGGCTGGGCGGTCGCCTGGAGCGTCAGGACGCCGGGCCGCGCCACGATCGAGGTCAGGCGCAGCTTCGCCGGGACGAGCGACGCGATCGACTGCTCGATGCTGGCGTCGATCGAGGCGCGGATCTGGTCCGGCAGCGGCACGCCGGCGAGCGTGGCGGTCTCGAGCGTCACCGCCGGCTGGCCGCTCGATACCGTGGGCCTCCCGGTCACGATGAGCGGTCCGCCAAGCGGCCCCATCCGCGCCTGCGCCGTGAGCGTCAGCGTGCCGGTGTCGATGCGCACGGCCGGATCCGACAGCGTGAAGCCGCTGTAGGAACTCGGAAGGTCCTCACGCGCGGCCGCGGTGAGGTCGGCGTCGCTGAAGGTCAGCGTCACCGCGACCGACTTCCCAGACTGCTGCGCCTGCTGCAGCGCCCGCTCGGCGATCGCGATCTGCGTCGTGGGCGGCGAGGCCGGCGCGGCCGGCGGGAGCGGCGCGGGCGCGGCGGTCACCTGCGCCCACGTCCACCAGGCGCCCGCGGCGACGAGCGCCACGAGCGTGAGGCGTCCGAGGGGCGAGGACCTGCGGCGAGCGGCGACGGCGCCGTGCATCACACGAGGACGTTGTCGCCGTAGCGGATGTAGCGGCGATCGTTCTTCTTCGCGTGGTGCAGGGCGGCTTCCGCGCGTCGGAGGAGCTGCTCGCCGTCACCCGCGTCCTCCGGATACATCGCGAATCCGAGGCGCAGGTCCGCGTGCACCCGCTCCCCTTCCACCGCGAATCCGTCGGCGACGGCGCTGAGAAGCTTCTCGACGACCTCCGCAGTGCCGGCCGCGCCGCGTCGAGGCACCGCCAGCGCGAACTGCCCGCGCCCTGTCCGCGCGAGGACGTCGGCATCGGAGAGCGCGGCGCCGACACGGCGCGCGATCTCGCGCAGGATCGCGTCGCTCGCGCCGCGGCCGAGGCGCGCCGCGACGTCGCCGAGGTTCACGACGTCGAACGCGACAAGGCCGAGGCGCTGCTTCTCGGCGTTCATCTTCGCGAGGGTCTGGTCGAGGCGCTCCTCGAACGCGACGCGGTTCGGGAGGTCGGTCGTCGGATCGTGGCGCGCGTAGTGGGCCGCCACCTGCTCGTCGTGCGCGCGACCGGTCGCGTCCTTCAGCATCACCAGTACGTACAGCGGCCGGCCCTGTGGATCGCGCAGCACGGTTTGCGTCGCGTCGAACGAGAGGACGTCGCCGTCCTTGCGCACGAGGCGCCTCGCACCGCGGTGCACGGGCAGCTCGCCGCGCAGCAGCCGCTCGCGGACGGGCTTGTCGGCGCTCGCGTCTTCCGGATGCGTGATCGCCGTGAACGAGAGCGAAGTGAGCTGCTTCGCGTCGATGCCGAGCGCGTTCGCGAGCGCGTGGTTCGCGAGGAGGATGCGGTCGTCGGTTCCGACGAACGCCGCCGCGACGGGCATCTCCTCGAACATGCGTCGCGCGCGCTCGTCGCTCTCGCGCAGCGCCAGCTCGAGCCGATCGCGCTCGCGGAGATCCAGCGAGATCGCGAGCACGCCCGACACGTGCTTTCCCTCGCGCAACGGGAGGTAGCGCGTCTCGACACGCAGGTCGGGGAACTGCTCGATCGCGGTGAACTCCTCGCCGGACGCCGCGCGACGGAAATTCCACTCCGCGTTCGCGTGGCGCGCCTTGAGGTCCTGCACCTTGCGGCCGACGACCACCTCGCCGGCGAAGAGCGCCCCGAGCGCGGAGCCCTCGGCGGCGACGACGACGCCGCCCTTGTCGTACCACAGCACCGCGCCGGGCAGGCCGCGGAGCACCGATCCGAGCCGGTCCTCGACGAGCCGGCGCTGCTCCTGCGCGACCTTGAGCCGGAGTTCCGCGTCCGCCTTCGTGTCGTTGTGCGTCTGGCGCTCGCCGTGCAACGCTCCCGTCACGCCATTGATCTCGTTGGTGAGATCCCGCGCGTGGCGCGCGAGCGCGCGCACGACGAAGAGCGTCATCGCGATCGCGACCGCGAGGCCCGAGAGCGCGAGGGCGACGATCGTCGGCGATGGCGCCGTCGATTGCGCGAGCGGCACCGCGGCGCCTGCCGCGAGCAGGAAGGCGACGGCGACGAACAGGTAGGGCGCGCGGATCAAGAGGCGCGGGCGCGGCACGGCGAAACGATGACGCCGATCGTCCGCGCAGCGCTCCCCACAGCGGGGGAAGCGCGCGGCATCGCCGCGCCAGATGCGGTCGCGATGAGGTGGCGACCGAGGCGGTGGGCCCCGCGTCCTCGCGCATCGGCGCCGAAATGAGCACGCGCGATCGACTCTCGTCGCGAGCCGAGCACCGAAAGTGATACCGCCGGGAACGGCGAGCGGCCTCGCGGCGTCCGAAGGCTGATGCAATGCTCTCCTCGATGCGCCAGCTCTTGACGCGATCGCTCGCGGCGGTCCTCATCGCGCTCCTCATCGCCTCGTGCGCCCCCGCGCCCTCGTCGACCTCAACGTCGCCGGCGGCGACGAGTCCGAGCGCGAGTCCGTCCGCGACGGCCACACCGAGTCCGACGCCCACCCCGGCGGTGACGGTCCTGAAGACGACGGTCCCGCTGCCGACCTTCGCGACGGTCAGCGCGGCCCCGGGCGGCGTCGTGTGGTTTCTGCTGGGCGGCATGCTCCTCTTCCGCTCCACGGACCGCGGCGACACGTGGGAGCAGCGGCCCCTGCCGGCCGCGCTCGAGATCCCCGGCATCTCCTTCGTCAGCGACCGCGAGGGCTGGCTCTCCGCCGTCACATCGCCGGCGGGGCAGTGCCAGACCCAGGCGATCACGCTGTGGCACACCACGGACGCCGGCGCGAGCTGGGAGCGCTTGCCGTCGACCGGGATCGCGGACGCGCAGTGCAAGAGTGCTCTCTCGTTCACCGACCAGACCCACGGATTCCTCGTCGCCGCCGAGCCGCAGAAGGCGCCGGTGATCTACCGCACCGGCGACGGCGGCCGGAGCTGGACCGCTTCGGCTCCGCTCGCCGATCCGCCCGGCGTGACGACCTCGCCCGGCGGTCCAAACCTGCAGCCCGGGCGCGTGCGCGCCTTCGGCTCGACGCTGCTCGTCGCGGTCGAGGGTCCCGGGCCGGGCGTGATCGCCGTCGACTACATCTACGCGTCGAAAGACGGCGGCGCGTCGTGGGGCTACGCGGCGAAGTCGCCGAAGCAAGGTCCGCTCGCGCTCGTCACCGCATCGCGGTGGCTCCAGCTCGTGCCCGGCGAGCAGGGCCAGGAGACGACCGATGGCGGTGCGACCTGGCACGCGTACGCGACCGACTACCAGCAGGCCGCGCCGATCGCGCCAGAGCTCGCTTTCGGCGACGCGAGCGTCGGCTACGCGACGGTGCGTGGAGCGCTACAGCGCACCGTCGACGCGGGCGCGCACTGGGGCGCGATCAAGACGCCCGGCGCGGGCTAACTCCTACAACTCCGCCTCGCGGAGCGCGGCGTACAGCCGATCCTGCTTCCGGAGGCGCTCGCGGTAGCGCTCTCCTCGTTCGCGGTTCGGACGGAACATGCGCGACGTCCGCGCGGGGAATTCGACCGAACCGAGCGCGCCGATCTGCCGCAGCGCGAGGATCGCCGCGCCGCGCGCCGAAGCTTCGGGGTCTTCGGCGAGCGCGACGGGACGGTCGACCGCGTCCGCGACGACGCGCGCGAGCTCGGGGCGCGCCGCGAATGCCCCGCCCGACGCGACGAGCCGCTCGATGCCGGGCCGCACGCTGAGGAGCGATCGTCCCGCCGCGGCGAGCCGCAGCGCGATCGCTTCGACGAGCGCGACCGCGATCTGCCCGGGCGTGGTCGTGAGGCGCAGCCCCGCCAGCGTCGCCGCCGCGCCGTCATCCCACCATGGCGTGCGCTCGCCGGCGAAGAGGGGCAGCGCGGTGAGATCGTGCTCGCTCGGAAGCGCGTGCGGGTCTCCCCACATGCGCCGGATCCATCCGATCGCGTTGCCGCCGTTGTTCACCGCTCCGCCGACGACGACGTAGCGCTCGTCGAGCCGGTACTCGAAGAGCCCGTTCGGCGCACGGGCGCGATCGGCGGCGTAGCACGCCCGGACCGCGCCCGAGGTCCCGAGGGAGATCGCGGCGCGATCGGCGGTGGCGCACCCCGAGCCGACGTTCGCGAGCGCGCCGTCGCCTACGCCCGGCGCCCACGGCACGTGCGCGAGCGCCGGCCA
>DASQXO010000129.1:0-3644 GCA_035639655.1 Candidatus Dormiibacterota bacterium
CGCGGCGGAGCGCGAGGCGCCGCTCGCGCCGGCGATCGTCGCGCTCGGCTGGGTCTCGATCGCGATCCTCTCGCTCGCCGGCGTGGCGATCGCGCTCCGCGTCGCGGCGTTCCTCGTCGCCGCGATCCTGAGCGGCGACGCGCTCGGCGTCGCGATCACGCTCATCACCGCGATCACGGAGCGCGTCGAGATCGCCCTCGCCGTCGCGACGCAGCCGGCGGTGCCGATCGCGATCCTCACCTGCGTCATCGTCGCCGCGTATCACGAACGGCATCAGGCCGAGGGGGAAGCGCATGTCCGAGCGTCTTGAGCGCAGCTCGCGCGATCGCGTCCTCGCCGGCTTGTGCGGCGGCATCGCCGAGTACTACGTCATCGCGCCGGGCTTCGTCCGTGCGCTCTTCGTCGTCGCGACGATCATGACCGGCGGGATGTTCCTCTTCGTCTACATCTTCGTGGCGCTGCTCATCCCGGCGCACGTGGAGGAGACCAATGCCTGAGCGGCTTCAGCGTAGTTTGACTGACCGCCAGTGGACCGGCGTCTGCGGCGGCATCGCCGAGTACTTCCAGATCGACTCGACGCTGGTGCGCGCGTTCTTCGTCGTCGCGACGATCCTGACGGCCGGCTTCTTCTTCCTCGTCTACATCGCGCTCATCATCGTCATGCCCCTGCCGGGACGTGCCGGCCCGTTCGACACGTCGGCGCCGCCGCCGAGCGGCACGGGCGCCGCCGCGGACGCGACCACGCCGCTGCCGCCCGCGTCGACGCCGGCGCGCACTCCCCCATCGCCTGAGGCGGCGCGCCGACGGCGCGATGCGGCGGGGTGGTTCCTCATCGCGATCGGCATCGTGTTCCTGCTCTCCAACGCGGGCGCCTTCCGCTTCGTCGACTTCCGTTACATCTGGCCGATCGCGCTCATCGCGATCGGCGCGTTCGTGATCCTGCAGCGGACGCGCTCGTGAGCGAGACCGACCGGATCGGCCCGGTGCGCCGGCGCGGCGGCTTCGGCTTCGCGCTCGTCCTCATCGGCATCGGCGTCGCGGCGCTGCTCGCGAACGCCGGCATCCTCAACTTCTCGTGGACGGGACTGCTGGCCCTCTGGCCGCTGCTGCTCGTCGTCGTCGGCGTCGATCTCCTCCTCGCGCACCGCGCCCCGCTCGCCGCGCTCGCGCTCGACGTCGCCGTCCTGGCGGTCGGGCTCGTGCTCCTCGCGACGCGTCCGCTCGGCGGGACGCCGTTTCCCTTCGTGAACTTCAGCGCGAGCTGCCCGTCCGGCGTGGCCGAGTCGACCGTCTCCGCGCCGAAGGGATCGACGACGTCGTACACGCTGCACCTCACGGCGGGCGCCGGCACGTACATGGTCACGGGCGGCGCGACCGACCTCGTGAACGCGACCTCCGACGACCCGGACCTGTACCTCCGGACGAGCGGTTCCGACGTCCGCCTCACGCGCTGCAACGCGGCGCGCTTCGGGAGCGACGGCAACGTCCACGTCCAGGTCTCCGACTCCGTCCCGGTGACGATCGAGCTGACCGGCGGCGCCGGTTCGTTCCGGCTCGACCTGCGCACCCTGCAGCTGAAGGAACTTCGCGCTACGAACGGCGCGGCCACGATCGAGTTCGACCTGCCGAAGCCGTCGGGCGAGGTGCCCGTGCGCGTCACCGGCGGGGCGTCGACGGTGACCATCGACCTCGGCGGCGCGGACGCGAGCGTCGACCTGACCGGCGGGCTGACCTCGCTCAACGCGCCCGGCGGCGCGGGCGGCGGAACGATCGCGGGACGGCAGCACTGGGAGACGAGCGGTTACGCCGGCGCCCGCGATCGCTATGCGATCACCGTCACCGGCGGCGCCTCGACGATCACTGTCCGTTAACTCGGTACGCCTCGTGCACAGGCATCGCCGGACGGAGGTGCGAACATGCCGAGATCGTGGAGCGCGAAGCGCGAGCGCCAGTACGAGCACGTCAAGGAGAGCGAGAAGGAGCGCGGCCGCTCCGAGGCGACCGCGAAGCGGATCGCCGGGGCCACAGTGAACAAGACGCGGCGCGAGAAGGGCGAGACGAAGGGGCGGTAGCGGTCCCATGGCGTCCGACACGCGCGCAGCTCGAGGCCGCGCGCGGGAAGGGCGTCCGGGACGTCATCGCAGACGGGCTCGACGTTCTCTTCGTCGGCATCAATCCGGGCCTGTACACCGCGGCGATCGGCCATCACTTCGGACGCCCGGGCAATCGCTTCTGGAGCGCGCTCCATCGCGCCGGCTTCACGCCGCGGCAGCTCTCGCCGTTCGAGGAGCACGAGTTGATCGATCTCGGCCTCGGCGTGACGAACGTCGTGAATCGCGCGACCGCGGCGGCCGACGAGCTCACCGACGACGACCTGCGCGCCGGCGCGCGGACGCTCGCGCGCAAGGTGCGGCGCTTCGCGCCGCGGTTCGTCGCGTTCCTCGGGATCGGCGCGTACCGCGTCGGCTTTGGGCGCCCGAAGGCGCGGCTCGGCGAGCAGCCCGAACGCATCGGCGAGAGCCGCGTGTGGCTGCTGCCGAATCCGAGCGGCCGGACGGCCGCGTATCAAATGGATGCGATCGTGGCCGAGCTCGCGCGCCTGCGTCAGGCCGCTTCGCCGGCGCGCTCGAGCACCACGACGGGGATCGGGCGCGCCGTCCGCCGCTGATACTCGGCGTACGCCGCGTCGCGCGCGACGAATTCGCGCCAGAGGCGCTCGCGCTCGTCGCCGATCGTCGTGCGCGCGCGCACCCGGCGCGTCTCGCGTCCGATGCGGACCTCCGCGAGCGGGTGCGCCTTGAGATTCGCGTACCAGAGCGGGTCGCGCTCGTCGCCGGCGTTCGATGCGACGACGACCGGATCGCCGCCGTCGTCGATGTAGCTCAGCACGACGTGGACGGCGCGTCCCGACTTCCGTCCGGTCGTCGTGAGCAGCAGCGTGCGAAAGCCGCCGAGCCGCCCGCCGAGGCGTCCGCCGGACACGCGATAGAGGGCGCGATGCAGCCGCCAGAAGAAGGACAGCATCGGCCCGCGGCGCGGCGCCGCCATCGCGAGCGATCCTAAGTCGCGATGGATCACGCCGACCACGTCGCGTTGCTGCGCGGCGGCGTCGCGCCGGGGACGTGGGCCGACCTCGGATCGGGCGAGGGCGCGTTCACGCTCGCGCTCGCGGACCTGCTCGGCGCGGACGGATCGATCTATTCCATCGACAGGGATCGACGCGCGCTCGTCGCGCAGGAGCGCGAGATGCGCCGGCGTTTTCCGCGCGCGCGCGTCGAGTACCGGGTCGCCGACTTCACGAGACCGCAGGCCCTGCCGGCGCTCGACGGGATCGTCATGGCGAACTCGCTGCACTTCGTGCGCGACAAGCTGCCGCTCCTCGAGCGGTTGCGTGGGCTCCTCGTTCCGAGCGGTCGGTTCATCCTCGTCGAGTACGACGCCGACCGCGGCAACGCATGGGTGCCCTATCCGCTCTCGCTCGCGTCCTGGCTCGACCTGTCGTCGCGCGCCGGCTTTCGAGACACGCGGCTGCTGCACGCGGTGCCGAGCCGCTTCCTCGGGCGGATCTACTCGGCGCTCGGCACCGCGTGAGCGAGGGAGCTGCGCACGAGCACGCCGTTCGCCCAGTACGCGCCGGAGGGACC
>DASQXO010000130.1:0-8052 GCA_035639655.1 Candidatus Dormiibacterota bacterium
TGCTGCGCGCCGAGCGGCTCACGAAACGCTTCGACCGCCTCGTCGCCGTCGACGCGCTCGACCTCGAGGTGCGGCAAGGCGAGGTCTTCGGCTTCCTGCTGCTCGTCCCGACGCTCCTGTACGAGATCGCGGATCGCCGCCAGAACGAGAGCTTCAGCGCGTTCGTGCCGCTCGCCGTGCTCGCGCTCGTGCTCGTCGCGTCATGGCCGATGCGCCGTGAGCGCGCGGAGCCGCCGGCATGATGCTGCGCGCCGAGCGGCTCACGAAACGCTTCGACCGCCTCGTCGCCGTCGACGCGCTCGACCTCGAGGTGCGGCAAGGCGAGGTCTTCGGCTTCCTCGGCCCGAACGGCGCGGGCAAGACGACGACGATCCGCCTGCTCTCGGCGCTCATCGCGCCGACGAGCGGATCGGCCGAGATCGCCGGGTATCGCCTCGGCCGCGACGACGCGCGCATCCGCGCGACCGTCGGCGTGCTCACCGAGCATCCCGGTCTCTACGAGCGCCTCTCGGCGCGCGACAACCTCGACTTCTACGCGCGGATGTACGGCCTGCCCGACCGTGTCCGCGTGTCGCGCGTCGAGCACTTCCTTCGACTCATGGGGCTGTGGGACCGCCGCGAGGACGAGGTCGCGACGTACTCGCGCGGCATGAAGCAGAAGGTCGCGATCGCGCGCGCCGCGCTGCACGACCCGAAGATCATCTTCCTCGATGAGCCGACCACCGGCCTCGATCCCGACGCGGCGAAGACCGTGCGGGACCTCATCACCGCGCTCCGCGACGACGGGCGCACGGTGTTCCTCTGTACGCACAACCTCGACGAGGCCGATCGACTCTGCGACCGCATCGCGCTGTTCCGGCACCGCGTCGTCCGCGTCGACACGCCCGCGAACCTGCGCCGTGAGGTGTATGGCGCGTGGACCGAGATCCGCCTCCGCGAGGTGCGCCCGGAGCACCTCCAGCGCGTGCGCGCGGTCGAGGGCGTCCGCGACGCGACGCTCTACGACAGCACGCTGCGTGTCGACCTCGACGATCCGCTGCGCACGAACCCGCGCGTGATCCGCGCGCTCGTCGAGATCGGCGCCGACGTCGCGTTCGTCACCGAAGGCAGGCCGAGCCTCGAGGACGTCTACCTCGAGATCATGGAAAGACGATGACGTCCGTCGCCTACGAACCACGGCGCGTCGAGATCGTCCGCGCCGTCGTGTTCCGCGAGTGGCGCGAGGCGCTCACGAACAAGCTGCTCATCGGGATGACCTTCCTGCCGCCCGTCGTCATCCTCGCCGCCGGCATCGGCGCGGTCGCCGCAGCAGCGGCGAACCCGCCGAGCGAGCGGGACATCCAGGCGCTGTACGCGGCCGCGCCGGCGGTGCGCGGCCTCGACCCGAAGGAGGCGGTCCAGGGGATCATCGCGCAGTACTTCCTCATCCTGTTCCTGATGATCCCGACGATCGTGCCGCTCACGATCGCGATCTATTCGGTCATCGGCGAAAAGGCGAACCGGACGCTCGAGCCGCTCCTCGCGACGCCGGCCGGCGTCAGCGACCTCCTCGTGGCGAAGAGCGTTGCCGCGATGGTCCCGGCGGTGCTCGTGACCTGGCTCGCGTACGGCGCCTACCTGCTCGCGGTCGCGAAGGTGGGCAGCACGCCGGCGCAGACGGCCGTGCTGTCGTCACGCTGGGTCGCGGCGATGACGCTGATGGTCCCGCTGCTCACGCTGCTCTCGGTGAACCTGGGGGTGCTCATCTCGACGCGCGTCAACGACATCCGCGTCGCGCAGCAGATCGGCGGACTCATCGTCGTCCCCGTCGTGGCGATCGGCATCGCCCAGGTCACCGGCCGCGTCGTGCTCGACGACGCGCCGATCGTCGCGACCTCGGTCGCGTTGTTCGTCATCGACGTCGCGCTCATCGCGCTCGCGCGGGTGCTGTTCCAGCGCGAGAACATCCTCGTCCGCTGGCGTTAGGGCAGCGTCGGGAACACGAGGCGCGGCGAGAGTCCCGCAGCCGGGTCGCCCGGGTACGTGCGCGCGGCATCGATCTCGATCGACTTGCGCACGACAGCGCTCGCGACCCGGCCGTCCGTGACCGCGAAGAGCTCGAGCGTGAACGGACCGCGGATCGGCGGCGCAAGGAACGGCACGAGGTACGACCCCGGGCCCTCGGGCGTGATGACCCCGAGGGGCACTACGCCGTCCGCGACCGGGTTGTTCGAGCGATCGACGAGCCGCCACGACATCGCGACCGGCGCGGGCGCCGCGAGGTCGTCGAGCGGCGAGAGAGTCACGAGCGCGGCGGAGGCCTCGTTGCGGTGCAGGACCGGCGAGAGCATCACGCCCAGCTTGACGATGAGCGGCGCCGTCGCGTGGAGCGTGAGCATCGCCGTCGGCGCACCGAGCGCTGCGAGCGGACCGTTCGCACGATTCGCCAGGCCGAAGGTCACCTTGTACTCGCCCACGGTCGACGGAACGTCGAGCACGACCGGATAGTCGATCGTCTTGCCGACCGGCACGTCCCACAGCGGCAGCGGCGATCGCGAGCGCGCGACGGGTTTCCCGCTCGCATCCGACATGTCCCACACGAGCGTGAACGGATCGGGATCCTTGAGGCGCCAGTCGGCGGGACCGAGGTTCGTGAGGCGGACCGTCTGCACGATCGGACGGCCGACGACCGCGCTGACCGGCTGCTGCGGCAGCGAGAAGGTCACGTTCGTCGGGAACGCGAGCGCGTTCGCGTACACGAGCGAGCCGACGCTCTGGATGAAGTCGACGGCGGCCTCCTCGCCCGAGTCCCACGTCATCGCGACGACGACCATCGGCTCGCCGGCCTTGCCGTAGATGATCCCGGCGTCATGCGTCGCGAAGCCGATGTTGCCGGTCTTGTGCGCGACGACGGTGCCGGCGGGGAGCGCCGCCGGAAGCCGGTCGTTGATCTTCTGGCGCTCGAGGCGCTTCAGCATGCGATCGCTCGCGGCTTGCGAGATGAGGCGGCGCTGCGCGAGGAGCGTGAACAGCGTCGCGATCGCGCGCGGCGACGCGATGTTGTCCTCGTCCGCGTCCTCCGCGAGGCGGAACGGCTGGATGTGCAGTGCCGCGAGCGTGTCGTTGATCTGCCGCGCGCCGACGATGCGCTCGAGCGCATGCGCGGCGCCGTTGTCCGAGATCGTGATCATCTGCTCGAGCGCGTCGTCGAGCGAGAGCGCGGTCCCCACGAGCTCGTACGAACCGTCCTCGGTGACGTCCTCGGGCTCGATCGTGATCGAATTGGAGTAGCGCATGGTGCCGGCGTCGACGCGGCGCTCGACCTCGACGAGCACGCCGAGCTTGTAGAGCGACGCGGTGATGACCGACGCGTCGGCGTCGTGCTCGTACACCGTCTTTCCGCTCGTCCCATCCTGGACGACGATGCCGGCGCTTCCCTCGAACGCGCCCACGCGCGCGTCGAGCAGGTTGGAGAGACTCGGAGCGTCCGCCGGCGCTGCGAGCGCGGCCGGAGCCACGGTCGCCGGCACGAGCACGGCAACGGTGCAGGTTAGCGCGACGAGACGCCGCATCAGCTACCTCTATCCAAGAACGCGCCGGTGATTGTTTCAGCGTCGGCGGTGTCTGTGGTGTTCCGCTTTCTTAAGAATCTGTTCGGCCGCGAACACCGCCGCGAGCCCGAGGCGCCGCATCTCTCGATAGCCCGCCTGGCTGTCGTCCTCGTAACCGACCAAGTGCAGCGCCCCGTGCGCGGCGAGGAACGCGATCTCCTCGCCGACGCTCCACCGCCGGCGTCTCGCCTGCCGGCGCGCTTGTTCGGCGGCGATCACGATGTCGCCGAGCTCGACAGAACCGTCGACGTCGCGCTCGAGGTGCGACGCCGCCTCCGGCCCCCGGACGCCCGCGGGCAGTGTCACCCCGAACGACAGCACGTCCGTCACGCGGTCCCGGCCACGGTGGCGCGCGTTCAGCGCGCGCATCTCCGCGTCGGTGACGATCGCGATCGACGCCTCCGCCTCGCGCGGCAGGCGAGCGTGCGCGAGCGCGACGCGGACGGCGCGGCGCGCGAGCCGCATGTCCGCGGGAGCCCTGCCGACGACGCGGAGTCGCAGGGCGCTAGCGCCGGGTGCCGGTGCGCGCGGGAAGCGGCGTGATGCGGTCCTCGGGGTACGGGATCCGCTCGTGGTAGACCCCGACGAGGAGCTCGACGAACGCGGCCTTGATCTTCTGCACGTCCGCGAGCGTGAGGTCGCACTCGTCCAGCTGCCCCTCGGCGAGACGCTCCTCGACGATCTTGTCGACCATGCGACGGATCTCGTCGGGCGTCTTCGCGGGGAGCGAGCGCACCGACGCCTCGACGCCGTCGGCGAGCGCGACGATCCCGGCCTCGCGGCTGTGCGGCTTCGGGCCGGGATAGCGGTACGCGTCGACATCGCGGACCTCGCCGCGCGCCTGCGCCTGCTGGAAGAAGTACTTCACCACCGCGGTGCCGTGGTGGCTCGGGATCATCTCGCGGATGCGCTCGGGAAGTCCGTAGCGGTCGGCGAGCGCGAGTCCGTCCCGCACGTGCGCGGCCACGATCTGCGCCGACACGAGCGGATCGAGCTCGTCGTGCGGGTTCTTCTCGCCGGCCTGGTTCTCGATGAACGCCGAGGGGTTCCGCATCTTGCCGATGTCGTGGTAGTACGCGCCGACGCGCGCGACGAGCGAGTCCGCGCCGATCATCTCGGCGGCGCGCTCGGCGAGGTTCGCCACGAGGAGCGCGTGGTGGTACGTGCCCGGTGTGCGCAGCAGGAGCTGGCGCAGGAGCGGATGGTTCGGATCGGCGAGCTCGCGCAGCTCGAACACGGTCGTGATGCGCGCGATGTGTCCGAGGGCGACGATCCCCGCGAACGCGAGGAGCCCGGACAGCACCCCATTGACCACGCCCGCCGAGAAGAGCTGCAGGAGGCCGAGGATGTCGATGCTCTTCGACACGAGGAGGAAGCTCGCGAGCACGCCGAGGTCGGCGATCGCGACGAAGGCCGACGCCTTGGCGAAGTCGCGGGCGTTCGTGCCACGTCCGAGCGCGGCCATGCCGACGATGCCGGGAACGAGCGAATACGCGAAGAGCTCGGCCTGACCGCTCATCATGCCGACGTGCAGCGCGACCGCGACCTGCGTCACGGCCGCGGTCCGCGCGCCCACGAGGACGGAGAGGCCCATGCCGATCGCGGCGTAGGGGATGAAGTACACGAGCACGGTGTGGCCGGGAACGAGCGCCCGGGTCACGGCGATGCCGATGAGCAGCGCGACGGCCGCGACGGACAGGCGGCGCGCGTCGCGCCACACGTTGGGCTGGTAGCGCGCGAGGTAGAGCGTGAACATCGTCGCGATGAGCGCCGACCACAGCGCGAGCCCGATCGCGCTCTTCCAGTCGATGCCCGGGCTGGACAGCCCCTCCGCGCGGAGCTTCTCGGCCACGTCGGCGGTGACGACCTGACCCTCGCGCACGATCACCTCGTTCGCGAGCACCTGCACCACCACGGGCGGCGTGTTGTTGCGCGCGTTCTGCTGCGCCTGCTCGGTGGCCTGCGGGTCGAAGCTCGTGTTCGCCGCGACGTAGCGCTTGAGGTATTCCGTCGCGACGCGGCGGATGCGTGTGGTCCACGTCGAGGGAAACGACTTCTGCGCGTCTGACTTCACCTGCTCGACGTCTTCGGTCTTGATCTCCTGCGTCAGGATCGTGCGCAGGAGGTCGGGCAGCTCCTTGTTGAGCGTGGCCCACTCGTCCGCGCTCATGTCGACCGCGTCCGCCGCCACGGCGCCGACCTCGGTCTGGGCGACGGCGATCCTCGTCTCGCGCGTCGCTTGCGGATCCAGGCGTGCGCGGTCGATGCGCGTGAGGCTCTGCGTGAGCAGGGTGACCTGTTGCGCCGCGACGCTGCCGTCCTTGCGGTAGACCTTGCCGATCGCGTCGGCCGCGCTGTCGCGGGCCTTCTGCGTGAGCACGTCGCTCACGAACGTGACCGAGCGCGGCGCGCGCACGGTCTGCGTCGACACCTCGCCGACGCCGTACCCGGCGACGGACGGCGTCACGAGGAGGAGCGCCGCGGAGAGGAGCGCGATGAGGAGCGTGATCGCCGGCAGCCGGAGCGCCGGACGGCGCTCGAACACGCTCTCGGCCGCCCCGCGCACGGCGCGGATGCCGTTGCGCTGACGCGCGCGGAAGCGCAGGAGCCGGAACCCGCGGATCACTTCTCCCCCTGCTGCTTCTCGTACTCGTCGTACGCCTTGACGATGCGCGTGACGAGCTCGTGGCGGACGACGTCGCGGTGCGAGAACTCGACGAAGGCGATGCCGGGCACGCCCTTGAGGATCTGACGCGCGAGGATCAAGCCCGACGGCGCCCCGGAGGGCAGGTCGATCTGCGTGATGTCGCCCGTGACGACCGCCTTCGAGCCGTAGCCGATGCGCGTCAGGAACATCTTCATCTGCTGAGGCGTGGTGTTCTGCGCCTCGTCGAGGATGATGAAAGCCTCATTAAGCGTCCTGCCGCGCATGTATGCGAGCGGCGCGATCTCGATCTCCGCGCGCTCCTGCGAGCGCGCGAAGCGCTCCGGCGGCATCAGCTCGTACAGCGCGTCGTAGAGCGGGCGCAGATAGGGATCCATCTTCTGCTCGAGCTCGCCGGGGAGGAAGCCCAGGCGCTCGCCCGCCTCCACCGCCGGGCGGGTGAGGATGATCCGCGCGACCTTGCGCTCGCGCAGCGCGTTCACCGCCATCGCCACGGCGAGCAGGCTCTTGCCGGTGCCCGCCGGGCCGATCGAGAAGACGAGGTCGTGCTTCCGCATGGCATCCACGTAGGCGCCCTGGGTCGGCGACTGCGGGAGCAGCCGGCGGCCGCGGACCGTCGTCGCGATCGTCTGGCGCAGCTGGTCCGGCGTCGCCGGCTCGGACTGCTGCGCGTCGTCGATGAGCCGCTCGAGCGCGGGCGCGCGCAGGTTCTCGGCCTTCTCGGCGATCGCGCGGATCGCCGCGACGAGATCGGAGACGCGCGCGACCTGTCCCGGATCGCCGCTGATCCGCAACTCCGCGCCTCGCGCCACCACCTTCACGTCGAAGGCGCGCTCGATGCGCTCGAGATTCCGCTCCTGATCGCCGGTCACGAACATCATCTCTTCCGGATCCGGGATCAGGATCACGATCGAACGATCAGCCTCTAGCGCCAATCAGGCACCACCTTTCGCGAGTAGCTCGCCGACGACTTCCGCGACGAGCTTGCCATCCGCTTGACCCTTGAGCTCCGGCATGAGCTTCTGCATCACCTTCCCCTGCTCCCGCGACGACGTCGCCCCGACGGCCGCGATGGCGGCGCGCGCGCGTTCGGCGATCGCATCGCGCGAGAGCTGCGTCGGCAGGTACGCCTCGATGACCGCGAGCTCCGATCGCTCGCGCGCGACGATGTCCGGCCGCGAGGCCATCGACTCGATCGCCTCATGTCGCATCTTCGCCTGTCGTCGCAGCACCGCAACGACGTCGGCGTCGCCGAGCGCCGCCGATTGCTTCTCGACTTCGACGTTGTGAACGCCGGCGAGGATGAGTCGAAGGGTGTCGCGGCGCGTGGCGTCCTGCGCCTTCGTGGCCGCGCGGAGGTCTTGTTCGAGCCGCTCCTTCAGAGTGGCGACTTGTCCTGGCTCCTGCCTAGCGCTTGCGGCGCTTGGCCTCCTTGCGCTTGCGACGTGCGGACGGCTTCTCGTACCGCTCACGGCGACGCGCCTCGGCAAGGATGCCGGCCTGCTGGATCTTCTTATTGAATCGACGGAGCGCGCTCTCGAAGCTCTCTCCGTCGCCGACGATGACCTCTGCCATGTGAGACCGAATTCACCCCCGCTCTACTCGCGTGAAAGAAAGCCGCTCCACGTCTGGAGGCGGCTGCGCGAATGATAGGTGGCGACTCCTCGGCTGAGCAACGCTGGTACGTAGCACTTTTACCGGCTAGCCGGGCGGCCAGCTGAGCTTCCTTCCCGCAAGAACATGGAAATGGAGGTGCGACACGCTCTGCCCCGCATCGGGGCCGGCGTTGGTGACGAC
>DASQXO010000131.1:0-3459 GCA_035639655.1 Candidatus Dormiibacterota bacterium
CGCGGTCGTGCGCATGGTCGAGAAGGTGAAGGCGCGTCACCGCGTCCAGGTGATCGCGGGCAACGTGGCGACCGCGGAGGCGACGGTCGAGCTCATCGCCGCGGGCGCGGACTGCGTCAAGGTCGGCATGGGACCGGGCGCGATCTGCACGACGCGCGTCGTCGCCGGCGCCGGCATGCCGCAGATCACCGCGATCTTCGATTGCGCGAACGCCGCCGCGAAGGAGGGCATCCCGATCTGTGCCGACGGCGGCATCACGCAGTCGGGCGACATCGCGAAGGCCATCGGCGCCGGCGCGCACAGCGTGATGATCGGGGGCATGTTCGCCGGCACCGATGAAACGCCCGGCGACGTCATCGTCGTGAACGGCGAGCGGTGGAAGGAGTACCGCGGCATGGGCTCCCTCGGCGCGATGCGCGTGCGGCAGACCTCGCGCGACCGCTACGGTCAGGGCAGCGTCGGCGAGTTCTCCAAGCTCGTTCCCGAGGGCATCGAGGGCCGAGTGCCGTACAAGGGTCCGCTCGCGGACCTCGTCCACCAGCTCATCGGCGGCCTTCGCGCCGGCATGGGGTACGTCGGGGCCAAGGACATCGAGACGCTTCGGGAGACGGCGCGATTCGTGCGCATCTCCGGCGCGGGGCTGCGCGAATCGCATCCGCACACCGTCGTGATGGCGAAGGAAGCGCCGAACTATCGCGGTGTGAGGTCGGGCGCGTGACGTTCTCGCGCGACCTCGCCGCGCGCGCGCTGGACACCGCGCGCGTGCGGGGGGCGACGTACGCCGACGTGCGCTACGTGCGCCGAAGTGCGGAGCAGATGGCCGTCCGCAACGGGCACGTGGACTCGGTGACCGGCTCCGAGGAGATGGGCTTCTCGGTGCGCGCCGTCGCCGACGGCGCGTGGGGCTTCGCCGCATCGCCACAGCTCACGCTCGCCGAGGCCGATCGCATCGGCGCCGCGGCGGTCGAGATCGCGAGGGCGAGCGCGCTGGTGAAGCGCGCCGACGTGCGACTCGCGCCGTCCACGGCGGCGCGCGCGACCTACCGGACGCCGATCGAGATCGATCCGTTCGAGGTGCCGCTCGACGCGCGGCTCGATCTGCTGCTGCGCGCCGACGCGGCGATGCGGAAGGCGGCCGACCTGCGCACGACGCGTGCGACCGCCGAGATCTGGCGCGAGGACAAGGTGTTCGCCTCGACCGAGGGCGCGTTGATCGAGCAGACGCTGTTCGAGACCGGATGCGGGATCGAGGCCGAGGCGGTCGGCGACTCGGAGATGCAGCGCCGCTCGTACCCGAATTCGGGCGCGCGCCACCAGAACACCGGCGGGTGGGAATTCGTGGTGAAGCAGGACCTCGTCGGGAACGCGGCGCGCGTCGCCGAGGAGGCGAAGGCACTGCTCACGGCGAAGCCGTGCCCGCAGGACATCCGCACGACCGTGATCCTCTCCGGGAATCAGGTCGCGCTGCAGGTCCACGAGTCGTGCGGGCACCCGATCGAGCTCGATCGCGCGCTTGGGTCGGAGGCGGCGTACGCGGGGATGTCGTTCCTCACGCCGGACCGGCTCGGGTCGTTCCGCTACGGCAGCGACCAGGTGAACATCCAGATCGACTCCCTGTCGCCCGGCGGGCTCGGCACGTTCGGCTACGACGACGAAGGCGTCCCGGCGTCAAAGGGCTGGGCCATCCGCGAGGGCGTCTTCGTCGGCTACCTCATGAGCCGCGAGACCGCGGCGCGCATGGGACTCGCATCCAACGGCTCGGTGCGAGCCGACGGCTGGTCGAGGCTGCCGCTCATCCGCATGACGAACGTCTCGCTCATGCCGGGCACGTGGAAGCTCGACGATCTCATCGCCGACACCGACGACGGGATCTACATGGACACCAATCGCTCGTGGTCGATCGATGACCGCCGGCTGAACTTCCAGTTCGGCACCGAGATCGCCTGGGAGATCAAGGGCGGGAAGAAAGGTCAGATGCTGCGCAACGCGACCTACACCGGCATCACGCCCGAGTTCTGGGGCAGCTGCGACGCGGTATGCGACGACGGCGACTGGGTGATGTGGGGCACGCCGAACTGCGGCAAGGGGCAGCCAGGGCAGGTCGCGCACACCGGTCACGGCGCCGCGACGGCGCGGTTCCGCGACGTGCGCGTCGGGGTCGTGCGGTAGTGGCGATCACGCAGAAGCCCGTGCTGCTCGGGGAGGCCGCGCTGCGCGACATCTCGCGCACGGCGCTCCGCGCCGCGACCGGCGACGAGGTCGAGGCGCTCGTGCTCGCGCGCGACCTCGGCCTCACGCGCTTCGCGAACAGCGAGATCCATCAGAACATGCGCATCGCCAGCGCCGACCTGCGCATCCGCGTCGTGCGCGACAAACGCGTCGGGACGATCTGGACGAATCGACTCGATGACGAGGGCGTCGCGAAGGCCGCGCGCGACGCGAGCGCAAAGGCGGTCGTGTCACCGGAGAACCCGGAGTGGGGTGGGCTGCCCGGCCCGCTGTCGTATCCGCGCGTGGACGACTTCGACGACGACACGGCCGGCGCGACGCCGGAGCGGCGAGCGCGAATGGCCGCGGCGATCTGCGATCCGGCCTATGAGCGCAAGCTGCGCGCCGCCGGTTACGTGTCGACGACGGTGACGGAGGTCGCGGTCGCGAACTCGCACGGCGTGTGGGCGTATCACCCGGCCACGATCGCCGAGGCGCAGGCCGTGGCCATGGGCGAGGCCGGCTCGGGGTACGGCGGGAGGCTCGACGCGCGCATCGGCGCGATCGACGCGGCGGACGTCTCGCGCGAGGCGATCGACAAGGCCGTCCGCGCGCAGGACCCGCGCGATCTGCCCGCGGGCGAGTACGAGGTCGTGCTCGAGCCGTACGCGGTGGCCGACGTCGTCGAGTTCCTCGGCGAGGCGCTGACCGGCCTCGCGCTCGAAGAGGGGTCTTCGTTCGTCGGCGGGAGGATCGGCGAGCGCGTCACCGGCGACCAGGTGACGATCGTCGACGATCCGCTCGACCCGGCGTGCATGCCGCGCGCGTTCGACTTCGAGGGCGCGCGCGCGGACCGCGCGACGCTCATCGACCACGGCGTCGCGCGCGGCGTCGTCTACGACTCGCAGACGGCCGCGCGTAACAAGGCGCGGAACACCGGGCACGCGTACTTCTCGAGCGAGGCGTATCCGTACCCGATGCACCTGCGCATGGAGCCCGGTCGCGGCTCGCGCGAGGAGCTGATCGCGGGGGTGCGGCGCGGCGTCCTCGTCTGTCGGTTCTGGTACACGCGCTGGGTCCACCCGCTGCGGACGATCGTCACCGGGATGACGCGTGACGGCGCGTTCGCGATCGAGAACGGCGAGATCGCGCACCCCGTGCGCAACTTCCGCTTCACTCAGTCGTACCACGAGGCGCTCGGCACCACGCTCGCGGTCGAGAAGGACCTCATGCTCCAGCGCATCGACCGCT
>DASQXO010000132.1:0-2670 GCA_035639655.1 Candidatus Dormiibacterota bacterium
AACGACACCTCCTCGCCATCGGCTCATGCAGCAAGCATGCCTTGTGCGACAGCGCACAGCGCGTGATGTGATGCGGCGCACATCGGCTCATCCCGACCATCACACCGGGAAGACGCGCGCGAAGAAGTCAGTGAATGCGGCGAGCGCGATCTCCATGCGCCCACGGCGATGAGGACGTAACCGCCGTAGCGCTTCACCTGCGGCGCCTCCGCGCGTAACGCCTGGACGTCGCGTCCTGCGCACGCGCGACGACGAGCGCGAACGCGAAGACGAGGAGGACGAGGACGACGCCGGCAAAGACGAACGACGGTCTCGCGCTCGCTGCCGGCCTCGCGGGCGAGGAGCGTCGCGAGCAGCGGAAACGAGCAGGGCGAGAAGAACGAGGCGATCGCCGCGCCCGCGGCGACCACGAGCAGCCGAGTCCGGTCGCGGCGGGGAGACCGAACCGCGGGGACACCACCTAGCTCGCATACCCGGCGACCGCGAGGAGTACGACGCCGGTCACGGGCAGCGCGTACGGGATGCCCTACCGGGTCACGCCAACGCTCCCAATCCAGCCGCAAGCAACGCGAAGACGTGAGGCGTTGCCACCGGCATGCCTCATGCACCGCTCGATCTAACGATGGCGCGGACATCGTCGGATCGACTCGTCGAAATCCTCCAGGAGTGGGGCGTCGACACGGTGTTCGGCCTCCCGGGCGACGGCGTGAACGGCATCATCGAGGCGTTCCGCAAGAAAAAGGACGCGGTCCGCTTCATCCAGGTCCGGCACGAAGAGGCCGCCGCGTTCATGGCCTGCGGCTACGCGAAATACACCGGAAAGCTGGGCGTGTGCGTCGCGACGACCGGGCCCGGGGGCATCCATCTCCTCAACGGCCTGTACGACGCGAAGTTCGACCGGGCGCCGGTGCTCGCCATCACCGGCCTCCCGTACCACGACCTCGTCGGGACGCATACCCAGCAGGACGTTCCGCTCGACCGCGTCTTCCAGGACGTCGCCGTGTACAGCGAGCGCGTCATGGGCGCCGCGCACGTCCAGAACGTCGTCGACCTCGCCATACGCACCGCGCTGGGCTACCGCGGCGTCGCCCACGTCACGCTGCCGGTCGACGTGCAGGAGCAGGAGCTGAAGGACGACGAGCGCTCGAAGCGAAACGTGCCGAAGCACACATCGGAGGCGATCGCTGACTACGGTGGCGTGCCGCGCGACGAGGATCTGCGGCGTGCGATCGAGGTCCTCAATGCCGGCTCGCGTGTCGCGATCCTCGCGGGTGCAGGAGCGCTCTCGGCGACCGACGAGCTCCTCGCGGCCGCCGATGCGCTTGCCGCGCCCATCGCGAAGGCGCTGCTCGGCCGCGCCGCCGTCCCCGACGACAGCCCCTTCACGACCGGGCAGATCGGGCTGCTCGGCACGCGGCCGTCGCAGGAAGCGATGGCGGAGTGCGACACGCTCCTCATCGTCGGCTCGTCCTTCCCTTACATCGAGTTCCTGCCGAAACCGGGACAGGCGCGCGCGGTGCAGATCGACATCGATCCCGCACGCATCGGCCTGCGCTACCCGGTCGAGGTCGGGCTCGTCGGCGACAGCCGTCGCGCGCTGCGCGCGCTCCTGCCGCAGCTCCAGCGCAAGCGCGATCGCGGCTTCCTGGAGAAGGCGCAACGGGGCATGCGCGATTGGAACGAGCTCATGCACGAGCGCGCCTCGCGGATGGACCTGCCGATGAAGCCGCAGGTGCTCGCGCGCGAGCTCGGCGCGCGCCTCGCCGACGACGCCATCGTCTCGTGCGACAGCGGCACCATCGCGACCTGGTGGGCGCGGCACATCCCGGTGAAGCGCGGCCAGCTGCACTCGCTCTCCGGGACGCTCGCGACGATGGCGAACGGCCTCCCGTACACGATCGCGGCGCAGGTGGCCTATCCCGATCGACAGTGCGTCGCCTTCGTCGGCGACGGCGCCTTCTCGATGCTGATGGCCGAGTTCGCCACCGCGGTGAAGTACGAGCTGCCGATCAAGGTCGTCGTGGTGAAGAACAACACCCTCGGCCAGATCAAGTGGGAGCAGATGGTCTTCCTCGGCAATCCCGAGTACGTCGTGGAGCTTCAGCCGATCGACTTCGCGGCGTTCGCGCGCGCGTGCGGCGGCGTCGGGTTCACCATCGAGGACCCGCGCGAGTGCGGCCGCGTCCTCGACGAGGCGCTCGCGACGAAAGGCCCCGTCCTCATCGAGGGCGTCGTCGACCCGTACGAGCCGCCGATGCCGCCGAAGATCACGCGCGATCAGGCGGTGAAGTTCACGGAGTCGCTCGCGCGCGGCGAGCCGGAGCGCGAGAAGATCGTGCAGACGGTCCTCGAGGACCGCATCCGGGAGCTGATCTAAGACGACCACGAGCGTCACGGCCGCGCGCGTCGAGGCCAGGATCGAGCGCATCGCCGTGAGCGCGTTCCGCATACCGACCGATCTGCCCGAGAGCGACGGAACGCTGGCGTGGAGCGCGACGACGCTCGTGGCCGTGCACGCGAGCGCCGGAGACCGCACCGGCCTCGGCTACACGTACGCCGATCTCGCGACGGCGCGCCTCATCGACACGCTCCTCGCCCGCACCGTCAGCGGCCTCGACGCCATGGACGTTCCGGCCGCGTGGTCGGCCATGGTCGGCGCGATCCGCAACC
>DASQXO010000133.1:0-6048 GCA_035639655.1 Candidatus Dormiibacterota bacterium
TTCCTCAGCGCGTCCGCGTCACCTTCGTGAGACCGGCCGGTCGATCCGGATCGCGGCCGCGGGCGATCGTGAGCGCGCGCGCGAGGAATTGACCCGGGACCACCAGCGACAGTGCCGCCACGTGCTCGCTCGCCGTCGCGACGAGCACCGCCGCGTGGGAGGCTTCGGCGAGCGCCGCGTCGTCGGTGAGTGAGAGAACGCGCGCGCCACGGTCGCGCAGCTCGCGCGCGAGCGCGCGCAGCGAGCGGATCGTCGGTCCTCGCACGCCGAGCAGGAGCACGCACGCGCCGCGCCGCGCGAGCGCGATCGGTCCGTGCGCGAAGTCGGCGGCCGAGTGCGGCTCGGCCCAGATGCCGGCGAGCTCCTTCACCTTCAGCGCGACCTCGAGCGCGATCGGGTACGTGTAGCCCCGGCCGAGCACGGCGACCGGGTCGCGGAGGGCGCGCGCGAGCCGCTCGGCCTCGCGTCGCGTCGTAAGGGCGCCGTCGAGCGCGCGCGGCGCGTCCTCAGCCGACGCGCCGGCGATCCGTGCTAGCGCGACGCAGGTCGCGGTGAACGTCTTCGTCGCGGCGACGCTGCGCTCGCTCCCCGCCTCGAGCGTCACGACGTGCTCGGCAGCGCGAGCGAGCCGCGAGCGGCGGACGTTCGTGATCGCGACCGTCGGCGCGCCGGCCGCGCGCGCGGCGCGCACGACCGCGGCGACGTCGGGCGACTCGCCCGACTGCGAGATCCCGATCGCGGCCGCCGCGGAAAGGTCCGGCGCGGCGCGGTACAGCGTGAACAGGCTCGGCGCCGCGAGCGCCGCCACGTGCCCGCGCGTCTCGAACAGGTACTTGCCGTAGGTCGCCGCGTTGTCCGACGAGCCGCGCGCCGCGAGGTACACGAGCGAGCGCGACGCGACGGCGGCGCGCGCCGCCTCCGGCTCGCGCGAGGCGAGCACGCGGCGCGCGACCGCCGGCTGCTCTTCGATCTCGGCGATGAGGCGCTCGGACAGACCACAGAGCCTAGCCAGTCGATATCGTTCGCGACGTGCTCCTCGAACGCGCGCGCCCGATCATCGACGCCGCGATCGGCTCGGTCTGCACCGCCTGCGTCGTGCACGTCGAGCGCGGCGGCAGGATGGAGTCGTACGCGACCGGCACGCTCGATCCCGACACCGGCGAACCGTGCACGCCCGGCGCGATCTTCGACCTCGCCTCGCTCACGAAGCTCGCCACGACCGCGCTCGTGCTGACGCTCGTCCGCGACGGCGACCTCGCGCTCGACGACCGCTTCGAGCGACTCGTCCCGGAGTTCGTCGACCCGCGCTCGACGCTACGTCAGGTGCTCACGCACACCGCGGGACTCGCGTGGCACCGCGACTACTACCGTGTCGCGAGCGGCATCGACGCGATCGCGGCGCTCGCGGCGAAGGAGGAGATCGCGTATCCGCCCGGGCGCGGCTACGCCTACAGCGATCTCGGCTACATCATGTTCACCGCCGCGCTCGCGCGCCTCGCCGAAACGCCTTTCGCGGAGCTTCTCGCGGCGCGCGTGCTGCGCCCGCTCGGCATCCGCGAATCGGAGGCGCGCTACCGTCCGCCGAACCCCCGCGCGTGCGCGGCGACGGAATTCGACGCCGCATGGCGCGGACGTCGTATGCGTGGCGAGGTGCACGACGAGAACGCGTACGCGATGGGCGGCGTGGCGGGACATGCCGGGCTCTTCGGCACCGCCGCAGGCGTCGCGAAGCTCATGGCGGCGTTCACGCGCGGCGCGGTCATCGGCGAGGCGCTCGCGGCGGAAGCCCGGCGCGAGCACGCCGTCGGACCGAACATCCGTCGCGGCCTCGGCCTGGTCCTCCGTCCGGTCGTCGGCCCGAACTGCTCGGAGCGGTTCTCGCTGTCGTCGATCGGTCACACCGGCTTCACCGGCACGTCGGTGTGGTACGACCCGGAACAGGATCTCCTGGTCGTGCTACTGACGAACAGCGTCTACTTCGGTCGCGATCGCGACCCGTACCGCTTCCGCATCGCCGTGCACGAGGCGATCGCAGCGTGAGTGCGAGGAAGAAGGCGGCGCCCGCGAAGCCGCCGACGCCGGCCGAGAAGGGCCGCGCCGCCACGATCCTGCGGCGTCTCGCGAAGGCGTATCCGGACTGGGGACCGACGCTTCGCTTCTCGAACGCGTTCGAGCTCCTCGTCGCGACCATCCTCGCGGCGCAGGCGACGGACGAGAGCGTCAACCGCGTCACCGAGGGACTGTTCAAGAAGTACCGCGGGCCGCGCGACTACGTGCAGGCACCGCCCGCAGAGCTCGAGAAGGACGTGCATTCGCTCGGGTTCTTCCGTCAGAAGGCGAAGGCCGTCCGCCTCATGTCGCAGGGCGTGCTGGAGAAGTTCGGTGGCGAAGTGCCACGCGAGGTCGATCGGCTCACCGAGCTGCACGGCGTCGGACGGAAGACCGCGTCGATCGTCGCCGGCGGCGCGTACGGCGTCCCGTCGATCGCGGTCGACCGCCACGTCGCGCGCGTCGCGCAGCGCCTCGGGTTCGTCAAGCCGAACGATCCGGTGAAGATCGAGGCGGCGATCGCCGCGCGCTACCCGCGGGGGGACTGGATCAAGGCGACCTGGTGCTTCGTCCTCCACGGCCGCCGCACGTGCACGCCGACGCCACAGTGCCCGGTCTGCGTGGTGCGCGACCTCTGCCCGTACCCGTTCAAGACGAAGGCGCTGCCGGCTACGCGAGCGCGTCCACGATCCGGCGGACGCGCTCCGGCAGGTGCGGGCGCAGGCGGTAGTACGCCCAGATCCCCTTCCGGCTGACCTCCACGAGCCCGGCGTCGCGCAGCTTCTTCATGTGGTGCGACACCGTCGGCTGCGACAGCTTGAAGGTCGCGGTGAAGTCGCAGATGCAGGCCGGCTCGTTCGCCTCCCGCAGGGCGAGCACCATCTGGATGCGGGTCGGATCCGCGAGCGCCTTCAGCACGCCGGCGACCTCGTCCGCGCGCGACGCCGGCAGCTCGAGCGGGAGGGTGCAGCACACCCCGCGCTCGCGTTCGGGCAGCACCGTCTTCGCCATGCCGGGTAACGCTAACACACCAATTGACAAACGTCGATTGGTAGGAGACTCTACGCATCGACATGTATCGATGCATTCTGGGAGGCATGCGATGTACGAACACGAGACGCGCGAACAGGATTGCTGCGGCGACGACTGCGACTGCTGTGCGTGCGGTTAGGCGGACGAGGCGAACATGAACGAGCTACGTGAAGCGGTTCGGGAGAAGTACGCCGAGCGCGCGCTGCGCATCGCCGGCGGCTCGGGCTGCTGCGACAGCGCCTGCTGCGACGACATCAGCGACGTCGCGTCGTGCGGGTATACCACCGCCGAGCTCGAGAGCGTCGGGTTCGACCCGGCGAGCAGCCTCGGCTGCGGCAACCCCGCGCTCCTCGCCGACCTGCGACCCGGCGAGCGCGTCCTCGACCTCGGCAGCGGCATGGGTCTCGACGTGCTCCTCTCGGCGCGACGGGTGGCCCCCGACGGACAGGCGTACGGCGTCGACATGACCGACGAGATGCTGGCCGCGGCGCGCGAGCAACAGCGCAAAGCTGGCGTCGACAACGCGACGTTCCTCAAGGGCACGATCGAGGAGATCCCGCTCGCGGCGGACGCGGTCGACGTCGTCATCTCGAACTGCGTCATCAACCTCGCCGCGGACAAGGCGGCGGTGCTGCGCGATGCGTTCCGGGTGCTGCGGCCGGGCGGCCGCCTCGCCGTGGCCGACATGGTCGCCCTGGGCGAGATGCCGCCGTCCCTGAAGCACCAGCTCGACCTGTGGGCCGGCTGCATCGCCGGAACCATCACGGTCGACGCCTACACGGCCGCGCTCACCGCGGCGGGGTTCGAAGACATCGACGTCGAAGTCACGCGCGAGATCGGCGTTCCCGGCTTCGAGGAGCGGATCGCCAGCGCGTACATCCGCGCGCGGAAGCCCGCCCGGCCCTGAGCGTGGAGACTGATGACCGTGAAGGTCATCGGTCTCATGTCCGGAACGTCGGCGGACGGCGTCGACGCCGCCGCGGTCGAGGTCGGCGACGAGCGTCCCCGCCCGAGCGTGCGTCTCATCGCGCACGCCCATCGCGAGTACCCCGCGCCGCTGCGCGCGGCGATCCTCGCGGCGGGCGAGGGCGAGAGCCTCACGGCGGCCGACGTCGCGCGCCTCCGCGTGCGCATCGGCGAGGAGCACGCCGACGCCGCACTCGCGTGCGCGAACCTCGCCCAGCTCGCGCTCGAGGACGTCGACGCGGTGGCGACGCACGGACAGACCGTCGCGCACCTCCCCGACGAGCGACCGCGTGCGACGCTCCAGCTGATCGACGCGGCGCGCATCGCCGAAGCGCTCCGCGTGCCGGTCGTGACCGACTTCCGCAGCGCGGACATCGCCGCGGGCGGCGAGGGCGCCCCGCTCGTGCCGTTCGGCGACTGGGTCGTCTTCACCGAAGGCAAGCGCTCGCGCGCGATCCTGAACATCGGCGGGATCGCGAACGTCACGGTCCTGCCGGCGAACGCGTCGCGCGACGACGTGCTCGCGTTCGACACCGGGCCGGGGAACATGGTCATCGACGCCGTCACCGCGCGCGTCACCGAGCGCCGTCGTGCGTACGACGCGGACGGGCAGCTCGCGGCGCGCGGCTCGGTCGACGTCTCGCTTCTCGAACGCGCGCTCGCGCACGAGTACTTCGCGCGCACGCCGCCGAAGTCGACCGGCCGCGAGACGTTCGGCGCGAGCTTCGCCGACGACATCGTCGAGTCCGGACGCGGGCTCGAGGTCGAAGACCTCGTCGCGACGGCGACGGCGCTCGCCGCGCGCTCGATCGCCGATTCGCTCCGGCGCTTCGTGGCGACGGCGCTCGACGAGGTCGTCGTCGCGGGCGGCGGCGCGCGGAATCCGACGCTGTTGCGCATGCTCGCCGAAGCGCTCGACGGGGTGCCGCTCCGCAACTCGGACGAGCTCGGCGTCCCGGCCGAGGCGCGCGAGGCGCTCGCGTTCGCGATCCTCGGCGCGTTCGCGATGCGCGGTGAGCCGAACACGCTCCCGCGCTGTACCGGCGCGCGGCGGGCCGTCGTCGGCGGCGCGGTGTACCGGCCCTAGCTAGTTCGGCGCGGCCCCCGGCACCGCCGAGACGCGGCGCGCCTCGGAGCCCGCCGCGAGTCCGCGGACCGGCCCATACGTCAGTTCAGGCTAGCCGGCGGGTTGTACAGCGCGCGCAGCACTTCGCGCCGGCGCGCGACGGCGCAGACCTCCTCTGACGGCACGCGCGCGAAAACCCAAGCCTCCTTCACCTGCGCGCCCGTCGCGGGGTCGGGGTCGATATCGCGCGCGCCGATCGATCGGAGATGCTCGACGAAGGGCGCGACGACGGGACGGTAGAACGCGTCGGCGTGGCGCTCGACGAACGCGTTCCACTCGTCGCCGCCGAGACCTGTCGGCCACGGGCGCGGCGGCCCGTCCCACGCCGGCGTGACGAGCTGGAACATGACCGGCACGACGTCGGAGGGGAACGCGCGCGCGACGGCGTCGGAGAGATCGTCACCGACCTTTCCGCGCGCGCGTACGCCGGCGATCACGTCCGCGAGCTGGATCGCGTTCTCCGACAGCGCCGTGCCCGACGCGTCGAGGAATACCGGCCCCAGATACGTCCCGTCGGATCGGTAGACCTTGAAGCCGTACACCGTGATGCCGGCCTCCGGGTGCGGCTCGGCGACCGCACCGTCGACCCGAACGTCGTCGAGCGAGAGTCCGGCACGCGTCGCCATCACCTCGCGAGCGCGCCGCTCGCGCGCCTCCGCGTTGATCGGCGCGGCCGACGGCGACAACACGGGCGCCGTCACGCCGGGATCGAGCGGCACGTCGCCGCACCCACGCGCGGCACGAAGCGCGTCGCACGCGGCGACACTGCTCGCGGCGAGCCCGAGCGCCAGCAGGACGGCGGCGCTCCGCGAACGCGGCATGCCGCTTCAACGGTGGGCGCGCCGCGCCGTTCCTCGCGCTATCGCGCGGACCGT
>DASQXO010000134.1:0-5122 GCA_035639655.1 Candidatus Dormiibacterota bacterium
GGAGGCGACCGCCGCGAGCGCGCCGGCGCCGATCGAGTTCGTCGACATCGGCGACCGCTACGCCGAGTCGGGCACGCCCGAGGAGCTCATGCAGCACTACGGCCTGACGGCGACGGACGTCGCGCGGGCGGCGAAGCGCGCGATGGACCGCAAGCGCTAGCGCGACAAGGAGGCATCGTGGAGATCGGCTTCTACGGCCTGGGCCGCATGGGCGGAAACATGGCCCTGCGTCTCGTGCGCGCCGGTCACCGCGTCGTCGCGTCGAACCGCAGCCCCGAGCCGGTGCGCGAGGCAGAGCGTGCCGGAGCGATCCCCGCCTACACGCTGGACGAGCTCGCCGGGAAGCTGACGCCACCGCGTGCGATGTGGGTGATGGTGCCCGCCGGCGACGCCACCGAGCGCGCGCTCGACGAGCTCGCGAAGCGCGCGAGCCGCGGTGACGTGCTCGTCGACGGCGGCAACTCGTACTTCCGCGACTCGATGCGGCGCGCGGAGAAGTACGCCGCGATGGGATTGAAGTTCGTCGACGCCGGCGTATCCGGAGGCATCTGGGGCCTGCGGAACGGCTACTGCATGATGATCGGCGGCGACGCCGACGCGATCGAGCGGCTCCGGCCGGCGCTCGACGCACTCGCCCCGCCGGACGGCTGGGCGCACTTCGGCAAGGCCGGAGCGGGCCACTTCGTGAAGATGGTCCACAACGGGATCGAGTACGGGATGATGCAGGCCTACGGCGAAGGGTTCGAGCTCCTGCACGCGAGCGAATTCGCACTGGACCTCAAGACGGTCGCACGCGTATGGCAGCACGGCAGCGTCGTTCGCTCGTGGCTCCTCGAGCTCGCGGAGCGCGCCTTCGAGCAGGAAGGCGTCGATCTCGCCGGGATCAAAGGCTACGTGGAGGACTCGGGCGAGGGACGCTGGACGATCCAGGAGTCGATCACCCACTCCGTGCCGGCAACGGTCCTCGCGCACTCGCTGTTCGCGCGCTTCACCTCGCGACAGGAGGATTCCTACGCGATGAAGGTCGCGGCCGCGCTGCGCAATCAGTTCGGCGGTCATGCCGTCGAGCGCGCGCCTTCGAACTCGTCCACTTCGACCGACCGCAGCGTCGAATTCGAAGGGCGCCGCCGCGAGGAACAGAAGCAGGCGTAACCATGAGTTCCGACCTCCGGGAGCGTGTCGAGAATCCGCTTCGGGAGGGGCTGCGGCTCGCGCGGACGCCGGATCCGTGCGCGATGGTCATCTTCGGCGCCACTGGCGACCTGACCAAGAAGAAGCTGATGCCGGCGCTGTACAACCTCGCGCTGCAGCGGCTGCTGCCTGTGTCGTTCCAGATCGTCGGCACCGCGCGCGGCAGCGCGACCGACGTCCAGTTCCGCGCGGTCATGCGCGCCGCCGTGGAGGAGCACTCGCGCACACGGCCGATCAACGACGAGGTGTGGCGCAGCTTTGCCGAGCAGCTCTCGTACGTGTCGCTCGGCGAGGGCGACGGCTACGTCGCCCTGCGAGACCGCCTCGCGCAGCTCGACGCGAGCGCGGGGACGTCGGGGAACCGTCTCTTCTACCTCGCCATCCCGCCGCCGGCGTACGCGACGACGGTCGAGGACCTCGGCACGTACGGCGTCGTGCGTGGCGGCACGGGCGGCTGGTCGCGGATCGTCATCGAGAAGCCGTTCGGACACGACCTCGCCTCGGCGCACCAGCTCTCGATGGCGCTGTACCGCGTGTTCCACGAGCCGGAGATCTTCCGCATCGATCACTACCTCGGAAAGGAGACGGTCCAGAACCTTCTCGTGCTCCGCTTCGCCAACGCCATCTTCGAGCCGATCTGGAACCGCCAGTACGTCGACCACGTGCAGATCGCCGTCGCCGAGTCGCTCGGCATCGCCGGCCGCGAGGGCTACTACCAGGACGCCGGCGCGACGCGCGACATCCTGCAGAACCACCTGCTGCAGCTGCTGACGTTCGTGGCGATGGAGCCGCCCGTGTCCTTCGACGCCGATGCGGTGCGCAACGAGAAGGTGAAGGTGCTGCGGGCGGTGCGTCCGTACGCCGTATCCGACGTGCCCCGCGCCGTCGCGCGCGGGCAGTACGCGCCGGGGTTCATCGAGGGTCGGCCGGTCGTCGGCTATCGCGACGAGCGCGGCATCCCGCGCGACTCGCGGACGGAGACCTTCGTCGCGGTGCGGCTCTTCGTCGACAACTGGCGCTGGGAGGGCATTCCCTTCTACCTCCGCACCGGGAAGCGGATGCCGAAGCGCGCGACCGAGATCGCGATCCAGTTCCGGCGCGCGCCGCACCAGCTGTTCGGCGACGAGGGTCGCGCGCTCGAGCCGAACCTGCTCGCCGTGCGGATCCAGCCCGACGAGGGCATCACGCTGCGTTTCGCCGCGAAGGTCCCGGTGCAGGGCCTGCGGCTGCGCACCGTGAACATGGACTTCTCGTACGGTGCGTCCTTCATCGCGGAGGCGCCGGACGCGTACGAGACCCTGCTCGTCGACGCGCTCCGCGGCGAGGCGACGCTGTTCACGCGGCGCGACGAGGTCGAGGAGCAGTGGCGCATCGTCGAACCGATCCTCGAGGCGTTCGCGACGAGCATCGCCGACGTGCCGACGTACGAGGCGGGGTCGTGGGGACCGCTCGAGGCCGAGCGGCTCATCGAGGTGGACGGACGATCGTGGCGGCATCCGTAAGCCTCCTCGAGGTCGGCACGGAGGCCGACACCGTCGCCGACGTCGAGCGGCAGCTCGCGGCGCTTCGGCGAAGGGCCGCCGCGACCGCGCGCGAAGGCGTCACGCCACCCGCCCGCGCGGCGGTCATGAACGTCATCGTCTACGCCCGGCGTCGCGTCCACGCCGAGCGCGCGGCGCGGGTCATCGCGCGCCTCGGCGAGCGCCACCCGTCGCGGTCGATCGTCGTGTTCCACGAGCGCGAGGCGCCGGAGCGCGTGCTCCTGCGGTGCCACCAGGTCGAGGGCGCGAACCGGCAGGTGTGCTACGAGCAGATCCTCGTGCGCACCGGCGCGCTGTCCGCCCACCAGCTCTCGAGCATCGTGATCCCGCTCCTGGTGTCCGACCTTCCGGTGTTCGTGTGGTGGACGGAGACGCCGCCGTTCGAGTCGCCGCTGTTCGCCGCGCTCTCGGGCGTCGCGACGCGACTCGTCCTCGACTCCGCCGACTTCGCGCGGCCGGAGCGCACGCTGCCGATGATGACCTCGCTCATCGAGCGCGGCGCGGGGTACGGACTCACCGATCTGAACTGGACGCGGCTCACGCCCTGGCGGGAGCTCACAGCGCAGTTCTTCGACGTCCCCGAGTGGCGCGCGTATCTCGACGCGATCGACGGCGTGCGCATCGGCTTCGCCGTCGACATGGACGGCCGGGAGATCCATCCCTCGCAGGCGCTGCTGCTGCTCGGATGGCTCGCGTCGCGCTGCGGCTGGCGCGAGGACGAGCATCTCGCGCCGAGCGAAGCCGGCGGCATGCTGTTCCGCATGCGCCGAGCCGACGGCGCGCCGGTGTGGGTCCGCGTCCGTCCGCGCTTCGTGCGCGGCGCGGGCGAGGGCGACGTCACCGGTCTGCGCCTCCTCGCCGACCGCGAGCATCACGCCGAGTTCGTGGTGAAGCGCGTGGACGACCCGACCGCGCACGCCGACACCGACGTCCTGATGGACGGGGCGTCGATCGTGCGCCGCCGCGTGTTCCTCCCCCACCCCGACGTCGGCGAGCTCCTCGCGGAGGAGCTGTCGATCACGCGCGGGGACCGCGTCTATGAGTCGGCCCTTGCCGCGCTCTGTAGCCTGACCGGGAGACCCTCTCGATCTGACCGCTGATCGTGTCGAGAGAGACAAATCGATAGGGTCCGGGGAGGGTATGAAGGCACACGACGCGGGCGCGGCGACCGACGTCGGCAACGTGCGCGAGCACAACGAGGATCGGTCGCTCGTGGAGCGCCGTGGCGACAAGCTCGTCGTCGCCGTCGCCGACGGCGTCGGTGGTGCACAGGGCGGCGACATCGCGAGCGAAGCGGCGGTCGCGGAGCTCGCGAAGGCGTACTTCGAGCGCGATGGCCGGGATCAGCGCAAGGACCTCGTCGAGGCGATGCGGGCCGCGAACGCCGCCGTCCTCGAAACGGCCGAGCAGCAGGGCCTAAAGGGCGCGGCGACGACGCTCGTGGCCGCCGCGATCAAGGGGCGCACCGCGGCGATCGGCAACCTCGGCGACAGCCGCGCCTACGTCCTGCGCAAGGGTGTGCTCCGCCAGATCACGCGCGACCACACCGGCAGCGTGAACCGGTCGATCACGCGCTTCGCCGGCGATCCGCGCGGCGCCAATCCCGACGTGTTCAGCGAGCGCCTCGGCCCCGGCGATCGCCTCCTGCTCTGCAGCGACGGCGTGACGATCCACCTCGAGCCGAACGACATCACGCCGCTGCTCGCGAACGGCGACGCAGAGGAGGCGGCGCAATCGCTCGTGAGCGAGGCGGTGCAGCGCGGCGGCCGCGACAACGCGACCGCCGTCGTCGTCGTCGCGGCGCCGCGGCAGTGGCGCTGGGATCTGGTCGTGCTGTGGACGACGTTCCTGCTCGCGCTCGCCGCGATCGGCTCGACGATGTTCTACGTCAGCCAGCAGCCGCTGCGGTGACGGCGCGATGACGCATCACGAGCCTATCCATTGGGACGCGTCGTCGTTCTCGCCTGATCCGAAGGACGAGCGGCCCGACGATCGCGGGCCGGACCGACGCGACTGGCTCATCGTCTTCGGTGGCGTGCTCGCACTCGTCGTGCTCAGCTGGATCGTTTCGCTCTTCATCCCGGCGTTCGCGCCGTGGCCCGAGCGCCCATGACTCAGGTGCAGCGGAAGTTCGGATAGAACTGGCAGCCGTACTGCCACGTCGGCAGCCATACGTACGCCGGCGCGAGCCATCCGGGGACCGGCAGCGCCGACAGCCACGGGTAGAACCACACGAACCAGAGCGCGCCGCCGGCGAGGACGCCCGCGACGAGGATCCCCGCGAGCAGCGGTCGCCGCTCGGCGCGCGACGCGAGCCACACGAGCGTGACGCCGGCCGCACCGAGGCCGATCGGCAGCAGAACAGGGATGAGATACGCGAGCCCCGCGAT
>DASQXO010000135.1:0-12118 GCA_035639655.1 Candidatus Dormiibacterota bacterium
CCGCCGTGACGCGAGCGCCGTCTCGACGGCGAGCCCGGCCGGCTCGAGGCCGACCTCCTCGACCGCCCGCTGCATCGCGTACTCGCCGGCGACGTGGCCGGCGATGACCGGAACGGCGACACGGGAGCGCAGCGCGGCGACGACGTCGAGCGCGACGACGCCCGGCTTCACCATGATCGCGTCCGCGCCCTCGCCGATGTCGCGCGCGACGACGGCGAGGCCAGCCGCGACGTCGCCGAGCGGCACGAGCGGGACGGCCCGCGCGGTCTGCTGCGGGATGCCGACCGCCATGCGGTACGGCTGGTACAGCGCCGACTCGAACTTCACCACCCCGGCGACGGCGACGTCGCCGAACGGTCCGGCGTCGAGCGCCTCCCGGATCGCCCCGACCGCCCCGGCGAGCATGCCGCTCGGCACGACCAGGTCCGCTCCTGCGGCGGCGTGGGCCGACGCGATCTCGCCGAGCCGCGCGTGCGTCGCCGCGATGTCGGGCGCCCCCTCGGCGAAGAGCACGCACTGACCGTGACGCGTGTACGCGCAGACGCAGACGTCGGTCGCGACGGCGAGCTCGGGAACGGCGTCCTTGATCGCGCGGATCGCGCGCGGGACGAGCCACTCGCTCTCCGCGGCGAGCACCGCGGTCTCGTCCTTTCGGTCGGGCGCGGCGAAGAGCAGCACGCCGGCGATCCCGGCGCGCGCGGCGACGCGCGCCTCGCGCACCGCCTCGGTGAGCGACAGGTAGTACTGGCCGGGAAGCGATGGGATCGGGCGGCGCTCCTGCTCGTCGGCGGAGAAGACGATGAGCGGCTGCAGGAGGCGACGTCGCGCGTCACCCGCGAGCGCCTCGCGGAACGCGGCGCGGGAGGCGAGACGCTCGCGCGGCCGGACCGCGTTCCTCATCGAACCTAGTGTTCCACCGCGCCGAGCGCGCGACGCAGCGGACTCCACCAGTTCCAGCGCCCGAGCACGCGCATCGTCGCCGGGACGAGCAGCGCGCGGATGATCGTCGCGTCGAGCAGGATCGCGGTCGCGAGCGCGACGCCGAGCGCCTTGATCGTGACGATGTCGGCCCGCGCGAACGACCCGACCACGACGACGAAGACGAGCGCCGCGCTCGTCACGACGCGGCCGGTGCGCTCGAGGCCGTTCGCGACCGCGGCGCTGTTGTCACGGAGGCGATCCCAGAACTCGCGCATGCGCGTGAGCAGGAACACCTCGTAGTCCATCGAGACGCCGAACAGCACGCAGAAGATGAGGATCGGCAGCGTGGCCTCGAGGTGGTCGCGGGGCACGACGCCAAGCGGGCGCGCGAGCACGCCGTCCTGGAACACGAGGGTCAGCACGCCGTATGCGGCGAGGACCGACGCGCCGTTCATCACGACGGCCTTCAGCGGCAGGATCACCGAATTGAGCGAGACGAACAGGATGACGATCGTCGCCGCGACGACGCCCGCGATGACGAACGGGAACCGGCCGTACACCGCGTCGACGAAGTCGGCCTCGGCGGCGGTGATACCGCCGACCGTGACCGCGAGACCGCTCGTGTCGATCCCGGTCCCGTCGCGGATGTCCCGGACGAGCTCCCGCGTGGGATTGCTCAGCCCGGAATCCTGCGGGCTGACGTCGAGCGCCGCGGTGGTGTCGCCGATCCAGCGCTCGCGGGCCTCCGCGAGCAGCGGGTTCGAGTGGATCACCTGCTGCGCGGCGGGTCCGGGCGCTTTGGCGTAGAGCAGCGCGAGCTGCTCGAGCGTCGCGCCGGGCAGGATGTTCGTCGGGCTCACGACGCGCGCGACGCGCGGATCGGCCGCGAGCGAGCGCGTCAGCGCATCGAGCTCCTTCAGTCCCTCGACCGACCGGAGGTCCTGCCCCTGCGCGGCGACGAGGATGTCGTCGCCCTCGTGCGTACTGAAGTGGTCCTGGATGATCCGCAGCCCGACGCGTGACTCGACGTTCGGCGGCAGCGCCTCGGCGCTCGGGAACCCGAGCTCGATGTGCGTCGCCGGATACGCGAGGGCGGCGACGATGAGCGTCACCGAGACGATGAACAGGAACGGACGGCGCATGACGTTCGTGGCGATGGCGTGCCACATCCCACCGCGACCGCGGAAGCGAACGATCCGTCCGAGATCGACGCGCGGGCCAAGGATCCCGAGCACGGCGGGGAGGAGCGTCATCGACGCGAGGATCGCGACGGCGACGACGATCGCGCCGCCGATCCCGATCGAGGTGATCCCGGGAAAGGCGAAGAAGAGCAGCCCGGATACGCCGGCGAGGACGGTGAGCCCGCTGAACAGCACCGCGCGGCCGGCGGTCGCGGAGGTGCGCGCGATCGCGTACGAGACCGGCAGCGCGCGCAGCTCCTCCCGGAAACGCGTCACCACGAGCAGGCAGTAATCGATCGCGACCGCGAGGCCGAGCATCGTCGCGGTGTTGAGCACGTACACCGAGACCGTGGCCTGTTGAGCGATGACGTACACCGCGGCCGTCGTGACGGCGACGGCGCCCGCCGCGACGATGATCGGCAGCAGCGCCGCGGTGATCGATCCGAAGAAGACGACGAGCGCGATGAGCGCGAGCGGGAACGTGACGATCTCCGCGTTGCGGAGGTCCGCCTCGCTCTGCACCTGATAGTCGTAGTAGACGGCGGCCGTGCCGGTGACGACCGCGTGGCGCGTGCCGACCGATGCCGCGATTTCGCGGAAGCGCGGCACGCGATCGGTGATCTGATCCGGATCCGCGTTCAGCTCGACGTTGAGGCGAAACGCCCGGCCGTCGTCAGACAGGTACGGCCGGAGCGGCTGGCCGTCGGCAGGCTGGAGCGCGGTGACGCCGTCGAGCGCCCGCAGTCGCGTCGCGGCCTCCGCGAGGCGGCGCCGGGTCTCCGGCGACGCGAGCCGTTCCGGCTCGTCCTCGAAGACGAGCGTGACGATGCCGCGCGGCCAGCCGAGATCGCTGCGCAGCGTCGCGACGGTGCGGGACGACTCGCTCTGCGGATCGTCCCAGCCGCCCGCGGTCAGGAGCGGTGGCAGCGCCGGACCGAAGGCGAGCCCGGCGACGGCGACGAGCGCCCACGCCGCCACGACGAGCCAACGGAAGCGGAACGCGAGGAGACCGAGGCGGAAGAACACCAGTCGTCCGCGATGGACTCTAGCGTGCGAGGGCGCCGGTCTTTGCGGCGTGAGGCTCCGTCGCTTCGGCTGGCGCCGGCTGCGCGAGCGGCAGCTCGATCGTGAACGTCGACCCCATCCCCGGACCGACGCTCTTCGCTCCGATCTTGCCGCGATGCGCCTCGACGAGGAGACGCGTGACGTAGAGGCCGAGGCCGACGCCGAGCACGCGCTCGGTCCTCGTGTTGCGGACGCGTCCGTACTTCTGGAAGAGGACGCGCTGGTCGCCCTCGGACAGCCCGACGCCGGCGTCGCGGACCTCGAGGCGCGCGACGGCGTCGTCGGCCGACACGCGCACGAACACGCCGCTGGACGGCGGCGAGTACTTCAGCGCATTGCTGATGAGGTGCTCGACGGCGAGCGTCAGGCGCTCGACGTCGGCCGACACGGGGACCGGATCCGACGGGAGGACGAGCTGGATGCGGTCGGGGTCCGCGGACTGCCGCGCTGCTTCGGTCACAAGCTCCCCAAGGTCGACGTCGACGCGCTTCAGGTCGAAGCGGCCCTGCTCGAAGCGCCCGACCGCGAGCACGTCTTCGGCGAAGCGGTTCAGCGTGTGCGCCTGCCGGCGCAGCGACACGAGCGCCTTGTGCTGCTCCTCGCCGAGACCGGTCGCCTTCAGGAGCGGCGGGATCTGCGACTCGATGCCGGTCACCGACGTGCGCAGCTCCTGCGCGACGAAGTTCAGCGCCTCCTCGCGCTCGCGATCGAGCGCGCGGAGCTTCTCGCGCTCGCGGACGAGCTGCGTCGTGAGGACGGCGAGCGAGACGAAGATCGCGCCGCGCGTCGCGGCGTTCCAGGCGTGGATCCACATCGGCACGCCCGAGCGCGCGTAGACCTCGGCGATCATCCACAGGAGCGAGCCGAGGACCGCGGTGAGCAGTCCGAACCGCAGCCCGACGAACCAGGCGGCGATGGCGATCGGGATGAGATAGAAGACGGACGTGCTCATGTCGGCCGGCGTCGCCACGTCGAAGAACCAGATGACGGCCATACCGGCGAGCGTGAGCGCGCCGATGGCGGCTTTCGGCATCGCGCGAGTCTAGGAACTCGTTCCGCTCGGGAGCGTCCCCCGGTCGGGCGTCCGGACTACGCCGAACGCGCTACCCGCGCGGCGTTGGCGAGGCGTTCCGCGGCGGCGTCGAGCGTGTCGGCGCGCTTGCAGAAGGTGAAGCGGATCAGACCGCGACCGAGCTCCGGCCGCGAGAAGAACGCCGACCCGGGGACGCCGGCGACGCGGACCTTCTCCACCAGCCAGCGCGCGAACGCGACGTCGTCGGCGAACCCGAGGTGCGCGATGTCGCACAGCAGGTAGTACGCGCCCTCGGGAAGGCGCGGGTTGAATCCGCCGGCGACGAGCGCCGCGTGCAGACGATCGCGCCGCGCGCGGTACTCCGCCGCGAGCCGCTCGTAGTAGGGACGCCCGAGGCGGAGCGCGGCGGCGCATGCCTGCTGCAGCGGCGCCGGCGCGCCCACGGTGAGGAAGTCATGCACCTTGCGGATCGCGCCGGTGAGCTCTGGCGGCGCGACGATCGTGCCGACACGCCACCCGGTCACGGAGAACGTCTTGGAGAACCCCGAGATCGTGATCGTGCGCTCGTCCATCCCCTCGAGCGTCGCGATCGGCACGTGCGCGCCGTCGTACACGATGTGCTCGTAGATCTCGTCCGTGACGGCGAGCACGTCTTGGCGACGGCACAGGTCCGCGATCGACTCGAGCTCGTCGCGGCGGAACACTCGCCCGGTCGGATTGTTCGGCGTGTTCACGACGATCGCCTTCGTCCGCGACGAGAACGCGGCCGCGAGCTCGTCGCGATCGAAGGTGAACTCGGGAGGACGCAGCGGAACGAAGACGGGGCGTGCGCCGCACAGCGTCGCGTCGGGGCCGTAGTTCTCGTAGAACGGCTCGAAGACGATGACCTCGTCGTCCGGGTCCACGACCGCGAGCAGGCTCGCGATCATCGCCTCGGTCGCGCCGCAGGTAACGGTGACCATCGTGTCCGGGTCCACACGCATCTCGTAGCGCTCGCGGTACGCGACGGCGAGCGCCTCGCGCAGCGCCCTGGCACCCCACGTGATCGCGTACTGGTTGACGTCCGCGCGGATGGCGGCGACGGCGGCGTCCTTGATCTCCTCCGGCGCGGCGAAGTCCGGAAAGCCCTGCGCGAGGTTGATCGCGCCGTGCAGGTCGGAGAGCCGCGTCATCTCCCGGATCACGGATTCGGTGAAACCCAGGGTCCGTTCCGCAACGTAGCGGCGGCCGACGCGCATGACTCGAAACTGTAGTCACGTAGAGGGTGTCACGCGCGGAGAGCTGGCTTCTATATTTTTCGACCAGTGATCCTTCAGCTTACGATCTACGTCCGGCCCGTCGGGAGTCGCGTGCTCGTGACGCCGCTCGACTTCCCGGCACTCGCGCGCGACGGCCGCACCGTGGCGGAAACACTGGCAGTGCTGAAGCCGCGTCTGGTCCGTGAGATCCAGCGTCGCAACGCCTATGAACGCGCAGCTCTCCTCGCCCCAGCGACGTCCGAATTGCGCCGGATCGACATCGACTATCGACCCGACTCGGAGAGCGCCGCAGTCCCGATCACGCTTGGAGTGGTCGTGACGGCACGTCGCCAGAGCCTCCGCACGTCATATCTCGTCCGCGTACCGGCGATACCACATTTCGCGCGGGTCTTGAGCGAATCCGTAAATCTTGACGTCGAACTCCCACGCCTGGCGCAGCTCGCGTTACAGCAGGTGCCCACCGGCCGTTTGTTGACGGTCGTTGAGTCCGAAGAGTCGCGACTTGATCTCGTAGAGATCGAGGTGCCCGAAGAAAAGCCCGCCGGCGAACAGGAAGTCGGGGCGTCACAGAGTTTCCTCGCATCTCGTGGACGAGAACTAACGGCACCGGATGCGGTCCGCGAGCGGTCCGACCTCCGGGACGAGATCGTCGCGCGAATACTCGGCACGCTGTCCGGACCGGGCCGGTCGAGCATCATGCTCGTCGGTCCTGGCGATGTCGGTAAGACCGCCATCGTTAGCGAGATCGCGGCGCGCCTCGCCGGAGACGACGTGCCGGCCGCACTCCGCGGCCGAAAACTTTGGCGAGTGTCTGCGAACGAGATCATCGCGGGTGCGCGCTACACCGGCATGTGGCAGGACCAGTTCCGGCGCGTGATCGAGGAGCTATGCGCCTCGCGCGCGATCTGCGTGATGGAAGACCCGATCGCGATCATCGATGCCGGCCGGTGGAGCGAGAGCGACAACAATGCGTCGCGGCAACTCCGGCCCTACATCGAGAGCGGCGAAATCACCGTGATCTGCGAGGCGACCGATGAAGTCCTAGCCGCTGCCCAGCTTCGCGAGCCCAGCTTCGTCGCGGCCTTCCACCGGATCGACGTTCCGGAGCCCGGCCCCGAGATCGTGCGCGGCATCCTGGCCGCGACCGCGTCGCGCCTCGCCGCAGGTGGAGGCGTCGAGATCACGACGGACGCGATCGACGCAGCGATCGAGCTCACGCGCCGGTTCGAACCATATCGGAGCTACCCCGGAAAGGCGGTCCGCCTCTTGAAAGAGTGCGTTCGCGATCGGGCCAGCTCCGCCGACCGGATCGATCGCTCGGAGGTCACCCGCGTCTTCGCTCGCGGCACGGGTCTCCCGCTAGTGCTGCTTTCCGACGATGTGCCGCTGGATATGGCCCAGGTTCGCGAGCACTTCGAGAGTCGCGTGCTGGGTCAGCGCCGCGGGACGTCAGCCATGACCGAACTTGTAGCGGTCATCAAAGCGGGACTGATGCGACCGGGCAAGCCACTCCGGAGCTTCTTTTTCGTGGGCCCGACGGGTGTTGGAAAGACGGAGCTCGCGAAGGCTCTCGCCGAGTTCTTATTCGGGAGCCGGGATCGCGTCCTCCGTCTGGACATGGCGGAGTACGGCTCAGGGGACGCACTAGCGAAACTCATCGGCTCCGGGTGGCGTGAGAGCGAGGGTGAACTCACGCGGCGGGTGCGCGCTCAGCCGTTCTCGGTCGTGTTGCTCGACGAGATCGAAAAGGCGCATCCGTCCGTGTTCGACGCACTGCTGGGCGTTCTGGGCGAAGGTCGACTCACCGACGCCGGCGGTCGCACGGCGAACTTCGAGAGCGCGATCGTGGTCATGACGTCCAATCTCGGGGCGTCACGAGTCCGCACGGCGACGCTCGGGTTCTCCGCCGCGGCAGCGGATTCGGGAGAAAGACGGCAGCGGCACTACGTCGACGAGCTCCGGTCCTTCTTCAGGCCGGAGTTCATTAATCGCATCGACCAAATCGTCGTGTTCGATCCGCTCGACGAAACGGTGGTCAGACAGATTGTGAGACGAGAGCTCGGTCGCATCTTCATGCGCGAAGGGATCGTGCGGCGAAAGTTGCTTCTCGAGGTCGATGACGACGTCGTGGACGCGCTCGCGAAGGCGGGAATGGATCCGGAGTTCGGTGCGCGGCCGCTTCAACGGGCAATCGAGAGCGCCGTGATCCAGCCCCTCGCGCGAGCGATAATCGAGCGTCACCCCGCTCCGGGTTCGCTCGCGCGTATTCGTCTGCGCAGCGGCACGATCGCGATCGACCTCGAGGTGGTAAAGGACGCCGAGGCGCGAACAGTCCCGCGCGACGAACGACGCGTCCCGCCGGTGGATCGCTCACTGGGGAGGGCGCTGACTGCAGCGCAGGAGCTCGAGCGGCGACTCGCAGTCGAGGGTGCGACACCGACCGTCGTCGCTCTTCGAGCGGAAGTCTCGTCGCTCCTCGCGCGGAGCCACGATCCAGCGTTCTGGGACGACAACCTGACGGCGCGCCAGACGCTCGCGCGGATCTACCAGCTCGAGTCAGTGCTCGATCGACTCGATGCGCTGACGACGCGAGCCGCCGGCCTCACGGAGATGGCGACGGCGATGGCGGCGTCCCGATCGAGAGAGCGCCTCGGCGAGCTTTGGAATGCACTGGAGGAAATAGAGGACGCGCTCTCCGTCTGCCACCTGGAGCTCGCTGGTGCCGTTTCCGGCGCCGGCGGAAAGGGCGCCATCCTTTCGATACAGCCTGTTGGCGATGCGGGCGCTGATTGGGCCAACGATCTGTTCGAGATGTATTGCTCGTGGGCGAAAAGGACCGCGCGAGACATCACGCCTCTCCCCGACCGCCGCTTCGCGGCGCGTATCGAGGGGCTCGCGACGTTCGATCTGTTACGTGGAGAGAACGGTCTTCATCGCCGAATCCACGCCGACCATCGCGTCCTTCTCGCGCGCGTCACCGTCACGCCCCCTGATACCGAGGCCTTGCGGGATGGCGTCTTTCCGATCGCGTCGGTCGTCCGAATTTATGAGGAGGGCAAACGTCAGCTCGTGCGTGACCCGCGGACCGGCGCGAAGGAAACGAAGGTGGACGCCGTCCTCCGCGAGGGCAAGATCGATCCGTTCCTCCTCGCTTGGCTACGAGCGGAGCGCGACCGAACGACTCACTAGCGCGGCGGTGAGTGCGGAGCTGACCCGCGACGCCCAGCCGCGCGTTAGTAACCGAGCTGCTTGTCAACGACGTTGAGGAGCGGCTCGCCGCGCTCGAACCGGCGCAGGTTCTCCGCGAACAGGTCGAGCGACCGCTGGCGCAGCTTCGGCGACGAGTTCGACGAATGCGGCGTGACGATGACGTTCTCGAGATCCCACCACGGACTGTCGTCCGGCAGCGGCTCGGTCCACCACGCGTCGATCGCCGCGCCGCCGATGCGCCGCTCGCGGACCGCCTCCAGGAGCGCCGCTTCGTCGACGATCGGGCCGCGCGCGATGTTGATGAGCCACGCCGTCGGTTTCATCGCCGCGATGACCGCGCGGGAAACCAGGCCGCGCGTCTCGCGCGTGAGCGCCGCGGTGACCGCGAGGTAGTCGGCCTCCCGCGCGGCGTCGGCGAGCCGGTCGGGCGGGACCATCCGCTCCACGTTCGGGTCGGGGCGCACGCTGCGTCGGACGCCGACCACGCGCATGCCGAGCGGTCGCGCGAGCCGCGCGAGCTCTCCCCCGATGCTGCCGAGGCCGACGATCACGAGCACCGCGTCGCGCAGCTCGGCGTGCGCGCCGGCCGCGCCGCCGCGCCAGCGGCGCTCGCGCTGATCGCGCTGGTGATCCGGCAGCCGCTTCGCCGCGGCGAACATCGCCGCGAGCACGAACTCGGCGATCGGCACGTCGTAGGCGCCAGTGTTGTTCGTCATCACCACGTCGCGCGTCATGAGCTCCGGGATGAGCAGCGGATCGACGCCGGCGGAGATGGTGTGGAACCAGCGCAGCCGCGGCGCGGCGCGCAGCACCTGCCGCAGCCGCTCCGGGTTCGGGCCGCCGACCGCGACCTCGACCCCGTCGAGCGGCGGCACCGGACCGCTCTCTGGGATGACGACGAATTCGGTGTCGGGGAAGCGACGGATGAAGTCCTCCGGATCGCCGCCGAAGCGCGTGGTGATCGCGACCTTCACTGGTATGCCGGCTCGTCGCTCGCGCCGAGCGCGTGCGCAACCATCGCGCGCGTCACGCGCGGGAGCTCGGACGGCACCTCGTCGGGCGCGAAGAGCCGTACCTCCGTCGTCTCGATCGACGTGCGCGGCGCGCCGCCGGTGATCCGCGCGCGGAACAGCAGCGTCCAGTGCTGATACGGATGCGTGCTGCCGAGCGCCCAGCCGTCGAACACCCCGAGCAGCCGCTCGATCTCGGCGTCGTACCCGGTCTCCTCGTGGAGCTCGCGCAGCGCGTTCCGCGACGGCGGCGAGCCGATCTCGGCGTAGCCGCCCGGCAATCCCCAGCGGCCGTCGTCGGCGCGACGGATGAGGAGGAGCCGTCCGGCGGCGTCGAACGCGGCGACCGAACAGCCGGCCTTCGGCGTCACGATGCCGAGCTCGTCGACGTACTCGACGCCCTGCGGCATGCCGTCGGGAAACGTCATCGAGGCGATGGACTCCGCGATGCGCAGCGTGCGCTGGAAGCGATCGCGGTCGTAGTCGTTCTCGACGAACTGCAGCGCCGTCTTCGACATGCCGGCGAGCTCGAACGCGTACGCACGCAGCGTCGCGAGCGGGTCCGCGGACATCGTGCGTACTCTACCGGCGTGTTCCTCAGCGGCACGTTGCTCAACGCCGCGACGGTGATCGTGGGGGCGCTCGTCGGGACGGCGCTCGGCGCGAACATGCCGGAGCGCCTGCGCGCCACGGTCGTGCGCGGCCTCGGCCTGTTCACCATCGTGCTCGGTATGCAGGGGGCGCTGCAGACGGCAAACGTGATCGTCCTGCTCTTCGCGATCCTGCTCGGTGGCATCGCCGGCTCGGCGCTCTCGCTCGACGCGCGGCTGCGCGCGCTCGGCGACGCGCTGCAGCGCCGCTTCGCCGCGCGCGGCGGCCGCGTCAGTGAGGCGTTCGTCACGAGCAGCATCGTCTTCTGCGTCGGCCCGCTGACGTTCCTCGGCGCGATCCAGAACGGCATCAGCGGCGACGCGCGGCTGCTGACGATCAAGAGCGTGCTCGACGGATTCGCCGCACTCGCGTTCGCGGCGTCGCTCGGCTGGGGCGTGCTGCTGTCGGTGATCACGATCCTCGTCTACCAGGGCGGGCTCGCCGCCGGCGCGTCGCTGTTCGCGCACGCGCTGTCCGATCCGATGATCCGCGAGATGAGCGCCGCCGGCGGACTCCTCGTCATGGCCGTCGGCCTTCGGCTGCTCGAGATCAAGGACGTGCAGGTCGCGGACTTCCTGCCGGCGATCGTGATCGCGCCCGCGATCGTCGCTGCCCTCGCGTCACTCGGAATACCATTGGCCGCGTGAGGGCGCTCGATTTCCGGAGCGACACCGTGACGCTGCCGACGGACGAGATGCGTCGCGCGATGGCGGCGGCGGATGTCGGCGACGACCAGTACGGCGAGGATCCGACGGTGAACCGGCTGCAGGAGCTCTCCGCGGAAGCGGTCGGCAAGGAGGCCGGCCTCTTCGTCGCGAGCGGGATGATGGGGAACCTCTGCGGCGTCCTCTCGCAGACGGAGCGGGGCGACGAGGTCATCCTCGGCGAGCTCGCGCACCTGTTCCAGAACGAGATGGGCGGCTACGCCGTGTTCGGCGGGCTTCATCCGCATACGGTGCCGCAGACGCGACCGTGCCCGGAGCTCGCGGACATCGCCGGCGCGATCCGCCCGCGGGCGTACAACATGCCGCGCACGACGCTGCTCTGTCTCGAGAACACGCACAACTGGCTGGGCGGCGCGGTCATGACGCCGGAGGAGACGAAGGCCGCGTGTGACCTCGCGCACTCGCGCGGGCTGAAGGTCCACCTTGACGGCGCGCGCATCTTCAATTCGGCGGTCGCGCAGGGCGTCGACGCGCAAGAGCTCACGCGTCACGTCGACACGGTGCAGTTCTGCTACTCGAAGGGACTCGCCGCCCCCGTCGGATCGATCCTGTGCGGGTCGCGCGAGACGATCGACCACGCGAAGCGCGTACGCAAGATGCTCGGCGGTGCGATGCGCCAGGCCGGCGTCATCGCCGCGGCGGCGATCGTCGCGATGCGCACGATGCGCGAGCGGCTCGTCGAGGACCACGTGAACGCGCGACGTCTCGCCGACGGTCTCGCGGAGCTCGACGGCATCGTCATCGATCCCGCGCACGTCGAGACGAACATCGTCGCGTTCGAGCTCGCGCCTGGCGTACCCGGCGAGGCGTTCCGCGACGCGTGCGCGGCGGAAGGGCTGCGGATCTCGTCGTACGCCTTCGCCGCGGCGAGATCGCCCGTGGGCGCCTGCGTGATCGCGGCGGCCTCGGCGCCGGCGCGCGCGCCGTTCTGCACGGCGAGCTGGATGGCGAACGCGCGCGCGAGGTCGGCGCCGCCGATCAGCCCGAAAACGAGGATCGGCAAAGCGAGCGCGAACTCGACAAGGGACTGCCCCGCCTCCTCCCGAAGGCAGCGCCAAAGGCG
>DASQXO010000136.1:0-20238 GCA_035639655.1 Candidatus Dormiibacterota bacterium
TCGCGGCGTCGATCACCAATCTCCGGGTCGCGGAAGGCGTCAGCGCCTGCCATTCCACGAGGGTCGCGTCGTTGACGAGATCGGTGCCCTGCAGGTCGACCATCTGACCGCTCGCGATCCAGGCCCGCCAGCGCTGCAGGCTGATGCGGTCCCAGAACGCGAGGTGCGCGAGCGCGACGCTCGCGGTCCATCCGTCGCCGAGGTCGCGCGACATCGCCGCGTCGTCGAGGCGGGCCACCAGCTGCCGCAAACGCTCCAGCGAGCGCGCGTTCTCGGCGATCGCGTTCGGCTCGGCGGTGACGCTCATTCGCGCGCTCGCGATTCGAGCACGACGACCTGCAGCTCCTGCGGCAGGTTCGCGCGCGTCACCGACAGCTTCGGCACGGGCTGCACGTCCTTCACGCCCATCTCCTGCAGGAACCGTTTGTACACGCCGTCCTTCTTCTCGGGCTCGAACGACATCGGCACGACCACCTTCGGCTCGAACCGATGCACGACGTCGGCGGCCATGGCCGGTGTGAGGTTCACGTCGGGTCCGCTCACCGGCACGAGGAGCACGTCGATATTGCCGAGCGCCTCGAGCTCGGCCTCGTCGATCGGATGTCCGAGATCGCCGAGGTGGCACACGACGACGCCGTCGATGCGGATGACGAACACGGTGTTCTTGCCGCGCGTCTTCCCGCGATCCTCGTCGTGGAACGACGCGAGCCCCGTGAGAAGGCACTCGTTGACTTCGTACTCGCCGGGCGAGCGCAGGACGACCGGCTCGCCGCCGACGGAGCGGAGGCTCGCGTGACCGGGATGGTCGTGACTGATGGTCACCACCGACGCCTCCGTCTTCGGGATGGCGTGACCGGACTTCGGGTCGGGCGGATCTGTCAGAACGGTTACATCACGGCCGCGCATGCGGAAGCACGCGTGGCCGAGCCAGGTGATATCCATTCGGCGGTTAGAGTACCCGGCTGAAACCGGCCCCAGACATCACGGGTACCCAGGATGACCCGGAGGCGACGCCGGCGCGGGAGGCATGGCTGCGGACCGACCAGGAGATCGTCCAGGCCTGTCTTGCCGGCAACGGCGACGCGTTCGCGGAGATCGTGGAGAGGTACGGGAGCCGGGTGTACAACCTTGCGCTACGCATCACTGGCGACCGTGACGCCGCCAGCGACTGCGCCCAGGAAGCCTTCATCCGCGCGTACCGGGCGCTCGGCTCATATGACCAGTCGCTCCCGCTCCGTCCGTGGCTCCTGCGCATCGCGACGAACACGAGCCTGAATCACGTCCAGCGCTGGCACGCCCACGAGCATCCGGTCGAGGAGCTCCCCGAGCGTGCCGAGCCGGAAGAGCTGAACCCGGAGGCGCTCGCCCTGCGCCGCGAGGAGCTCGGCGAGGTGCTCGCCGCGATGAACGCGCTGCCCCCGCGGTACCGCGCCGCGCTCATGCTGCGTCACTTGAACGAGCTGAGCTACGAGGAGATCGCGCAGGCGCTCGACCTGCCGCTCGGGACCGTGAAGACGCACCTCCACCGCGCGCGGGCCGCCCTGCTCGGGGAGCTCGAGCAGCGCCGCGAGAGGCGCGGTTCGTGAACGATCGCGAGAAGCGCGACGAGGCGGCCTTCACCGAGCTGTTCCATCGGCTCCCGCTTGAGCCGACGCCGCTCGGCTTCCGCGAGGCGGTCATGAAGCGGATCGCGTCGACGCGAGCACGCTCCTGGCGCTGGGAGTGGGTGGCCGCGCTGATCATCGCCGTGCCGAACCTGCTGTTCCTGCTGTGGACCTTCAGCGAGAGCGGCGACGACATCGCCCTCGCCGTCGGCGGCGTCACCAACGCGCTCCTCGGGGTCGAGGAGTGGGACGCGAGCGCCTCGGTGTACGTGGACGGGCTCATGCTCGTCGCGATCGCGCTCGTCGGCCTCGCCGCGTTGCTCGCGACGCACGCGCTCCTCGCCGCGGAGCGGTCGCGGACGCTCGCGGCGTGACGCCCAGATGACGCAGCGCGAGGTCGGCTTCGTCGTCCTCGGCGCCGTCGCCACGCTGGCAGTCAGCCTGCTCCTCTTCGCCGCGATCGTCGTGCGCCAGGGCTCCGGCCGCCCCACGGTCGCGGTGGGCCGTCAACCGGTGCCGACCGCGCAGCCCATCACCGCGATCGAGCGCCGCATCCCGCAGGAGTTCCGCCCGTTCATCGCGCCGCTCCTGCCGCTCGAGCGCGGCGCCTCCGATCTCGGCCGCGACGCCGCGGCGCTGCTCCTCGTCCTCCTCACCACCGGCGGCGCGCTCGTTCTCGCGCGCGACCAGGTCGTACGGATCAGGGCGAGCTCCGCCGGCGATGCCGCGGAGCAGCTGCGCATCTTCGGGATCGGCCTCGGCGTGCTCGTCGCCGTCGCCAGCGCGATCTTCCTCGGCGTGTTCGTCGTGCTCCGCGGCGTCATCGGGCTCGCACCGCAGAACGTCCCGCTCGGCCTCCAGATCGCGCTGTCGACGCTCTCCGTCGCCGTCCTCGCCGTCGCGATCGCGGCGCTCCTCGGCTTCACGGCGACCGCCTGGCGGCTCGGCACCTGGCTCTTCGGCTTCCGGCCCTGGCGCTCGCTCGGGGAGCGCGTCCCGGCCGGCCTGGCGACGATCACTGCGGCGACGCTCATCTTTCTCTTAGCTCAGGTCCCTATCCTCGGTCGACTCGAGGCCGCGATCGTCGTGGCCTACTCGCTCGGCGCGTTCGTCCGCGCCCGACTGCTGCGAACGGAGGCTCGTGTCGCGTAGTGCGTCGCCATGCCGCGCACCTCCTCGGCCGGTTCATCACTTCTTCATCGGCGGTCCCGATCCTCGCCGACGAGGGGAGGACGAGCCCGTGAAAGCCGCCGTCGCACGCGCGCCCGCGAAGACGATGGGCATGAAGCTTCCGATCGTCGCCGTCGCCGTTCTCGCGATCGCCGGCGCCGGCGTCTTCGGCGCGAGCCGGCTCCTGGCCTCGACGCCGAAGGTCGACTTCCGCACCGCCGCGGTCCAGCGCGGCAACGTCACGCAGACGGTGAGCGTCGCCGGATCGGTGAACGCGTCGTCGCAGGTCCATCTGAACTTCAAGTCCGGCGGCAGGCTCGCGGCCGTCATGGTCCAGACCGGCCAGCAGGTCCAGCCCGGCGACGTGCTCGCGACGCTCGACGACAGCGATCAGAAGGTCGCGGTGCAGCAGGCGCAGTCGAACCTGAACGCGGCGCAAGCGAAGTACAACTCGGTCGTGAGCGGCCTCGACCTCGTGCCGCTCCGCACCAGCGTCGATCAGGCGCAGCAGGCGCTCGACCGGCTCACCGCGGCGTACAACGCCGCCAAGGCCAACCTCGACACCTTCAACGCGGCCGCGAACAACGACCGCAGCGCCGCGAGCATCTCCTTCGCTGCCGCGCAGACGACGCTCGCGACGCTGCAGAACGACCTCTTCCTCGACATCCAGTACAGCGACGTGCACACCGCCGGAGTTACGGCGAGCACCGTCTACCAGAACCTGCAGCAGGCGCAGGTCCCCTCCACGATCCTCGACCAGGCGCTCGTCGACCTCGGCTCAGCGATCGCGCAGCTCAAGACGCAGATCGCGGCGGCCGACGCCGGCCACGCCGACGTGCAGGCGTTCGCGGCCGCGCAGGTGAACTTCAACGCCGCGCTCTCGCGCGTGCAGAGCGCCTTCGACGGCTTCTCGGCTCCGGTCGGCACGGCGCTCACCAACGCGAACAGCATCATCGCGAGTCTCAACACCACCACGACGAAGGGCGCGACGTCGCTCGATCAGACTCGTGCGGATGCGACGCTCCTCGCCCAGCAGCTGACCGCGACGCAGCAGCAGATCATCTCGGCGAAGAGCAAGGCCAGCTCGCTCTCCACGCCGCTCTCGACGATCGCTGACGCGATCACCGGGTCCTCGCTGGCGAACGCGCGGAACTCGCTCACGAACGCGAAGCAGTCGCTGCAGACGAAGCTCGATTCGCGCAACAGCGACATCCAGACCGCGCTGTCGTCGCTGCAGTCCGCGCAGTCGAGCCTCGACAACGCGACGAACGCGCTCGCGAACATGAGCCTCACCGCTCCGGTCGCCGGCGTCGTCACCTCGGTCGCGAACTCGGTCGGCGAGTATGTCTCGAGCGCGAGCGGCGGGCTCATCACGCTGTCGGCGACGAACGCGCTCACGCTCCACGGCACGGTCGGCGAGGCCGACATCGCGAACCTGAAGCTCGCGCAGGTCGCCACCATCACCGTCGACGCGATCGGGACGGACAAGAAGCTGACCGGGAAGGTCACGAGCCTCGATCCGGTCGCGACGCTCCAGCAGGGCGTACCGGTCTACGGCATCGACGTGACGCTCGACATCCTCGACCCGGCGATCCGCCCGGGCATGACCGGCACCGCGAACGTCATCGTGGCGAGCAAGCGCGACGTGCTCGTCGTGCCGAACCTCGCCATCCGCAACATCGGCGGACGGCGCGGCGTGCAGGTGCTGCTCAACGGCGAGGCCGTCGACCGCACCGACGTCACCTTCGGCGTCTCGAACGATCAGGTCACCGAGGTCACGGGTGGGCTCAGCGAGGGCGACAGCGTGATCCTGCCGACCGCGCGATCGACCTCCTCGTCGAACCCGCAGATCCGTGGCCTACCCGGCGGTGGCGGAGGCGTGCAGGTCGGCGGCGGCCCGGGTCGATGACGGGCATCCTCGAACTCCGCGAGATCACGAAGACGTACCGGCTCGGCAGGGAAGTCGCGGTCCACGCGCTCCGCGGCGTCGATCTGGACGTCGAGGCCGGCGAGTTCGTCGCGATCATGGGGCCGTCGGGCTCGGGGAAGTCGACGCTCATGAACGTCATCGGCTGCCTCGACGTCGCGGACGGCGGCCGGTACGTGCTCGCGGGCGAGGACGTCTCGCAGATGAGCGACGACCAGCTCGCCGACATCCGCAACCGGCGCATCGGCTTCGTCTTCCAGGGCTACAACCTGCTGCCGCGGCTGACGGCGCTCGAGAACGTCCAGCTTCCGCTCGTGTACGCCGGCAGCGGCGCCGGGCACGACCGGCGGCTTCGCTCCACCCGCGCGCTCGAGGCAGTCGGTCTGACGGACCGCGCGCACCACCGTCCGAGCGAGCTCTCGGGCGGGCAGCAGCAGCGCGTCGCGATCGCGCGCGCACTGATGAACGATCCGGCGCTCGTCCTCGCCGATGAGCCGACCGGCAACCTCGATTCGCGTTCGAGCGTCGAGATCCTCGCGATCTTCCAGCGCATGAACGAAGAGGGCCGCACGATCGTCATGGTCACGCACGAGTGGGACGTCGCGGAGCACGCCAAGCGCATCGTGCGCATGCGCGACGGCGTGATCGTGCAGGACGCGCGCGTCCCCGAGCGCCGTCGCGCGAGCGAGCAGCTCGCCGCGGCGGGCGAGGACTAATTGCGGTACCGCGACGCGCTGCACTCGGCGCTGCAGTCGCTCGTCACCAACAAGCTCCGCTCGGCGCTCACGATGCTCGGCGTGATCATCGGCGTGGCCGCCGTGATCGCGATGGTCGCGATCGGCAACGGCGCACAGCAGAACGTCCAGAGCGCCGTGCTCGCGCTCGGCTCGAACCTCGTGACGGTCACGCCCGGCAACCAGAGCGCGGAGGGCGTGCGCGGCGCGGGAGCGCAGGCCGCGCTGACGTACGACGACTGCAAGGCGCTGACGCCCGAGGCGATGCCCGCGATGGCGGCGGTCTCCTGCGAGGCGCAGGGCGGGCGCGCGAACCTCGCCGCGGCCGGGCAGACCTGGAGCGCGCAGGTCACCGGCGTCACCGAGCAGTATCCGAAGGTGCGCGACTGGAACGTCAGCCTCGGCGACTTCTTCAGTGACAGCGACGTCCGCCTGTACAACCAGGTCGCCGTCCTGGGCTCGTCGACTGCCGCGAACCTGTTCGGCGTCGACGCGAACCCGATCGGTCAGCAGATCCAGCTGCGCTCCGGTTTCGCCGATCCGCGCGGCGGCAAGGCCATCCGCGTCCTGACGTTCAAGGTGGTGGGCGTGCTCGAGTCGAAGGGCCAGGCCTTCGGCTTCTTCAATCGGGACGATCAGGTACTCGTCCCGCTGACGACGGCGCAGCGCGTGCTCTCGGGCAACACGCGGTTGTCGAACATCACGATCAAGGCGGCGTCGGCGGATCTCCTCACGCAGACCGTGCAGGAAGTGACGGACGTCCTGCTCGTCCGTCACCGCATCAGCGATCCCGCCAACGCCGACTTCACGGTGGTCAACCAGAACGACACGCTCTCGGCGCTGAACAACATCACCGGCACGTTCACGCTCCTGCTCGGAGCGATCGGCGGGATCTCCCTGCTCGTCGGCGGCATCGGGATCATGAACATCATGCTCGTGTCGGTCACCGAACGGACGCGCGAGATCGGCATCCGCAAGGCCGTCGGTGCGCGCCGGCGCGACGTGCTCACGCAATTCCTCATCGAATCCATCGCGCTCACCGGCGCCGGAGGGATCATCGGCATCGTCCTCGGGAGCGCGATCGCGACGATCGTCCAAAGCCAAACAGGCATCAGCGCCGTGATCACGCCCGGCACGGTCGCCGTCGCGGTCGGCGTGTCCGTGGCGGTCGGCGTGGTGTTCGGCCTCTATCCGGCGCTGCGCGCGGCTCGACTTCACCCCATCGAAGCACTGCGATACGAGTAGGAGGTACGCATGAGGACACCACTACTGATCGCGCTCGGCGCCGCCGTCGCGATCGTGCTCGCCGGCGGCGGCTTCGTCGCCGGACGGACCGTCGCGACGAACGAGGCGGCCGCCAGCGCGTCGGCGAACCCCGGGCGGGGCGCACGCGGACAGGGGCAGTTCGGCGGCGGCGGCGCGAACGGCGCGGCGGGCGCCAACGGCGCGCGGGCGCTGAACGGGCAGATCCTCTCCGTCGGCGACGGGACGATCACCGTCCAGCTGAGCGGCCAGGATCCGGCGGCGCAGGGTTCGCGGATCGTGCTCGTGTCGCCGTCGACGCGCGTCGTCAAGACGACCGAGACGGACGTGAAGCTCGCCGATCTGAAGGCTGGCGACCGCGTCACGATCGTCGGGCAGGAGAACTCCGACGGGACCGTGAGCGCGAGCGCCGTGGTCGACGGTCAGAACGCGCTCCAGAACCTGTTCCCCGGCGGACGGCCGAGCCCCACACCGACCCCGACGCGTTAGCCTCGAGGGCGAGCGATGGAGCTCGTCATCCTCGGCTGGGCGCTCGTGTTCGCGGTCGTCGCCGCGTGCGTGTTCCTGGTGGCGCGCGCGCTCGTCCAGATCGCCGCGGTCGCGTACAACGCGATCGAGAAGCGCATCGACGCGGGGACCGCGACGCGGCAGAGCGCGATGCTCGCGGCCGGGGGCGCGGTCGCGCTGCTCGCGGCGGCGTTCGTCGCCGCGACGGCGATCCTCGTCGCCCTCGCGACGCTCCTCGAGGGCAACACGTTCTAGATGCTGCGGCTGCTCACCCGCATCGGCGCGCGCGTGGACGACGACGAGGAGCGCCGCGTCCAGAAGGCCTTCCTCCTCGGCGCCGCGCTGATGATCGTGCCCGCCGCCGTTGTCTGGAGCGCGATCTACTTCGCGTTCGGTGAGCCGCTCGCGGCGGCGATCCCGCTCGCGTACGTGGCCGTGTCGACCGCGAGCATGCTGGTCTACGCGCGCGGCGGCGGCCTCGACCTGTTCCGCCGGACGCAGCTGCTCACGATGCTCGTACTGCCGATGGTGCTCCAGGCGGTGCTCGGCGGGTTTCGCGCCGGCAGCGCCGTCAGCGTCTGGTCGATCGTCGCGCCGTTCGGCGCGCTCGCCTTCTCCGGGATCGCGAGCGCGGTGCGCTGGTTTGTCGCGTACGTCGCGCTCCTCGTCGTCAGCGCGGCGTACTCGATCGCGCTGCCGCATCCGAACCACCTCCCGCCGTGGCTCATCGACGCGTTCTTCCTGCTCAACATCGGCGCGCTGTCCGCGATCACGTTCGTCCTGCTCGCCGCGTTCGTCTCGCAGCTCCGGCGCGAGCGTGAGCGCTCGGATTCGCTACTGCTCAACATCCTTCCGCCGAGCGTGGCGGCGCGACTGAAGCTCGGCGAGAAGCGCATCGCCGACGCGCACGCCTCCGCGACGGTCCTCTTCGCCGACGTCGTCGGCTTCACGCCGCTCTCGGCGACGCTCGAACCGTCGGGCATGCTCGCGCTGCTCGACGAGGCCGTCTCGCACTTCGACGATCTGGCCGCGCGGCACGGCGTGGAGAAGATCCGCACGATCGGCGACAACTACATGGCCGTTGCCGGCGCGCCGATCGCGTGCGCCGACCACGCCGAGCGGGCGGCACGGATGGCGCTGGACATGCTCGCTTTCTGCCGGCGCGGCGGTCCGCTCACGTTCCGCATCGGTCTCAACTCCGGTCCGCTCGTGGGCGGCGTGATCGGCAAGCGCAAATTCGTGTACGACGTGTGGGGCGACGTCGTGAACACCGCGAGCCGCATGGAATCGCACGGACTCCCCGGCACGATCCAGATCGGCGAGTCCACCTACGAGCTACTGAAGGACCGCTTCGTGTGCGAGCCGCGCGGCACGCTCGAGGTGAAGGGCAAGGGAGCGCTGCGGACGTGGTTCTTGCTCGGCGAGCGCACCGGCGCGGCGCCGGCAGACGCGACGCCGGATCCCGGGCTCGCGCGCGCTACATCGAGTCCGGAGCGCTGATCCCGAGCAGATCGAGCGTCCGGCGCAGCGTCACCTGCACCGCGCGCATGAGCAGGAGGCGCGCCTTCGTGCGCGCGGGGTCGTCGCCGACGACGCGATTGAACTTGTAGAAGTTGTGCAGGTCGCCGGCGAGCGCGAGCGCGTAGCCGGTGAGCAGGTGGACCCCGTGATGGCGAGCGATCTCCAGGACGAGATCCGGAAAGCGCAGGCACTGCTTCACCAGGTCTTGCTCGGCCGGCTCGGTGAGGAGCGTCGCGTCGGCATCGTCCCAGCTGACGCCGCGCTCGGTCGCGGTCCGGAAGATCGAGGCGATGCGCGCGTGCGCGTACTGCACGTAGTAGACGGGGTTCTCGTTCGACTGCTGCTTCGCGAGCTCGAAGTCGAAATCGAGCTGCGCGTCCGCCGAGCGCTGCAGCAGGAAGAAGCGCGTCGCGTCCTTGCCGATCACGTCGAGGACGTCCTCGAGCGTGATGTACTTCCCGCGTCGCCGGCTCATCCCGAGGATCACGTCCTCGTGCAGGAAGCGCACGAACTGGTACAGCACGACCGCGAAGCGCTCCTCGAGACCGAGCGCGCGCATCGCCGCCCGCATCTGGATGAGGTGGTAGTGCGTGTTCGCGCCCCAGATGTCGAGCTTGCGATCGAGGCCGCGTTCGGTGAGGCAGAGGCGGTGGTACGCGATGTCCTTCCCGAAGTACGTCGGCTCGCCGTTCGAGCGGACGATCACCCACCCTTCCTTGTCCTCGATCTCGTCCGGCGCGTCGAACCAGACCGCGCCGTCCTTCTCGTAGACCTTGCCGCGCTCGCGGAGGGCGTCGATCGTCGCGTCGAAGTACCCCGACCGCATCATCTCCGCCTGCGAGAACCAGCTGTCGAAGCGGATGCCGAACTTCTCGCACACGCGCTGGTCGTCCTCGACGACCCACGCCACGCCCATCGGCGCGAAGAACTTCGCCTGCTCTTCGAGCGGGAGGTGGCGGTAGCGCTCGCCCTCGCGCGCGAGGATCGCCCGCGCGATGTCGGTGACGTAGTCGCCCTGGTAGCCCTCGGCCGGCAGCGCGATCTCCTCGCCGAGCAGCTGGCGGTAACGCACGGCGATCGACGTGCCGAACATCTCGAACTGCGTCCCCGTGTCCTCGACGTAGAACTCGCGTTTCACCTCGGCGCCGAGCGAGGCGAACACGCTCGCGATCGCGTCGCCGAGCGGGCCGCCACGCGCGTTCGCGAGATGCAGCGGTCCGGTCGGATTCGCGGAGATGAACTCGACCTGCAGCCGCTCGCCGGCGAGCACCTCGCCGCGGCCGTATCGGTCGCCGGCGTTCGCGATCTCGGCGGCCTGGCGCGCCACCCACCCGGGCTGCAGGCGCAGGTTGATGAACCCCTTCCCCGCGACCTCCGCGTTCGCGATGACGTCGTCGGGCGGGAGCCGGCGCACCGTCGCCGCGCCGATGTCCTGGGGCGGGCGGCGCAGCGCGCGCGCCGAACGCATTGCCACGCTCGTCGCGTAGTCGCCGTGCTCGGGATTGGCGGGCCGCTCGACGTCGATGCTCGCCGGCTCACCCTGCCAGCCCTCCTCCCGGATCGCGCGCACGAGCGCGTCCGCGACGCGCGCGGAGAGGATCTGCGACACCGTGAGCATCGACCGAGATTAGCGGCGCCCGAATGAGGTCGCGAAGATCGCGATCGCCGCGACGTAGCTCACCACGAGCGTGAGGATGTTCACGGTGAAGCCATCCGGCCCGAGCGACGCGCGGACTGCTCCGGACGCGAGCGCGCCAGCGCCGTTCGCTACCGACCACACCGCGGTGATGAGCGCCTGCGCGCCGGAGCGCTCGGCGGCCGCGAAGGCGGAGATGGTGAACGCATCCATCGTCGGCACCGACGCGGTCATCAGCACACCGCGTCCGAGCAGCGCGGCGATCGCGACGAGCCCGCTCGGCGCGAAGGCGCCGACGAGGGCGAACGGGAGCGAGGCCGTCCAGAACGCGGTGAGCGCGCGGACCGGACCGAGCCGCGGAGCCACGCGGGTGTGCAGCAGACCGCCGAGCCCGCCGGCGACGTTCACCAGGCCGAGCGCCACGCCGACGGCGGCGAAGTCGAAGCCGTAGCGCTCGTTGAAGAAGAGGTTCAGGAACGGGAGGAAACTCCCCGCGCCGAAGCCGAAGCAGACGTTCACGAGCGCGAAGCGGCCGAGGATCGGCCACGATCGCGGCGCCGCGACGTGCTCGGCGCGCTCGCGCGTACCCAGGAGCAGGATCGGCGCGCCGCTCGCACCGCCCACGACGGCCGCGAGGGCGAGCAGCGCGCGCAGCACCGTCGGGTCGTGCTCGGGACGCGCGAGCCACGAGGCGATCGGTCCGGCGAGCGCGCCGCCGCCGACGTTCGCGACGAAGAACGCGAGACCGGCGGAGAAGAAGCTGACGCCGAACAGACGCGTTCGTGTTTCCTCGGAGGTCACGTCGGCGAGGAGCGCGAATCCGGCGGCGCCGGTGATGACGGCGCCGGCGCCGAAGCATGCGGCGAAGATCGCGAGCGCGACCACCGCGGAGCTCGCGATGACGCCGATCGTCGCGAAGAGCGTGAGCGCGCCGCCGAAGAGGAGCACGTACTTCCGCGGGAAGCGGTCGGCAGCGGCGAACGTCGGGACCGCGGCGGCGACGAGGCCGACCGCCGGGGCGGCGTTCAGCGCGCCGATCGCGGCGTCGTCGAGGCCGAGCGAGCGGAAGTAGAAGTTCAGGTACAGCGTGCCGATGCCCTCGGCGAACGCCGCCAGCGTGACGGCGGCGATGTACAGCTGCGGATCGCGCGCGTTAGAGAAGGACGAGCTCCGAGGTGCGCTCGCCGAGGGTGACCGAGACCGACTGCTGCTGCCGGCTGCGCATGATCGTCAGCGACACGCGATCGCCCGCGCGAAAGTCGAGGAGCACGTTCGCGAGCGGATGCGCGGCGTCGATCGGGCGATCGTTCACCTTGAGGATGACGTCGAGGCGGCGGAGGCCGGCGGCGTCGGCGGCCGTGCCCGGCTGCACCGAAGCGACGACGGCGCCGTCGCTCGTGCCGAGGTCGTAGTACGACGCGTACTGCGGATTGTTCGGGACCGCCTGCACGCCGAGGAAGGCGCGCTGCACCCTGCCGTTGGCGATGAGATCGTCCGCGATCTTCCGCACGGTGTTGCTCGAGATCGCGAAACCGAGGCCCTCCTCGCCGGACCCGCGCACCACGAGCGTGTTGAGGCCGATGACCTGCTTCGCCGCGACCCACACGAGCGGTCCGCCCGAGTTGCCCGGGTTGATCGCCGCGTCCGTCTGGATGAGGTCCTCGAGGAAGACACCCTGCACCGACGCGCTCTCGAGCCGCCGCCCGGTCGCGCTGACGACGCCGCTCGTGACACTGTTCTGCAGGACGGGCAGCTGCTGACCGGTGCCGATGTCGACGCCCGGGCTGCCGATCGCCACGACCCCGGCGCCGAGCGGCACCTGCGCCGAGTCCCCGAGGGCCGCTTCCGCGGGCAGGTCGCCCTGCACCTTGAGCACCGCGACGTCGGTCGGCGGATCGTTGCCGACGGCCGTCCCCGCGAGCTTCGTGCCGTCGGCGAGGATCACGTCGAAGCTGCGCGACGGCGCGAGGCTCTGCGGCGCCTGCACGACATGGCTGTTCGTCGCGACGAAGCCGCGTTTGCGATCGATGACCACGCCGGAGCCCGAGCCGAAGGGTTGTCCGTTCGGGAGCTTGTTCACGATCGTGACGACCGCCGGCAGGATCGCCTTCACCGCGTCGACCTGCGCACTCGATTCCTGCACCGTGACCTGCTGCACCGTGCCGGGCGCAGCAGTCGCGATCCCGCTCGGCAGCGGCAGCGGTGCGCTCCCCGCGGGCCGCGTCGCGACGTTCGCGCCGACGACGCCACCGGCGACGCCGCCGACGATGGCGCCGACGAGGAGGAACGCGAGCGCCGAGTTACCTCGCTGCGATCCGGCGGGCGGGTGCGGCTCTTCGGTGCGCGTGCGGTCCACCACTCGACTCCCCGACGACGATCACCGCATAGCGTGGGCCACGGTTCGCTCGCTCAGCGCGCGACGGGCCTCGGTTGCGCCGGCGGCTGGACCGCACGGCGACGGCGCGCGCCGGGTCGCGGGACCTCCGGCTCGACGATCTGCGCGACGACGTTCGTCGCGAGCACGAGGTCCTCGTGCTCGTCGGGCTCGAGCGCGACGTCCCAGACAAACGACAGCTCCGTGCACTGGTAGATGCGCTCGAAGCCCTGCTCGCTGTTCGCGACGGTGTAGAGCGGCCGCGCCGTCACCGTCGCGCCGGTCTCGCTGTTGATCGTGAGGTCGTAGTGGCGCGTCGCGGAATGCACCACGACCTGCTCCGCGCTCTTCACATCGAGCGGCTTCGCGAGCGGGAACTTGCGCGCGCCGACCTGCACGTGGTCCTCGCCGTTCGACTCGGTGAGCAGCCCGAGGTTCAACGTCGAGCGGAACGTGCCGGCGAACGGCTTGTCGCCGACGTTGCGGATGCGGTAACGCACCGTGACCGAGAGTCCCTCGTCGGCGATGCGGTAGTCCTTGCGGATGGCGACGCGCGCGCCGGCGAACTCCTGCGTCGGCGTCTCCAGGACAAGGCTGACCGTCCGCGCCTCGCGCTGCGGCTGCAGCGAGTACGGCGCGGTGAGCAGCGTGCTGCTCCACTCGCCCTTCGGCACCTTGATCGCGTCCTGGAACAGCAGTCGCCGCGCGACGTCGTACTCGAGCAGCTTCGACAGGCCGCGCTCGCGCGCGCGCACCGATTCGTGGATCGACTTCTGCTCCTTCTCAGTCTGCTTGCCGACCTTGAGCTTCCCGGTCTTCTCGGCGCGCCGCAGCTGCTCGTGCTCGGCCTCGGGCCAGCGCGCGAGCGTGTCGACGAGGTTCACCGCCGCGTCGTAGATGTCCCACTCGGCGATCGCGCCGCCGAGCGGGTGCACGATGACCGCGCCGTGGTTCCCGCGGAAGAGGTACTCCTCGTAGCCGTCGACGTCGTAGTCGCGCTGCTCGCCCGCGGCGACGCGCCGCTCGGCGAGGTACCGCTCGGCCTTCAGCAGCGACGCGTACGCGTCGGCGCGCAGGTGCGGGAGGTAGATGCCGCCGAAGATGCCGTGCCAGTAGACGTCGTTGCCCTGCCCGCGCCACAGGTGCTGCTGCGCCTGGCGCACCTCGGCGGAGGCGTCGAGGATGCTGCGCCGCGCGAGGTCCTCCGAGACGAGCAGCATCCGCTTGTGCAGCGCGTTCGCCTCGGGGTAGCGGTTGAAGAACTGGCGCCACTCCCCGCCGCGGACGAGCCACTGCTGCTCGTCGCGACCGGAGAGCGCGTTCCGCGCCGTCGTCGCACGCTTCGCCGTCGTCGCGTCGAGCGCCCACTCCATCATCTCCGGGTACGAGCCGCCGGGGATGTACACGCGGCGCGTCGGCTTCGCGAAGACCCACGCGTCCTCCAGCGTGGTCGTCTCGAGGAACTCGGCCTGCTCGATCGCGCCGAAGAATTGATCGAGCCATCCCTCCTTGTGCACGCGCTGGAACGTGCCGGGCCACGAGCCGAACTTCTCGCCGTCGTCGGCGTACACGAGGAGCCGCGCGCCGGCGTCGTGGCGGTCGCGCAGCTCGCGGATCGACGCCTCGACCGGCCGGAAGGGGATGAGGTAGCGCAGTCGCATGCTCCCGGGAAAGAGGACGAGCGGAAGGCCCTGGTCCTCGGTCAGGAAGGAGCCGGTGATGTCCTCCGTGCGCATGCCCGAGTAGAGGAAGTGGGCGTCGTCGAGCACGGTGTAGGCGATGCCGGCCTCGGCGAGGATCGAGGGGACCTGCGGCTCCCAGACGCGCTCCGCCAGCCACGCGCCGAGCGGACGCCGCCCGAACGTCGAGGACAGCCGATCCGAGAGCGCGCGGATCTGCGCGACGGCGTCCCGTCGCGGCACGCCGATGACGATCGGCTCGTAGTAACCGCCGGACAGCAGCTCGATCTGGCCGCGCCGCTGGAGGTCGGTGAGGTCGCCGATGACGTCGGGGCGGTTCGATTCGAGCCAGTCCAAAAGTGGCCCGGTGAAATGGAGCGTCGCGCGCACGCCTGCGTGCCGGTACAGCGCGGCCACGAGCGGTGCGTAAGCCTTCTCCGTGACGTCCTTGAAGACGGAGGGGAAGTTCCCGGCCGGCTGATGTTGATGGAAAACGAGCGCAAATTTGAGGCGATCGGCCATCTCGGCGAGGGCACTATACACAAGGAGGAAAAACCGTTCGCTAAGCGGACAGTGAGTTGCCGCAGCGTTCTCCAGACCGCATACTTCTTCGCGCCGGCTGAGCCGGCGTTTGTTTTCACCAAATCCCTGTCGTCCGCAAAGGGGGCACGTCGAACGTGGCAGAACAGCGCCTCGAGCTCCGGCCACGCACCCTGCTTGGCAAGAAGGTCGGCCGGCTGCGCCGCGAGGGTCAGGTCCCGGCGGTGATCTTCGGGCACGGCGACTCCATCCCGGTGCAGGTCGACGCGCACACGTTCGAGCAGGGCTATCGCCGCTGGGGACAGACGACGCTCATCACGCTGACCGGGATCGACGGCGACATCCCGGCGCTCGTGCACGACGTCACGCGCAACCCGCGCTCCGGCTCGCTCGTGCACGTCGATTTCTTCCGCGTCTCGCTGACCGAGGAGACGACCGCCGAGGTCCCGCTGCACTTCATCGGCGAGTCGCGTGCGGTCAAGGACGAGCAGGGCGTGCTCATTCACCCGGTCTCGACCGTGCGCATCGAGGCGCTTCCTCAGGACATCCCGCATCGCATCGAGGTCGACCTCTCGCGACTCGCGACGATGGACGACGAGATCACGATCAAGGATCTCGCCGTCGATCGCAGCAAGATCCGTCTGCTCGACGATCCCGACGAGCTCGTCGCGAAGGTCGTGCCGCAGCGCGCCGAGGAGGTCGCTCCGCCGCCGGCACCTGTCGAGGGCGCGCCGGTCGAGGGCGAGGCCGAGGAGGGCGCCGCACCCGCCGCGGCGGGAGCGCCCGCCGCGGGTGCGACGCCGCCGGCGCCGGCGGGGAAGGCCGCGCCTCCTGCGGCGGGCGCGAAGCCGGCCGCAGAGAAGCAGCAACCCGCGAAGAAGTAGTGACGGCGCGCAACACGCGCGCGCTCGTCATCGTCGTCGGCGCACTCGTCGTCATCGCCGCTGCGGCGGCAGTCGTCCAGCTCGCGCGACCACCGTTCGCCGCGCCGTCGCCGAGCGCGCCGCAGGCGCGCGCATTCTCGGCGCGCATCGTCGTCAGCGTCCCGCGCGCCGGGGCGCGACGTGCCCAGTCGGAAGGCGTCATCGATGCCGTCCGCCTCGCCGTCAGCGAGGTCAGCGCGCACGTGAATGCGGGCGCGGTGACGTACCTCGTCGAGGTCGACGTGCGCAACAGCGCGACCGACGCCGGCGAGTGGAGCGCGGAGCTGGAGCGCGCGAACAGCGAGGCCGCCGCAGCGGACGCGTCGGTCGTCGCGTACATCGGACCATCGACCGTCGACGCGGCGCGCGTCGTCGCGCCGATCGCCGCGAAGGCCGGGCTCGCGGTCGTCACGCCGACGATCACGAATCCGGCGTTGACGCAGCGGGGCTTCGACGATCGTCTCTACGACGCGGTGCATCCCGGCGGCGCGACCGTCTTGGTGCGGACGATCCCGAGCGACGCCGTCGCCGGGCGGGCGATGGCGAAATGGGCGATCGACCGCAAGCTCTCGCCGACCGCCGCGATCGAGGACGCATGGTCGAAGGCGTTCGCGCAGGCGGTCACCGCGGCACCAGCCGGCGGAACGCCGTTCGTCTACCTCGGCGGGATGCCCGCCGAGGCCGCGGCGGAGCGAACGAGGGCGCTGCGCGATCGGCCCGGCGGAGTGGAGGTCGGCGGCGCCGAGAGCATCCTCTCCGATGCATTCGTCGAGCGCGCCGGTCCGGCCGCGGCCGGCGTCGTCGCGACATTCCCTGGAAGACCCGCCGAGCAGTACGAGGGCGCGGCTGCGCTGTTCGAGCGCGCGTATCTGAACGCGTACGCGATCGCGCCGGATCCGTACGCGATCTTCGGCTACGACGCGGCGCGACTCGTCCTCGACGCGCTCGCGCGCTCTCAGCAGACGTTCACGCTCGATCGCGCGAAGGTGCGTGAGGCGATCTTCGCGACCAAGGACTTGAGCGGGGCGCTCGGGAAGTGGAGCGTCGAAGCGAACGGCGATTCAACGTACGCGACCGAGCAGCTCTACGTGGTTCGTTCGCTGCCGAACGGGCAGCTCGCGTGGCTGTGGGACTCCGAGATCAGGCCCTAGCGCGCGACGGCGCGGCCGCGGCGTAGGCGGACCAGTCGACGTCCGGGAACGGATTGTCGAGGTCCTCGAGCTTCGCGAGATCGTCGCCACCGCTCCCGCTCCGCGCGATCTCGCCGCAGCGCTCGAACCGCAGCAGGTGCGTGCGGAAGCGTTCGCGCGCGTACTCGTCCGCCTGCCCCGTGGTGATGAGGAACTGCCAATCGGACGCCTGCGCGATCAAGAGCTCGCGCATGGCCTGGGCCACGGCGCGACGGCGGAGCGCGCCGCGATCGGCGTAGGTCGCGATCTCCTCCATCCGCGTCGCGGCGCGCTCGAGCTCGGGCCACGTCCACGCCGTGCGGTCATTCAGCCATGTGGAATCGTCGTTGTTCTTGCCCCATGAGCCGCGACGGATGTGCGTCGCCTCGCGCGGCGGATCCTTTGTCAGGTAGCCGTCGAGGCTCGTCGTGGCGAGGCCTTCCTCGGCGAAGCGGCGCAGCGCGCTGCCGAGCCAGGACACGCCCTCGAACCACCAATGGCCGAAGAGCTCGAGGTCGAACGCCGCGACGAGGAGACCCTCCCGGCCGGTCGCGCGCCGGTGGTCTTCGAGCTCCGAGCGAACGAGCGAGACGAAGTGCGCGGCGTGGCTGTTCGTTCGATCGAACGCCGCATCCCAGTCATACGGCTGCTTCTGGTCGAGGCCGCTGGAGGAGTCGGTGACGCGCCAGTACCGCAGTCCGGAGACGTCGTCCTTGCGGTGGAACTCGCGGTACAGCGAGTCGCCCGGATACCCGTGCAGCGCGGACCAGACCTGCCCCGACACGCGTGGGTGCCGCGCGACCACCGCGACGCGCGATTCGCCGACGAGGTACGGCGAGAGGAGGTCGGCGCGTCCGGGCTCGCCGTAGCGGACCTCGCTCATGATGCCGTCGCCCGACGCCCACTGCGGCAGGCGGTGGACGACGAGCGGGGCGACGGTCGTGGCGCGCGCCTCACCGCCCTCGAGCAGGGCCGCGTCGATGATGAAGTGCGTGAGCCGCAGCTCCTCGAGGTAGCGCTCGAGGCCGGGGGTGTACGCGCACTCGGGCAGCCAGATGCCGGCCGGATCGATGCCCGTGTGCCGGCGCGTGGACGCCACGCCGTTGGCGAGCTGCGCGCGGATCACGTCGGGCCGCTTCAGCAGCGGCAGGTATCCGTGCGTCGCCGCGCTCGTGAGCAGCTCGAGGTGTCCGGTGCGGATGAGGTCCGCGAATGCGCCGACGAGGTCGCGCGAGATCGTGCGGCGGAAGACCCGCAGCACCCGGCTCATGTGGTCGACGTAGCGCGTCGCGAGGCTCTCGAAGGAGTAGTCGCCGAGGTCGGCGAAGCGGCGCACGTCCTCCTCGGCGCGCCGCTGCTGGTCCGCGGCGTACTCCTCGAAGCGATCGATGATGTCCTTGTCCGCGAGCTGCTCGAGGAGGACCGGCGTGAGCCCGATCGTCAGCCGGTACGGCACCTTGGCGTCGCGCAGGTCGAGCAGCGTCGACGCCAGGGGCAGGTACGTGCCGAGGATCGCCTCGTGCAGCCACTCCTCGCCGTGCGGCCACCGCCCCGAGTTACGCGCGTACGGCAAGTGTCCGTGCAGGACGAACGCGAACGCGTCAGGCATGCGCGCGATCGATCATCGGCGGTGATGCTCCCCTCGCGACCATCGTCACGACGGGTGGCGGCGCTGTCAAAGCGAGGGCAGAGGACGCGGTTGCACGACGAAGCTGAGCAGCCAGCCGATGCCGCCGGGGATCACGATCAGGCCGGTCCACATCGGGATCGTCCACCAGATGCCGGGCCCGAACAGGACGATCGCCGCGAAGTACGCGCCGTACAGGAGCGATGGGAACACGAACGCGAACGCCCGCAGCTCGACGACGCGCCTCGAATCGGGCCGCAGGATCCGGAAGGTCACATCGCCGGCGACGCCCGCGAAGACCGCCGTCAGCAGCAACGGGACCGGTCCGGTCGAGAGCGACTGGTCGCGCATGACGACCATGAGCAGCGCGTTCGCGCCGACGATCAGCGTGAGCCAGCCGAAGGGCAGCCGCGAGCCGAACCGGTCCGCGAGCATGACGACGAGCGCCATGAGCACCGAGGTCTGGAGCAGCACGCTGGCGATGCCGAGCGCGATGACGTACTCGCGCGCGGAGAACGCGGCGCGCGCCTGCGCCGCGACGATGCTGAACGGCTCGAAGTCCGACGCCGCGATCGTGACGCCCCACGGGCTGACGTACTGCGTGAAGAACGTGAACGACGAGAGCAGGCAGATCGCGGACAGCAGCATCGGCAGCAGCCCGCGCCACCCGCGCGAGTCCGGCGAATCGTCGGCGCGCAGCCACGCCGCCCGCAGCGGTCCGGTGCGCATGAGCGTGCCGCCGAGGAGCAGCGCGATGTGCGAGGGGCTGAGCAGCGCCTCGACGCGCACCTCGACGCCGAAGATCGCGTGCCAGGCGAAGTCCGCGATCCCGGCGAGCCAGTAGATGACGATGCCGATGACCGACACGCCGTACCCGCGCGGCAGCGCGTCCGGCCACGCCGCGCCGCGGGCGCGGCGCCGCACGAGGGCGACCCACGTGAACGCCGCGATGACGAGGAAGCTCCCGTAGAGGATCGCGTGCCACGGCGTGAAGAATTCCTCGACCGTGACGACGTGGTTGTGCGCCCACCCGTCGACGTAGACGCCGATGAGCGAGACCGTCGCGAGGCCGGCGAAGACGTAGTCGAACCGCAGCTCGCTCACGACGTGGTCCGCTCGGCCCGCACCGCCGCGGCAGCGCGGTAGCGCTCGATCTGTACGAGATCGCCGATCCGCTCGAGCTCGCGCGTGCCGCGCGCGAGCTCGCTTCCGTCGCCGGTGATGAGGGCGAGCTCGCAGCGCGCCCGCGCCGCGCTCGGCGTCGCGCCGTGGCGCTCGAACCGCGCGAGCGCGGCCTCGAGGTCGGCGGTGCTCCGTCGCTGCAGGCCGAGCGCGCGCCGGGCCTCGGCCTCGACGAGCGGGTACGCGCGATACGTCTCGCTCGCGAGGAGACGTTCGAGCAGCCGCACCGGCGCTGGCCGCCCGGCGTCCGACGCGAACGCGAGCGCCAGCTCGACGGTCGTCGGCGCGCGCTGATCGAGGAATCGCAGATGGTGGTCGAGTTCCGCGGGCGACGCGCTCATGAAGTCGAGCGAGCGCTGCGACTGCGACGTGAGGCTCCGCG
>DASQXO010000137.1:0-6496 GCA_035639655.1 Candidatus Dormiibacterota bacterium
GACGCTGCGCCGGTACGCCACGAAGCCGGCAAGCGTGAGCGCGACGGCGGCGGCCGCGCCCAGATCCGCGAGCCACGCGAGCGGCGGCGCCGACGCGGCGAGGCGCGCCGAGGCGAGCACGACCGTCGACGCGACGACCCGTGCGAGCCCCGCGGTGAGCTGGAGGACGACCGCGCTCGCCGCGACCGTGAGGGCGAAGCCGACGAGCGCGACCCCGAGCTCGGCGCGCCGCCGCTCGCGCAGCAGCGTGACCGCGAGCGCCGTGACCATGAGCGCGAGGAACGCGACGCCGAGGTTCTGCTTCGCGAGGAGCGGCAGCGGGAGCGACGCGCCGGCGACGAGCCATGGCACGCGCGTGCGCGCATCGAGCGCCCACAGCGTCGCGGCGATCGCCGCGAGCATGAGCGCGCTCGCATCGGCGTCGTAGAACGGGTGCGGAAAGATGTCGTGGACGCCGAGGACCGCGAGTGGCGCGCAGATCGACGCGGCGACCATCGGCCGCCCGACGATGCGGTACACGATGAAGACGGCGAGGGCGACGGCGAGCGCATCGAGCGCCACCGCGTAGGCGGATGCGACGAGGTAGTGCGCGCCGGCGATCCGAATGAGGACCGCCTGGACGACGAAGGTGAGCGGCGGGTAGGGGAGCGCGAAGTCGCGATACGGGACGTCGCCACTCGCGATGCGTTGCGCGTTGTTCAGGACGTAGCTCAGGTCGAGCAGGACGGCGATGTGCGCGACGCGCCAGACAACGACGGCGGCTGACGCGGCGGCGATCAGGGCGGCCAGCGCGAGCGCGACGCGCGGGCGATCGTCGTGCCGGTCCGCTCGCGTCGTCACTGCTTCGGGCCGGAAGATTAACGCCGCCCGACGTACCTGAAATCGCCCATCACTCGCCCGGGGGACCGGAACGTCGCATAGCATCCGGCGCGATGAAGGTGCTCGTCACGGGCGGCCAGGGGTTCATCGGGAGCCACGTCGTCGACGTCCTCCGCGAGCGCGGTCACGGCGTGACGATCTTCGACCGCCGCATGGTGTTCGTGCCCGTGGGCGTCGGCTTCACGCTCGGCGACGTGCGCGACGCCGAAGCCTTCGCCGACGCGGTCGGTCTGCACGATGGCGTCATCCACCTCGCCGGCGTGCTCGGCACGTCCGAGATGGTCACGACGCCGCGCGAGAGCGTCGAGGTGAACATCGGCGGCGCGCTGAACCTGTACGAGGCGGTGAAGCGGTATGGCTGCCGCGCCGTGCAGATCGCGGTCGGCAACTACACCTGGAACAACAGCTACGCCATCACGAAGTACACGGCCGAGCGCTTCGCGCTCATGTACAACAAGGAATTCGGGACGAAGATCGCCGTCGTGCGCGGGCTCAACGCGTACGGCGAGCGGCAGAAGCACGCGCCGATCAAGAAGGTGATCCCGAACTTCATCCTGAGCGCGCTGCGCAACGAGCCGCTCGTCATCTTCGGCGACGGCGAGCAGCTCCTGGACATGATCTACGTGCGCGACCTCGCCGAGATCCTCGTTCGTGCGCTCGAGCTGGACCACGGGCAGTACGCCGAGACGATGGACGCCGGCAGCGGCGAGCTCGTCACCGCGAACCATCTCGCCGCGGAGGTCATCCGCATCTCCGGGAGTCGCAGCCGCATCGAGCACGTGGCGATGCGCGCCGGCGAACCCGTCCGGAGCGTGACGAAGGGCGACCCGTCGACGCTCGCGCCGATCGGCTACCGGCCGCAGACCTCGCTGCAGGACGGCCTGTCGCGGACGATCACGTGGTACCGCGCGAACGCCGCCGCCGCGTTCGGCTCGGCGTGGCACCCGCGCGAGCCGCAGGCCGCCGGCCGACGCTGAGCCCCGCCCGACCGTCCCTCTCGATCGTCCTGCCCGCGCTGAACGAGAGCGCGAACGTCGAGCGCGTCGTGCGCGAATGCCTCGACGCCGCGTCGCCGGTGTGCTCGTCCGTGGAGGTGATCGTCGTCGACGATGGCAGCACCGACGACACCGCCGCGATCGTCGAGCGGATCGGATCGCGCGATCCGCGCGTGCGCCTCGCGCGTCACCCGCGCAACGCCGGCTACGGCGCGGCCATCCGCACCGGCATCGCGCGCGCCGGGAACGAGCTCGTGCTCATCACCGATTCCGACGGGCAGTTCGACCTCGGCGATCTGCCGCGCGTGCTCGCGTCGCTCGGCGACGCCGACTGCGTGCTCGGGTATCGCGTCAAGCGGAACGATCCCGCGAGCCGCGTGCTGCTCGGCCACCTCTACCGTGCGGTGATCCGTGCGCTGTTTGGCATCGGGGCGAAGGACCCCGAGTGCGCGTTCAAGCTCTTCCGCCGGAGCGCGCTGCTTCGCGTGCCGGTCCGCTCGGATCACGGCGGCATCAACGTCGAGCTGCTCCTCGGCGCGCAGCGCGCCGGCCTGCGGATCGTGCAGGTCCCCGTCACGCACCGTCCGCGCGCCGGCGGGCGCTCGCAGATCTCGCCGGTGTACGCGCTCCGCAGCCTCGCGTGGGTCTTCGCGTACCGCCTCCACCAGTAGCGGCACGCCGCGGCGATGGCGCCCCGGCTGCTGTACTTTTTCCGCGTCCGGGGAGGTGCGATGCCGGTCGACAAGGAGCTGCTCGAGATCCTCGCGTGTCCGGTGGACAAGGCGCCGGTCCGTGAGGAAGGGGACCGGCTCGTGTGCTCGAAGTGCGGCCGGCGCTACCCGGTCCGCGACGGCATCCCGGTGATGCTCGTCGACGAGGCCGAACCAAAGGCGTAAAAGGTGCCGATCCACGATTACCGCTGCGCCCAGTGCGGGCGGCGCTTCCAGCGGTTCTTCCGCTCGTTTGCCGACGTCCGCGATCCCGCCGTGTGCCCGCACTGCGGCGCCGCGGCCGTGTCGCGGATGCCGCCGCGCGTGCGCCTCGTCCGCTCGGAGGAGTCGCGGCTCGAGGACCTCGCCGACCCGTCCGCGATGGGCGACGTCGACGAGAGCGATCCGCGCTCGGTGGCGCGCTGGGCGAAGCGCATGGGCGGCGAGCTCGGCGAGGACATGGGTCCGGAGCTCGATGAGGCGATCGAGGAGATGGGCGACGAAAAGGCCGCCGGCGACGGCGCCGGCGGCCCCGATGACGATGCGGAGGACGACGACCTCTAGGCGGTCGTCCGGCCGGCGCCTGCCGTCTGCGGCATGCTCGCGGTCTTGTCACCCTTCCAGAGACTGAATTCGTTGCCCTCGCTGTCGGTGCAGTTCGCGAACCAGCCCTCGCCGGGCACCGGCATCTTGTCCTCGGCCTTTCCGCCGAGCTGGCGCACCTGCTTGATGGCCTTCTCGATGTCGTCGACGTCGAAGTACACCGTCAGGTGGCCCGTCTTGCCGTCCTGCGCCGTCTGGATGCCGCCGCCCTGATCCTTGCTGCCGTTGTCGATGAGCCAGTACTCCATGCCCGGTATCTGCGCGTCCTTGTACTGGAAACCGAAGACCTCCTGGTAGAACTTCTTCGCGCGCGAGACGTCCTTCGCCGAGATCTCGAAGTGGACGATCTTGCCTGCCATGTGCATCTCCCCTGTTTGTTGTCCAGGGGACAGGGTACCGCTGTCTTTGGCGCCATGAGGCTCGGCCCAACTGTGTCGGCGTTTACAGAGATCAGGGGCCGACGCGATACGTCGCGAGGCCGGGAAACCGCGCCATTTCGCGCCAGCCGCGTGGCGGCAATCGATCGGCGACCGGGTCGTCGAGTACGAGCCAGCCCGCCCGTCCATCGGCCACCACGACGTCGAGGTCGGAGGGCGCGCCGTCGATCCGGAGCGGTCCGCGGTAGTAGCGACGCAGCGGCGCGACGTGGTAATCAGGCGCGACGTAGATGAACTGCTCGGTGGTCGTCGCGGACTCTACCGACGCCGCGACCGCGCGCCAGTCCGTCGCGTAGTACGGCTCGACGCGCACCGCCTGGACGAGCGCGACGATCGCGATCGCGAGGAGCGCGGTCGCGTACGGACGCACGACGAGGGGTCGCGGCGCGGTGGCGAAGCGCGCGACGAGCACGATCGCGAACGGCACGAGCGGCGTCAGCAGGTCGGGGCCGAGGAGCCAATCCACGAACGTGCGCGTGAGCGCGACGGGCACGACGACGTTCGTGGCGAGGATCGCGACGAGGAACGGCCACCAGCGCGCCGCGCGCGCCGCGCCGACGATCAGCGCGGGCAGGAACGCGAAGGAGCCCATGACGACGAGCGCGCGATCGACGTGCAGCCGCCCCAGCAGGACGCCGTCGAGCACGATGACGTACTCGCCGACGCTCAGCTCGCTGCGGCCGAACGGCAGCGATGCCGTCGACGTCTGCGCGAGGATCAGCGCGACGGGGAGGTACGCGAGGGCGGCGACGCTCGCCGCCATCAGCGGACCGGTGCCGCGCCACACGATGAGCGAGCCGACCGCGAGCGCGAACGCCGCGAGCAGGCCGAAGTGATGGATCGCGGCGAGCGCGGCCAGGGCGACGCCCGCGAGCGCCCAGTCGCGCGCGCGGCGCCGATCCGACGCACGGAGGAGGGCGAGGAGCGCGACCGCGACCGCGAGCGAAAGCCACGCGTACATGCGCACCTCGCGCTGCTCCTGCGCGAGGAGCGGCCAGGCGCTCGCGAACACCGCGGCCCACGCCGCTTCGGCGGGGCCGAACATCCGCCACGCGACGGCGGCGATGACCGGGACGAAGAGGACGCCCGCGACGACGGACGAGGCTCGCGCCGCGAGGTCGCCGGCGCCGACCGTCGCCGTCCACGCGCCGAGGAACGCGTACCAGAGCGGGGGATGGTGATCGACGGCGGCCGCGCGCAGGTACTGCTCGACGCCGCCGCTGATGACGGAGACGTTGCTCGCCTCGTCGCCGGTGAACGATGCGCCGGTGAGATCGACGAGACGCGTGAGGAGCGTCGCGATCGTCGCCGCGGCGACGATGCCGCGCGGCGACCGCAGGATCGACACGACCGAGATTCTCGGAGCCGCTCCGCGGGCGGACAGCCCCGTTCGGGGCACCGCCCGGCTAGACGTTCTCGACGAGACCGTGCCTGACGGCGTAGATCGCGGCCTGCGTGCGATCGGAGACGCCGAGCTTCTCCAGGATCGCGGCGACGTGGCTCTTCACTGTCTCCGGCGAGAGCACGAGGCGCTCAGCGATCTCGCGGTTGGAGAGGCCTTCGGCCACGAGCGCGAGGATCTCGCGCTCGCGCTTCGTCAGGCCGCGCGCCTGCGCGGGGGCCGGCGCCGTCGGCTTCATGTCCGAGAGCATGCCCTTCAGCATCTGCGGGTCGATGAACGCGCCGCCCTGCTGGATCTGCTTCACCGCGTCGAGGAGCTCGTCGCGCGACACATCCTTCAACAGGTACCCGGCCGCGCCCGCGCGAACCGCCTCGCGGAGGTACGCCGGGTTCTCGTGCATGGTGAGGACGATCACGGCGGTACGCGAGCGCTCCTCCTTGATGCGTCGCGTCGCCTCCAGGCCGTCCATGTCCGGCATGCGCACGTCCATGAGGATCACGTCGGGGAGCTCGCGGCGCGCGACTTCCAGGGCCTCGCGTCCGGTGCGCGCCTCGCCGACGAGCTGCACGTCCTCGACGCCCTCCAGCATCGCCGCGATGCCTTCGCGGACGAGCTCGTGGTCGTCGACGATGAGCACTCTCGTCTTCTGTCCCATTCCCTCGGCCCGATAGCCTAACCGACGGCCGCGCCGCGCGCTCGGCCCGTGCCCAAGCGGGTGACCATCCCCCGAGAGCGGCTGGCTCGCAACCCGTCGAGTGCGGCTTACTTATCGCGAGTAGTGCCGCACCTCGATGCGATCCCGGCCGGCATCGCGCTGCTATGCGGCGCGGTGTTCTTCCTCTACGCCGCGAAGTACTACCTCACGACGTTCGCGGTGCTGCTCGCGTCGCGGCTCGGCCGCCGCGTTGGAGCGACGATCCCGGAGCGGATCGCGTCCGCGGAGCAGCCCTTCGTCTCCGTCCAGCTCGCGCTGTACAACGAGGCCCACGTCGTCGACCGCCTCCTCGCCGCGTGCACCTCCTTCGACTACGAGAACTACGAGGTCATCGTCGTGGACGACTCCACCGACGCGACGATCGAGCACCTCGCGCGCTGGAAGGACCATCCCCGGGTGCGGGTGATCCACCGCCAGAGCCGCAAGGGCTTCAAGGGCGGGGCCCTCCAGGAGGCCCTACGGCGGATGAACCCGAAGACCGAGTACGTGATGATCTTCGACGCCGACTTCATCCCCCCGGCCGACGCGATGTGGCACTTCCTCGACTACTTCGGTCGGCTCGCGAACGGCACCGGCAAGCACGGCAACGGCCACAAGCACGGCAACGGCAAGAACGGCAACGGCCACGCCGCGCCGACCAACGGCGAGCGCCTGGCCGCGGTGCAGGGCTACCAGTGGCACATGCTGAACGCGAGCGAGAACTGGATCACCAAGGGGGTCCGCGCCGAGTTCGCCGGCTCCTACGTGCTCGAGCG
>DASQXO010000138.1:0-12354 GCA_035639655.1 Candidatus Dormiibacterota bacterium
GCCGATGTCGCAGTCGGCGCTCGTGCTCCTCGAGCATCGCGATGCGGTCCGCGCGACTGTGCGGTCCGAAGTCCTCAGGCTCGCGCCACCCGCGCCGGCCGTACATCCAGGGAGGGGCGAAGCCGAACCAGCGCGGATCCGGACCGTGGAATGCCCACGGCGGCGGACCGAAGCCGAACCCGCGAAAGCCGCGCGGGCCGCGCTCCCAGCGACGCTCGAAGTGCTCGTCGAATTGTTCCCCGTGATGATGTCGATGACCCACAACGCACCTCCCGCTCAGCAGCTCACGATACGCGCGCCCCCTGCGGCGCGAGCGTGGCGCGAACCGAATGGACGATGTCGTCGACGGCGCGCCGCGCGATCTCGACCTCGGCCGTCATCGGCAGGAATCCGTGGACCACCCCCCGGTAGTGGCGTAGCTCGACGGCGACGCCCGCCTCGCGCAGGCGCTCCGCGTACGCCGCGCCCTCGTCGCGGAGGGGATCGAATTCGGCGGTCACGACGAGCGCCGGAGGCAGGCCGCGCAGGTCCGTGGCGCGCAGGGGCGAGGCGTACGGGCTGTCGGCGTCGGCCGGCGCGCGCAGGTAGTGGCTCCAGAACCACATCATCTCGGCGCGCGTGAGCCCGTAGCCTTCGGCGTTCTCGCGGTAGGAGCGCGTCTCGAAGGCGCGATCCAGGACCGGCACGAGCAGCAGCTGGAACGCGAGGCGCGGACCGCCGCGGTCGCGAGCGAGGAGCGCGATCGCGGCCGCGAGGTTCCCGCCGGCGCTCTCGCCCCCGACGCCGATGCGCTCCGGATCGGCGCCGATCGAGTCCCCCTCCTCGGCGATCCACCGTGTGACGGCGTACGACGCCTCGAGCGCCGCGGGGAACTTGTGTTCCGGCGCGAGCGGGTATTCGACGGAGACGACAACGCACCCCGCGTGGACGGCGATCGTGCGGCAGAGCGCGTCCGGACCGTCGAGGTCGCCGAGCACCCAGCCGCCGCCGTGCAGGTAGACGAGCGCGGGACGACGCGCGTCGCCGGAGGTGTACACGCGAACGCGCACGGGCCCCTCCGACGTCGACACGGATCGCTCGGCGACGTGATCGACCGGCTCGGTCCGCGGTCGCAGCAGTGCGGCGCGTTCCCGCGACGCTCGCCGCGCGTCCTCCGGCGTCATCTTGTCGCGCTCGATCTTCGGTAGACGGGCGAGGACTCGCGCGACTTGCGGATCGAGCTCGGCCAACACCGATAGAGCGTACGCTCGCGCGAGGTGCGCGACACGCTCGATACATCCCGTCCGTACAAACCGCTCGACGTCGGCAACGGGATCGTTGCGGGCAGCGTCGCCCCGGACGGACGACTCCTCTCCATCGCGACGTACGACGAACAGCACGGCATGGTCGTGCTGACGGCGACGCCACCGTTCGACGACGCGAAGCGGCGCGATCAGGCGGCGGTGCGCGCGTATCGCGCGTCGCTCGCGGATCCGGCGCGCCCCGGCTTCGGCCTGCACCTCGACGCCGGCCACGCGAAGTGGCGGGTCCGTGTGCTCGGCGACGCGATCCCCGAGTCGCGCGTCGAAGGAGACGGACTCCGCGTGTCCGTCACGACGTGGGCGCCACCGGATCAGAGCGGCGTCGCGCAGCGCTGGCGCATCGAGACGCGGCGTCGCCTCGGCTGGCGCTGCGTCGTGCCGCAGCTGCGCCGTGCGGAGTACACGCAGCTCACGGAGGGCGGGCCACTGCCTCCCGCCGGACGGATCGCGCGCACCTGGCACTTCTTCGGGATCGACGGCCAGCACGGGGAGCTCGCGGCGGGCGAGCACGAGATCGTGCTGCGCGTCTCGTTCGACCGGGTCATCGATGTCGCGCCGCTCGTCGCGCCAACTTTTGCCGGCGCGTCGGCAGCCTCGCGACGCGGGCTCGCCTGCGCGCGGACGGTCGCGCTGCGCGCCGGCAGCGATGCCGTCTGCATCCTCGCCGACCACGAGATCCTCCCGCTCTCGTGGAACCGCGACGCGTACTACGTCGCGACGCTGCTCCGCGAGCGCGGCGATCGCGAGCTCGTGGCCGCGCACCTGCGCTGGCTCTTCCGCGTCGCCGAGCGGCCCGGTGGCGTCTGGGGCCGCGCGCATCTGGCGAACGGACGCGTGAAGGACCGCGCCTTCCAACTCGACCAGCAGTGCTACCCGTTGCTCGAGGCCGTCGAGGCCGACGAGGCGCAGGCGTATCGAGACGAGATCGGCGCTGTCGTGCGCGCGATCGAGGCGCGCCGGCAGGGCCGCCTGTACCCGACGGACGAGACGCCCGGCGACGATCCGATCGCGTTGCCATACCACTTTTCGAGCCATGTGCTGCTCTGGCGGACGTACGACACGCTGGCGCGCGCAGGGCTACCCGCGCCCGACAGGTCCGAGCTGCGCCGCGCGACGCTCGAGTCGTTCAGCGATTCCGGTCGCTTCGCCTACGCGACCGACGCGCGCGGGCGCTTCCACCACTACCACGACGCGAACGATGTCCCGACCGCGCTCGCGCCGGCGTGGGGTTTCTGCGCCGCCGATGATCCGCGATGGCTCGCGACGATGCGCTTCGCGTGGAGCGACGCGAACGCCGGCGGCTTCTATCCCGGACCGCTCGGGGGGCTCGGCTCCGTCCACACCCCGCATCCCTGGCCGCTCGGCGACCTGCAGGACATCATCGTCGCGCGCGCGACGGGCGATCTCGCGCGCGAGCGGCAGGCGCGTGCGAAGCTCGATCGCGTCGCGACGTGGGACGGGATGCTTCCCGAGGCGTACGACGAGCGGACCGGCGAGGTGCGATCGCGACACTGGTTCGCCTGGCCGGTCGCGCTTCGCGCCATCCTCGATGGCTAGTATTCGCGCAGCCACTCCATGCGGACCGACACCGATCGCGTCCTGACCGACGCGCTCCGCGACGTCTCGCGCGCCGACGTCGTCGTCGGGATCCCCTCCTACGACAATGCGAAGACGATCGCGCACGTCGTCGAGAGCGCGCGCACGGGCCTGCGGCGCGCCTTCCCGACGCTCGCCGGCGTCATCGTCAACTCCGACGGGGGCAGCGAGGACCGCACGCGCGAGATCGTCATGGAGCAGGACACGCCGGAGCTCCGCGTCGTGACCGGCCGGTACACCGGGCCGAGTGGGAAAGGCAGCGCGCTGCGCGCGGTCTTCGAGGCGACCGCGCGTCTCGGCGCGCGGGCGGCCTGCTGCGTCGACAGCGATCTCCGCAGCATCACGCCGGAGTGGATCGACCGGCTGCTGCGCCCGGTCCTCGACGGCCGCGCCGAGTACGTCACGCCGCTGTACGTGCGGCACAAGCACGACGGCACGATCACGAACAACGTCACCTACCCCGTCGTCCGCGCGCTCTACGGCAAGCGCGTGCGACAGCCGATCGGCGGCGACTTCGGCTTCAGCGCCGCGCTCGCGCGCCGCTTCCTCGCCGAGGACGTGTGGGAGACCGACGTCGCGCGCTTCGGCATCGACATCTTCATGACGACGACGGCGCTGGCGTCGGGCGCGCCGGTCGTGCAGGCCGCGCTGGGCGCGAAGCTCCACGATCCGAAGGACCCGGCGCGGCATCTCTCGCCGATGTTCAGCCAGGTGCTGAGCGGGCTCGTCGACCGCGTCCGCGCGCACCGCGCCTTCTGGTCGCGCGTCAGAGGATCGGAGCCGCTCCCGGTCGAGGGCGCGGCGCCGTCGGTGGAGCCGGACGACGTGCACGTCGACATCGCCGGCCTCGATGCCGCGTTCCGTCTCGCGGGCGCGACCGACCGCGAGCGTTGGAAGACGACCATCTGCACGCGCGACCTCGAGCCGTTCGTCGCCGCCGCCGAGGCCGAGGCGGCGGCCGCCTGGGACGTCGAGCGCGCGTGGGCGCGGATCGTCTACGACGTCATCAGAGCCTCGCTGCCCGACGCGAGCGCCACGGCGGCGAACGTCCACGCGCTCCTGCCGCTGTACTTCGCGCGCGTCGCGATGCACGTGCGCGCAGCGGCCGGCATGTCCAGCGCCGCGGCGGAGGCGCTCGTGGAGCGGCAGGCGGAGGCGTTCGAGGCAGAGAAGGCGCACCTGATGCGAACGTCATGACCGTCTCGCTGAAGGAAGGCGAGGTCGTCCTCATCACGCCGGACGACGGCTCGATCCCCGCCGACGATCCCGGCGCGCACGGCCTCTACTACCACGACATGCGCTTCGTCTCGGTGTTCGAGCTGCGCGTGAACGGCGAGCCGCCGATGCTGCTCTCCGCCAACGGCGACGAGAACTACGTCGCCACGTTCCAGCTGATCAACGACCGCCTCGTCCTCGGCGACGGCACCGATCTGGCGCCCCAGTCACTGTCGATCCGCCGAACCCGCTTCGTCGCCGACGGGTGGCGCGAGCGCATCGGGCTGCTGAACTGCTCGGCGCAGACGGTGACGCTCGAGATCAGCCTCATCGTCGACGCCGACTTCCAGGATCTCTTCTCCATCCGCGGCTACCACGGTCACGACCTCGCGCACGTCACGCGCGAGATGCGCGACGGCGGCGTGAACCTCTCCGCGCGCGGCGCGGACGGCGTGGTGCGCTCGACGCGGATCCGCACGATCCCGGATCCCACCGCGGTCGTCGGACGCGAGCTGCGGTTCACCCGGACGCTCGCGCCGCAGGAGGTCTTCGCCATGGAGGTGCGGCTCATCCCGTTCGAGGACGACAAGCCGCCGACCGCCGGACTGCGCGACTTCGACGAGGCGATCGACACGGTGCGCGAGAGCTACCGCGCGTTCCTCCGCGAGAGCACGCAGGTGCGCAGCTCGCGCGAGCGGCTCGATCGCGAGCTGCTGGAGCGCTCGGCGCGCGATCTGCGTGCTCTCCTCGACTTCGACGCGACCGGGCCGTACCCGACCGCGGGGATCCCGTGGTACGCGACGCCGTTCGGACGCGACGGGATCATCGCCGGGCTGCAGTCGCTGTGCTTCAACCCCGACGTCGCCGTCGGCACGCTCCGCCTCCTCGCGCGCTACCAGGGACGGAAGGTCGACCCGTACACCGAGGAGGAGCCGGGCAAGATCCTGCACGAGCTGCGGCGCGGCGAGCTCGCGCGCCTCGGACGGGTGCCGCACCGTCCGTACTACGGCACCGTCGACGCGACCCCGCTATTCGTGGCGCTCTTCGTCGAGACCGTCCGCTGGCTCGGCGACTGGTCGCTGTACCGCGAGCTCCTGCCGCACGCCGACGCCGCGCTGCGCTGGTGCGACACGTTCGGCGATCCCGACGGCGACGGGTTCGTCGAGTACGCGAGCAGCGGCTCCAGCGTCGAGCTCCGCAACAAGGGCTGGAAGGACTCGAAGCATTCGCTGTCGTACCGCGACGGCTCGTTCGCGGAGCTCCCGGCGGCGCTCGTCGAGGTGCAGGCGTACGTGTACCACGCGAAGCGCGGCATGGCCGACCTCGCCTCGCTCGACGGCGACGCCCAGCGCGCAGCGCGGCTGCATAGCGAGGCCGAGGCGTTGCGGGAGCGCTTCGAGGAGGCGTTCTGGATGCCGGGTGAGCGCTGCTACGCGCAGGCGCTCGACGCGTCGAAGCGCCAGATCGACGCGGTCACGAGCAACGCCGGACACGCGCTCTGGGCCGGGATCGCCGGGCCGGAGCGCGGCGCCCTCGTCGTCGAGCGGCTGATGGAGCGCGACATGTTCAGCGGCTGGGGCGTGCGGACCCTCTCGTCGGGATACCCGACGTACAACCCGATGAGCTACCACAACGGCTCGGTGTGGCCGCACGACAACTCGATGATCGCCGCGGGCTTCGCCGCCTACGGCCAGCACGAGCGCGCGAACCAGATCATCACCGCGATCGTCGAGGCGGGGCTGCGCTTCCCGAACGCGCGCCTGCCCGAGCTCTTCTGCGGATTCTTCCGCGATCAGCGCTTCGCGAATCGCCCCGCCGACTACCTCGTGTCCTGCATCCCGCAGGCGTGGTCCGCCGCGGCGCCGTTCCTGTTCCTGCAGACGATGCTCGGCCTCCGGACCGAGCTCGCGAGCCGCGAGCTGCAGGTCGACCCGCACCTGCCACCGTGGCTCGAGCGCGTCGATATCCAGGGGCTGCGCGCGCTCGGTCGCCGCTACACGTTCCGCGTGCGCCGCACCGAGCGCGGCTTCCGCGTGAGCGGCGACCTCCGCCGGCCGGCGGGCATGCGCGTTGCAGCGACGGCCTGACCACGCTCGCTCGCCTACCCTGCGGCAGACCCTTCGGTGACCGGCGGCGGGACGTGGAATAAGGTCGTCGGCGGAGGAGTCGGAGGAGGCGTGCGGCGCGTGCTGATGCTCCACTACACCTTCCCGAGCGTGATCGGCGGCGTCGAAATGGTCGTCGCACGGCATGCCGAAGCGCTGCGCGACGCCGGCGCGGACGTCGTCATCGCCGCGGGACGCGGACGGCTGACGCTCCGTGACGTGCGGTCGCTGCGCGTGCCGGAGCTCGACTCGCGTCATCCCGCCGTCGAGCGCGTGTTCCGCTCGCTCGCGTCGGGCGACGTCCCCGACGAGCTCGAGGCGCTTCGCGCGCGGATCCGCGAGCGGCTCGCGCCCGCGGCAGTGCGGAGCGAGCGCGTCGTCGCGCACAACGTGCTGACGCTGCACAAGAATCCCGCCCTCGCGCTCGCGCTGCGCGACCTCGCGCGCGACATGCCACCGGGAAAGCTCATCGTCTGGGTCCACGACCTCGCGTGGACGGACGCGCGCTACCGCTTGCAGCGGCACCCCGGAGAGCCGTGGGACGCGCTGGCGCGGCCGATCCCCGGCGCGCGGTACGTCGCGGTCTCCGCGGCGCGCCGCGACGAGGCCGCCGAGCTCCTCGGGCTCGAGCCGTCGTCGATCGAGGTCGTTCCGAACGGCATCGATGTCGGCGAGGTCCTCCGCCTCGCGCCGGCGACGCGCCGCCTCGTCGAGCGACTCGGGCTCGCCGGCGCGACGGTGCTGCTCGTCCCGGCGCGCCTCACGCGACGCAAGCGCATCGAGGTCGCCATCGATGCCGCCGCCGCGCTCGCGCGGCGCGGCCGGCGCGTGCGCCTCCTCGTCACCGGCGGCCCCGGTCCGCACAACGCGGAGAACGCACGGTACCTCGATGAGCTTCGCGTCCGCGTCCGCGCCTCCGGCGGCGCCGCGGTCCTGCTGCATGACGTCGTCGCGCGCGCGCTTCCGCATCGCACGGTGATGGAGCTCCTCTCGCTCGCGGATGCGCTGGTGTTCGTCTCGGAGCACGAGGGGTTCGGGATCCCGCTGCTCGAGGCCGCGACGCTGCGCGTGCCGCTCGTCGTGAGCGACATCCCGGCGCACCGCGCGCTCGCGGGCGACGATGCCGAGTACGTCGCGCCGGACGCGGATGCGACGACGCTCGCGGATGCCGTCGAGCGCGTGCTGGGCGCCGACGCCGCTGCGCGCCGGCGCGCGATCGCGCGCGACTACGAGTGGTCCCGCATCCTCGCCGAGCGCGTCCTCCCGCTCGTTCTCGGTGACGGCCAGCGTCGGAGGCGGAGCGCGTGACGCGCGTGCTCGTCGCGATCGGTGACCCCGTGCGCGATCGGCATCTCATCGAGGTCGGCCGCGCGCTCGGCGAGGGCGGTGAGCTCGTCCTCGCGTCCGTCGTCGAGGTGCCCGGATCGCGGTCGCTCGCGTCGGCGCAGTCGCGAGCGCGAAGCCGGCGACGGCAGCTCGAGACGCTCGCGCGGCGCGAAGGGATCGTCGCCGGCGTCGTGGTGAAGGTCGCGCGGCGCGCGCTCGACGCGATCGCCGAGGCCGTCGAGTACGAGCAGGCCACCCTCCTCGTCCTCGGCTGGCCGCACGGATCGCGCAGCGACGCGCTCGACGAGCTGCTCGCGCATCCCCCCTGCGACATCGCCGTCGTCGGCGGCGACATCGGGTCGGCGCGGCGCATCCTCGTGCCGGTGCGGGGCGGCCGCTACGCGCAGCTCGCCGTCGCGATCGCGTCGGCGCTCGCCGCGCGGAACGACGGCACGGTGACGCTCCTGCACGCGACGGAGCCGGGACGCGACGCGCCGCGCACGCGCAGCGCGTTGTACGACGTCATCGGCGCGGCCCAGCACCCGCGCATCGGCCAGCTCGTGAGCGCGGTCGGCCCCGCCGCCGAGGTGATCCGCGCGCAGCTCGCCGACCACGACCTCGTCGTGATCGGCGCGACGGCGCGCGACGGCGTGAGCTCCTCGTTCGGGCCGATCGCCGAATCGCTCGCGACCTCCGGCACGCCGCTCCTGGTGGTGCGCACGCGGACGCCGGTCGCGTCGCGGATCTTCGCCGCACGTTCGGCGATGCCCGCGGATCGGCGCGAGCGCAGCGCGTACCTCTCCGAGCTCGTGGACAAGTGGTTCGCCGAGAACACGTTCGTATCGTCGGAGTTCATCGACCTCGAACGCCTCGTCGATGCGAAACGAAAGCAGGGCCTCACGATCTCGCTCGGCCTGCCCGCGCTGAACGAGGAGGAGACGATCGGCGACGTCGTGTACACGATGCGCACGCGGCTGATGGGCCGCTACCCGCTCGTCGACGAGATCGTCGTCATCGACTCCGGCTCGCACGACCGGACGCGCGAGATCGCGCAGGGCGAAGGCGTTCCGGTGTACGTGCACCAGGAGATCGCGCCGGAGCTCGGCGCCTTCAACGGAAAGGGCGAGGCACTCTGGAAGAGCCTGTTCGTGCTGCGCGGCGACATCGTCTGCTGGGTCGACACCGACATCCGCAACATCCACCCGAAGTTCGTGTACGGCATCGTCGGCCCGCTCCTCGTGCACCCGCGCCTGCAGTACGTGAAGGCGTTCTACCAGCGGCCGCTGAACGTCGGCGACGAGATGCAGGCGACGGGCGGCGGGCGCGTGACGGAGCTCACGGCGCGGCCGATCCTCAACCTGTTCTTCCCCGAGCTCTCGGGCATGATCCAGCCGCTCTCCGGCGAGTACGGCGCGCGGCGGACGCTGCTCGAGCAGCTCCCGTTCTTCACCGGGTACGGCGTCGAGACCGGCCTGCTCATCGACGTGCTGCAGCGCGCCGGGCTCGATGCGATCGCGCAGACGGACATGAAGCAGCGCATCCACCGCAACCAGTCGCTCCTCGCGCTATCGAAGATGTCCTTCGCGCTCCTGCAGGTCGCGCTGAAGCGCGTCGGAGAGTCGGCCGGGCGCCCGATCTGGGAGGAGGCGAACTCGTCGCTGAAGCTCATCCGCGGCGAGCGCGGCCGCTACCGCCTGGACGTGCAGGAGATCGTCGAGATCGAACGGCCGCCGCTCGTGAGCGTCCCGCAGTATCGCCTCGCGCGAGGCCGCACCGCGTAGCGCCAGGCCTCGCCAAGCGGAACGAGCGCCCGTAGTGCGTTCGGGCTAGACGCGGGCCACCCGCTACGGTGATGACGCCCCCATAGGCGCGGTCGAGACTGACCGCGAAGCGATGGCCGGCGAGCGCATCCGCGTCCTCATCGTCGACGATCACGACGCCACGGTGCAGACCGTGACGACGATGCTGCAGCTCGACCGCGAGTTCGAGGTCGTCGGCGCCGCCGGCGACGGCAAGGCCGCGATCGAGGCCGTCGAGCGGCTGGAGCCGCACGTCGTCCTCATGGACATCAACATGCCGGTCATGGACGGCATCGCCGCCACCGAGGCGATCGTCCACCGCTTCTCCGGCACGGCGGTGGTGATGCTGTCGGCGCAGACGGACCACGAGTACCTGCGCCGCTCGATGAACGTCGGCGCGAGCTACTTCCTCGCGAAGCCCGTCTCGAGCGACGAGCTGTACAACGCGATCCGCCGCGCGCACGAGGTGAACCAGCTCCGCTCGGCCCGCTACGCGCCGCCGGCCGAGCCCACCGCGGCCGACGCGCCGCGCCCGGCCGGTTCGGCGATCGCGTTCTTCTCGCCGAGCGGCGGCGTCGGTCGCACGACGATCGTCACGAACCTCGCGGTCGCGCTGCAGCGCTCGGCGCCCACCCTGATCGTCGACCTCAGCCTGCCGTTCGGCGACGTGTCCGTCCTCTTGAACGCGCCGCCGAAGGCTAGGTCGATCGGCGACCTCATCGGCCGCTTCGCGACGATGCGCGAGGCGGACCTCGACCAGGTGCTCTTCACCCACCGCTCCGGCGTGCGCGCGCTGCTCGCACCGCCGTCGCCCGAGGTCGAAGAGCGGATCGGACCGGACGACGTCCGCAAGGTGCTCGACGTCGCGCGGGCGAGCTTCCGCTACGTCCTCGTCGACACGTGGGCGTCGTACGGCGAGACCATGCTCGCCGTCCTCGATTCCGTCGACGCGATCGTGCTGCCGCTCACGCTCGAGCTCACGAGCGTGAAGAACGCGCGCGTCTTCGTGGAGCTGATGGGAAAGCTCGGCCTCAACGACAAGGTCGCGTTCCTGGTCAACCGCTTCGACCAGCCGAACGCGCTGAAGCTGAACGACGTCGAGGCCGGCCTTGGCCGCAAGGTCGCCTTCAACCTCTCGACCGACGAATCGTCGCTGCGCCTCGCGATGAACCGCGGGCTGCCGGTCATCGACACGCATCCGGACAGCAAGCTGTCGCGGGAGTTCCTCGCGCTCGCGAAGGTGCTCACCGGCGAAACGCCGCTCGCGAAGGAGCGCCAGCTGAGCCAGCTCATTCCAGTCGGCGGATCGACGGAAGCGCCAGACCCGCGAGACCGAACGCGGCGATGACGGCGCCGCCGGCGACGAAGACCGGCGACGGCCCGAACTCCGCGACGAGGACGCCGCCCACGATCGGCGCGATCGGCGCGAGCAGGCTGCCGCCGAACATGTCGACGCTGGAGACACGCCCGAGGTACTCGCGCGGCACGTCGCGCTGCAGCGCGCTGTACCAGGGCACCTCGAACCCGATGAGGCAGATGCCGCTGAGCGCGGCGAAGGCGAACGCCACGACGAGGCTCGGCGCCGTCCCGATGCCCGCCATCGCGAGACCGAACAGCGCGGTGTAGAGGTACATCACCAGACCGACACGGCGGTAGCGGAACTGACCGACGACGAACGCGCCGAGAAGCTCGCCGAGTCCCGTCGCCGCGGTGATGGCGCCGAACGTCGTCGCGTCGCCGCGGAAGGCATCACGGATGAGGACGGGCAGACCGGTCCACGCGGCGAGGTACGCCGCCACGACGAGCGCGAACCCGAAGATCGTCACCCACAGCCAGGTGATCGAGAACGTGAAGCGCAGGCCCGCGCCGATCTGCGAGAGGATCGACCCGGACGCCTGAAGTGGCGCCGACGACGCACGCATCGCGATGAGACCGGCGAACGCGACGGCGAACGTCACGGCGTTGAACCCGAACGCGGCTGCGGGACCGAACGCCGCGATGAGCGCTCCCGCCGCGAGCGGTCCGACGAGCACGCCCGCCTGGCGCGACACCGACCGCAGCACGTTCGCCTGCACCAGCACCGGCGCGGGAACGACCTCGGGGATGAGCGCCTGTAGCGCCGGATAGTGGAAGGAGAACGTCGCGCCGGCGATCGCGGCGCCGACGTACAGGTGCTCGACGCGGAGCACGTTCGTGCCGGAGAGGAGCGCGATCAGGAGGAACACCGCCGCGTTGATCAGATCGGTCGCGACCAGGATCTGCCGGCGCGGCACGCGATCGACGATCGCTCCGCCGAGCAGCAGGAATACCAGCTGCGCGGCGCCGAGGATCCCGGTCACGATCCCGATCTGCACCGCCGAGTTCGTCAGCAGCAGCACCTGCCACGGCAGGGCGATCTGATTCACGAAGTTGCCGATCATCGACACCGTCTGCCCGCTCCACAGCAGTGCGAAGTCGCGGTGGCGGAGCGGCTCGAGCGTGCGCGGCACGCGCACGTTATTCGACGATCAGTTCGGCGATGACGTCGGGCAGCGCCGCGAGATCGCTCAGGACGCGCGTCGGCCGAACGCTGTCGAGCGGCTCACCGTGGCGATTGATGAACACGGTGCGATAGCCGAGCGCCGCCGCCGGGATCATGTCGTGGTACAGCGACGCGCCGACGTGGACGGTCTGCTTCGGCGTCGCGCCGCTGCGCTTCTGGAACGTCCGCCAGTGGCCGTACGCGGGCTTGTAGCTGCCGCAGTCCTCGGCCGTGACGGTGAGGTCGGGCTCGACGCCGATCTTGCGGATGGACGCGGCGAGGAGCTCGCGGTCGACGTTCGAGAGGATCGCGATGCGGCGCCCGCCGGCGCGCAGATCAGATAACGCACGCCGCACCTCCGGAAACGGACGCCAGGCCGGCAAAGACCCCGGGAGCGGCGACGGTTTCGCGCTCGGAAGCGGGCGGCCGAGCCGCTCGAGGAGCACGCGGCTCGCGCGATCGAGCACCTCGCGGTAGGTGAGGTATTGCCC
>DASQXO010000139.1:0-9752 GCA_035639655.1 Candidatus Dormiibacterota bacterium
CGCTCGAGCTCGCGGAGCTCGGTGAGGTCCGCGAGGACGCACACGATCGCCACCGCGGCGCCGACCTGATCGCGCGCGACGCCGGCGTGCGCGGCGAACGACCGCGCCTGCTCGCTCTCGGGATCGGTGAGAGTGAGCTCCGCGGAGGCTTCGCCGCCGCTCATCTCGGCCTGACTGATGAAGGACGTCACGATCGCGTCGTTGCGGCTCACGATCTCGCGACGCCGCGCCGGCGCGTCGCCGTCGGCCTGCAGCAGCCGGCGCGCGGCATGGTTCGTCCGCAGCACGTCCATACCCTCGCTCGCGAGCACGCCCTCGCCTTCGGCGCGCGGGTCCGCCACGACGATGGCCTGGTCGATGCGCTCGAGCACGAGCCGAAGCTGGTCGCCCTCGCGGCGCGCGGCCTCCGCGTTAGCCTCGACGCGGCGCAGCGACGCCTCGAGCTCCTCGGCGGCGTGGCGCAGATCCGAAACGTCCTTCATCACCACGACGGTGCCGGTCTCGCGCGCGACCGCGTTGTACGAGGTCGTGCTGATGAGCTCGAACAGGAGCTCGCTGCCGTCCTCCGGATCGACGAGGCCGAGTTCGCGCGGCCGCGCCGACTCGGGGGTCCGCATGTACGAGGTGAGCCAGGCGGAGAGGAGCATGCGATTGAAGTCGACGGCCCGGCGACGACCCTCGGCGTCGCCCGGTCCCGCGACGAAGAGCCGGTTCGCCGGTCCGTTCGCGTAGAGGAGGTTCCCCAGCGAGTCCGCCACCAGGACGGGCTCGTCGACGGCGGCGAAAGCGCGGCGCTGCCACTCGTCGTCGGCGCCGCCCTGCGGACCGCGCGCGCCGATCGGGATCGCGCGCAGGCGCGCGAGCATTTGTCCGGCTCGGTCGGCGATCTCGTGCAGCGACGCCGTTCGTGGCGCGTCGACTTCGGCGACGTCGAGGACGAGCGCCGCCGGCGAACGAAGCGCGCGCGCTCGCTCGCAGAGGGCGGCGACGCGCCGGCCCCACTCCTCGTCCGGCGAACCGGAGGCGGTGCGCTCGCGCACGCGGCATCGCTTCTCGAGACAGCGCCCCGCGGCGAGGCACGGTGACACCGCGACCTCGACGGGCAGCGGGACGATCGTCGCCGCGCGGAGGCCCAGGCGCGTCAGTTTCGTGAACTGACCGTTCGAGAGCGCGGCGCGCGAGACATGGCGGACCTCGCCGTCGCGCAAGGCCTCGGCGATCGGATGCCGCGGCCCGCCGAGCAGCAGCGGGCGCCGGCGGTCGAGCTCCGTCTTCGGCAGGCCGATGCTCTGTACGCCGTACACCCGGCCGCTCCCGAGGTCGGCGAGCGCGACGAGGCCGCGCTCGGCGCCAGCCGCCTCGAGGCCCGCGGCCAGCGCGACGCGCAGTAGCGCGTCGGCGTCCGTCGCCTCGCGCAACGCCTCGGCGGATCTCCCGGCGGTGAGCGTCATCGGTTAGCTCGGGGTCGTGCTCCTTCGCTGCCGCCGTGGCGCCGCCGTGGTGATCTGCGGGCTCGACGACTCGAGCGCCGTCGGCCGCGCGACGGACGGCAGCGTGCCGACCTGCTCCGCGTAGCGAAGGTACGTGTCGATCGACGCCACGACGACGCGCGCCTCCACCGTGATGAGGTCGATGCCCACGAGCGAGATCCGGACCCACGCATCGATCACGATCCCCTTGTCCAGCACCCGATCGAGGACATCGATGAGACTCGTCCCTCCTGCGACCCGTTCGACCGCCATGCCTACCCTCTCTTTCTCGGATTCGCGGTTCGCTGCTCGCCGACGATCGCGTCGAGACGCCTCTCGATCCGCGCGAGACGGTCGTCGATCGCGGCGCTCTGGATGAACCCGTCGTCCCGCCACCAGCTCATGCCGATCTGCTCGGCCTTGTCGATCGAACACACGAGCAGCCGGATCTGGATCGTGAGGAGCTCGACGTTCGCGAGCGAAACGCGGATGTCCCCCGCGACGACCAGACCCTTGTCGAGGACGCGGTCGAGCACCTCCACGAGGCTCACCGCGCGCGTCTCGACGATCGCGGCGCTACCGCTCATCAGCCGCTCTGGCATTCGCACCTCCCACGCGAAGCTTCAGCGTCACGTCATCCTCGCTCAACCCGAACGCGTCGCGGAGCGCGCGCAGGCGCTCGTCGAGGCGCATCAGCGCGAGGCCGACGCGCTCGACCTCGTCCGGCGCGAGGTCGCCGATCTCGACGCGCCGGACGGCCTGACGCTCGATGACCTCGCGGAGCAGCTCGATCACCGATAGGACGAGGCGCGCGAGGCCCTGCTCGAGTCGCTCCGAGTCGAGCTCGAGTCGCTCCGGACGCATCTCGACCGTGCTCGTCATGCGAGCCACCGCGCCGCGAACGTGAACGGCGCCCACGGTCCGCTCCACCGCGCGCCCTCGATCTCGACGGCTCGCGCCGCCCGCGCGAACGCGCGCGGATCGGAGGCGAGGAACGCGATGAATCCCGCGTCGGCGACGACCTCGGTCTCGGCTACGCCCGGAAGCTCGCGGCACGCCTCGAGCGCGCGCCCCAGCGCGTCCGGCGACGGCGCGGCATGGCGAACGGCCAGCTCGCGCAGGTAGCGCGCGCCCGGGCCGTCGCCGTCGATGCTCGCGGGAGCCGCGGCGTCGACCCCAAGGTGGAGGTCGAACTCGACGCGGCCCGCGGCGCGCGCGAGCGCGCGAGCGATGTCGCTGCGGCGGTCGCGCAGCCATGCGACCGCGGCATCGTCGTCGGCGACGGCCGGACCGAAGCGGACCGGGAGGCATCCGCTCGGGCCGAGCGCGCGGAGCAACGACAGGCGCGTCGCCAGCCGCTCCTCCAGGGTCCGCTCGCTCGCCGCCGCGACGATGACGTATGGTCCCTCGCCCAGCGCGCGCGCCGGCGCGATGTCGCGCGGGACCCACTCGACCACGGCGCAGATGTCGATAGTCACGCCGCTTCCACCCGCGGCCGTCGCAGCGTCGCCGTCGAGGCGAAGACGAGCTGCAGGCCGAGCGTCATGAGGTCGATGCCGGCGATCGAGATCGTCACGTCGCCCTTCACGCACACCCCGCGGTGCAGGAGGTGATCGACGAGATCCGCCAGCGACAGCTCCGGGCCGAGGAGGTCGAGGTCGGCGTCGAGCTGCTCGAACTCGGTCATGCCGCATCACCGCGATCCACGAAGCTGTACGGCGGCCAGGGTCCGGAGAGCTCGGCCGCGAGGCCGAGCCGCTCGAGCTCGCTGCCGCGATCGAGGACGGCGCGCTTCACCGTGTCGACGTCACGCGCCGCGATGAGGTACGCGACGCGCAGGACCAGATCGGCGCCCGCCTCGGCGAGCTCGCGCCGCGCGACGCTCGCTCGCGCGAGCGCCGCGTCGAGGTCCTCCGCGGCGCGTCGCGCGTCCTCGGCGAGCTCGCCGCGCAGCTCGGCGCGGCGCGAGGCGAGGTACGCCGTACCCGCGCCGGCCTCGCCCGCCGTGACCGCGACCCGCGCGCGCCGCCGCGCTACGCGCAGGCCCCACTCCTGCGCGTCGCGAAATCGCATCAGTAGCGCGCGGAGCCGCTCGCGCCGCTCCTCGAGCGAGCGCCGCACTTCCGCGTCGCTCTCGTGCACCGATCCGAACGCGAGCGGCACGACCGCCGAAGCGCGTTCGAACACGTACTGCACGACATCCTGGTGCGCCCTGGCGTACGGCGCGAGGGTCGACACGTCGCTCATCGCCCGCGCGAGCGGTTCGTCGCCGAAGCGCTCCTCGTCGACACTGCCGACGACGCCCGCGACGCCGTCGACGGAGACGAGTGAGAGCGGCGCGCCCTCGCCCTCCCACGAACGCAGATCCGGCCGCGCTTCCGAGGGCACGACGCAGAAGAGGTAGCGCAGCATCACTCGAGCCCCAGCGCGCGCCGGCGTAGCGCCCGCCAGCGCTCCATCAGCGGCGTCTCCTGCTCGCGGAACTCCGTGTCGCTGAGCTCGCCTGCCTCGAACCGCTGGTGCAGCGAGCGGATGTCGGCCATCACCTTCTCTTCGTCGTCGGCGAGCTCCGCGTCCGCGACGGTCGCGATGGTCCGCAGCACGAACTTGAAACCGGCGATGGGCGCCCCGATCAGCAGACGATCGAGGAGGAACATCAGCGTGCCGCCGACTGCTGCAGCGTCAGGCGGACGTTCACGAAGTTGTACGGCGGCCACGGGCCGGTGTAGCGGAAGGCGAGCCGCCCGTCATACCGGCGCGCGACCTCGTGCATGCGACGATCGAAGTCGTCGGCGTGCCCGCGCTCGACGAGGAACGCGGCGTTGAGGACCATCCGCTCTCCGATCGGCTTGTTCAGCTTGGACGCGACCGCGTCCGCGCGGAGCGTGTCATAGATCTCGCGCACGTAACTGTCGGCGCGCTCGGACAGCAGCCGCTCCACAAGCCGGCCGAGCTGCACGCGCGCGAAGTACGTCGACCCGCTGGTGGCCCGCTGGATCTGTGCCTTCAGGCGCGCGACCTCCTCGCTCTGCGCCTCGATGTCGCGCACGACCGCGTCGCGGTCCCAGTTGACCTGCACACCGAACTCGATCTTGTCGCGGACCTGCGCGATGACGTCGCGCAGCGCGTCGTGGGTGTCCTTCAGGAACGCGAGGACATCGTCTCGCGTGCGGAAGACCGTGCCGAACGACATCGGCAGGACACTGTGCTGGTCCATGACCGCTTCGATGACGCGCTCGTGGCCGAGCACGTTCTCGCGCGTGGGGTCGTGGATGGCAACGGCGGTGTCGCTGCACACGGCGGCGAGCTCGCCGTGATGAATCGTGTAGACCTCGTCGTTGCGTCCGCCGACCGCCGATCGTCCGAACGTCTGCGGGCGCTGCGATTCGATGATGCAGTAGACATACTTCGCCTCGCTCGCCGGCACCTTTGGCGAACTCTCAGGGAGCGTGATGGGTCGCGTGTCCTCTACCGGTACAGCCGCCGAACCGTTCTTCCGCGTGCGCTTCCGAGTCGCCGTACGGCACCCCTTTCCAAGGTCGCGATCCAGCGGAGCGGAATGCTACGAAGCGCGCGGGCGAATACAGAGAAGGAAGCAAGCGTCTGCCGCGGCTGATTTGTCGGCAGAAGACGCTTGCTAACTCGGCAGGTAACGCTCCAGGAGCCGCATCTCCGCAATTGGGGCGCGCCCGGCCTCAGGGAGGATGACCTGCACGCAGACGTGGTCGGCGCCGCGCGAAAGGTGATCCTCTACCCGTCGCGCCGCCATTTGCGCGTCGCCGCAAGCGACGATCGCGTCGACCAGCGCGTCGCTGCCGCCGTCCGGCGAGAGGTCTCGGTCTGACCACCCGAGCCGGCGCAAGTTGTTCGCGTAGTTCTCCAGCCCGAGGTAGCGGCGCGTGTGTGTCCGCGCGATCTCCCGCGCCTTTTCAGCCGTTGTTGCGAGCACCACCGCCTGCTCGACGGCAAGCAGCGGCTCGGGCCCGAGCACCTCGCGCGCGATCGAGGTGTGCTCGACGGGCACGAAGTACGGATGCGCACCTGCCGCGCGATCGGCGGCGAGTCGCAGCATGCGCTGGCCGAGCGCGGCGATGACGCGCGGCACCGGTGTATTCGATTGCGGCCCGACGTACTTCGTCGCATCGAGGGCGTCGAGGTACTCACGCATGCGCTCGTACGGCTTCGCATAGCTGTGCCCGCGCGTCGCGACCGACGGCGCGTGGCTCACGCCGAGGCCGAGCACGAACCGTCCCGGGAACCAGTCGCCGATCGCTCGCGACCCGTTCGCCGCAGCCATCGCGTCGCGCGCCCAGACGCTCGCGATGCCCGTGGCGACGACGAGCCGCTCGGTCGACGCGAGGAGGAAAGTGGCCAGGGAGAACGCCTCCTTGCCGGCGATCGTCTCGGGGAACCACAAGGCACCGATCCGGGCGGAGGAGTCGATCGCGCGCGCGAACTCGCGGAGTCGCGCGGCGTCGAGGCGGTCCAGGTTCGCCCAGATGCCGACGCGGCCGAGGAGGCGCGTGGCGTCGCGACCGGCCGCCACGCGGTTACGAGCCGGCGGCGACGAGGCTGTGCTTGAGGTCCTCGATGTAGCGCTCGGCGTGGAGCACGGCGGTCGTGGCATCGCCGACGGCGGTCGTGATCTGCCGCGCGAGCTGCGAGCGCGTATCGCCCGCCGCGTAGACGCCGGGGATCGACGTGCGCATGTGCTGGTCGGTGATGAGGTAGCCGTTCTTGTCATGCTCGATGTGGTCCGTGAAGAGCGACCGGCCGAGCGGCTTGAAGCCGATGAAGACGAACACCCCCTGCACCGGCACGCGCTCGTTCGTGCCGCCGCGGTCGACGTCGATCCACTCGACCTGACCGTCGCCGCCGATCTCCTTCACGTGAGCCGGCACGATCGGCTTGACCTTGTCCATCCCGAGCAGGCGCTCCTGCAGGATCGCCTGCGCGCGGAACTGCGTGCGGCGGTGGACGACATACAGCGTCTTCGCGAACCGCGTGAGGAACAGGCCCTCCTGGAAGGCGGAATCGCCGCCGCCGATGACGGCGAGGTCCGCGCCCTTGAAGAACGCGCCGTCGCACACGGCGCAGTACGAGACCCCCTTGCCGTGAAGCTCCTTCTCGCCCGGCACCCCGAGCTTCACCGGCTCGCCGCCGACCGTGACGATCACGGCGAGCGCGCGGTGCTCTGTGCCGTCGTCGAGGAGCACGCGCTTCCACGTGCCCTCGTCCTTGATCTCCATCACGCCGGCGATGTCCATGCGCAGGCCGAACTTGAGCGCGTGATTGGCGAACTTGTCCGCGAGCTCGAAGCCGGTGATGCTCTCGAACCCGGGGTAGTCCTCGATGAGATCGGTGTTCAGGAGCTCGCCGCCGGGGCCCTTCTGCTCGAAGAGCGCCACGTTCATGTTGGCGCGGGCGGCGTAGAGCCCGGCCGTCAGTCCGGCGGGGCCACCGCCGACGATGATGAGATCGAAATCCGCTATGACGAGCCGTCCTTCCGGAAGCGTGTGCTTCCTAATGTAGAGAACAAATGTCTATTCCAGAAGTGCGCTACCTGGCACTCGGCGATTCGTATTCGATCGGCACCGGGGTCGGCGCGGAGCGCTCGTTCCCCGCGCGGCTCAGCGAGCGCTGGCGCGCGCGCGGCCTCCGCGTCGAGCTGCTGAATCTCGCCGTGAACGGCTACACGACCGACGATCTCATCCGCGACGAGTTGCCGCGCGTCGCGCCATTCCGACCGAACTTCGTCTCGCTGCTCATCGGCGCGAACGACATCGTCGTCGGCAGAGACGCGGACACGTATCGGTCGCGCCTGCGCGCGATCCTGGCGAGCCTCCGCACCGACGGCCTCGACACGCGGGACATCCTCGTCGCCTCGTCGCCGGACTGGTCGGGAGCGCCCGAGGCGACGCGCTACGGCGATCCCTTCCGCGTGGCGCGGCTCGTCGACGCGTACGGCGTCGTCGCGCGCGAGGAGGCGGAGCGCTGCGGCGCGTCGTTCTTCGACGTCATCCCGCTATCCCGCAGCGAGACCGAGCGCGGCATGTTCGCGCCCGACCGCCTGCACTTCTCCGCGGAGTGCTACGCCGAGTGGGCCGCCGCCATCGACGTCGCGCTGAGCAGCGCGACGGGGTAGCGCTCGCGGGCCGTCGCCTAGTCGGCGAAGGCCTCGGCGGGGACGCGCAACGCCTCGGTGCGCGCCGCCGGCCGGACACCGCGGACGAGCACCGCGCCGCAGCCGAGGCACGCGACGACGGCGAGGAGCGTGATCGGCGCGCCGACGGTGATGAGCAGCGCCGACGCGACGAACGGCGCGAGCGTCGCGCGCACGCCGAGGACGAACGACTGCGCGGCCATGTACTGCCCCGCGCGGGAGCCCGCGAGCTCGATCATGCTCGTGAAGAAGGACAGATCCGCCATCGCGTTCGTCACGCCGGCCGCGATCGCACCGAAGAGCAGGAACGGCGCGCTCGGCGCGACGAGGTACGTGAGCGGCAGCAGGAGCATCATCACCGCGTTCACGCGCAGCAGCGCGACGGTCGAGCCCCGGTCGATGCGCCGTCCCCAGAAGTGGTAGCCCGCGATCGTCGCGGCGGACTGCACCGCGGCCATGATCCCGACCAGGACGGTCGGCGCGTTGAACTTGTCCACCAGCATGATCGGATAGGCCGTGCCGCCCATGGCGTTGCCGAACCCGATGAACGTCGTCGCGATGAGGTACTGGCGGAACGCGGTGTCCTGCAGCGCGACCGAGCCGAGGCGGATCGGCGACGGCATCGGATTCCGCTCGCGATCGACGTGGTAGCGCATGAAGACGAGGAACAGCGGCGACGCGAAGGAGATGAGCGCCGACGCGCCGAGAACGGTGCGCACGTCGCCGACCTCGAGCAGCGCACCACCGATGACGACGGATCCCATGCCCACGAGGTTCGCGAGCATCCGCACTCGCGCCATGGCCTGGCCGCGCTGCTCGTCGGGATAGATCTTCTGCACCAGGACGGTCGACGACGCGATCCCCGACAGCGCCACGACGTTGAAGGCGACCCACGCGAGCGAGATCGAGATCGCGCTCGTCGCGAGGAGCAGGCCGGCGAGGAAGACGAGGCGCGCGGCGATCCCGACGCTCGCGAGCACCTTCGCCGGCGCGTAGCGGCTGTAGAGGTAGCCGGGCAGCGGCGCGAGGATGTGGCCGATCGGGCCGGAGGCGAGGACGAGCGCGACCTCGATCTCGCTGCCGCCCATGCGGCGCACGAGCACGGGCATGAAGGATCCCGCGAAGAACGTCGCGCCGACGGCCGCGCACGCGAGGTCGAGCCGGAAGTTGTATCGAACACGCTGGTAGGCGCCCACGGCTCGCTCGAAGTCTCGCCGAGCGAGCGTGCTCGCCGTTCACCCACGCGGGGGACGGGAAGCGTCAGATCGCGAACATCCGCGCCGGGAATGGCACCGGGCCTGCAGCCCCACGGAGCCGTGCGCGCGCTTGTCGCGCTCGTGATGCTCGTCGCGTCGGCGTGCGGGCTGAACACCGCCACGGCTCCCACCACTCCCTCGCCCACACCGTCTCCGACGCCCTCTCCGACGCCGTCGCCGCTGCCGACGCTCGCGAGCCTCGACCCGATCGCGTACCTAGGTGCGGCCTCCGGCTACACCTACGCCGAGCTGCCGCAACAGACGATGACCGAGCTGCGCGAGGCGATGACGAAGGATCCCGCGGCGAAGACGGCGATCCGCGACATCGTCGCGCGGAGCGTGGCGAAGGAGGGCAAGCCCATCGCCCTCATCGTCGTCGCCGACGTGGATCCCGCGTACGCGTCCGCGCCGGGCGGCGAGCAGGGCCTCGTCGAGGGCATCACCAAAGGCGCGCCGAGCCGCGCGACGAAGATCACGCTACAGGGACATGACGTGTACACGGTCCAGGACGAGAACCCGCTGTGGTACGTGTGGCAGGACCACAACCTCTTTCTGATGGTCGCCGGGATGGACAAGACGAGGACGGAGGCCTTCGTCGGCGACCTCCTCGGCGCGCGGCGCTAGCCCGGTAGCCGGATCACGGAGTCCAGCGCGGCGGACGGCGCAGCGGCGGCGGGATCCATTCGCATTCGCAGGCGACGCTTTCCTCGAGGAGCGCGCGATCCCAATGGCCGAGGTCCGCTGCGGCGGCGTAGGTGCTCTCGAGGAACGACAGCAGCGTCGCTGCCGGATCGGCGGATGTCCTGACCGCGTCGTACGGCAGCAGGAATTCGCCGCGCGCGGCGTCCCATCCCGCGGCGGCGG
>DASQXO010000140.1:0-7102 GCA_035639655.1 Candidatus Dormiibacterota bacterium
CGCCGCAGCCATCGGGTTCGTCGCCGCGATGCTCCTTCGGCGTATCGCCGCCACCGCGTACGAGCAGACGACGCGCGCCAACGCCGATCGTCTGCTGAGCGACGCGCGGGCGAAGCAGAAGGAGATCATCCTCGAGGCGAAGGACGAAGCCCTCAAGATCCACCAGGCCGCCGAGGCCGAGAGCCGAGAGCGGCGGACCGAGCTGCAGCGCCACGAGCGACGGCTCGAACAGAAGGACGAGCAACTCACGCAGAAGGTCGACGCCGCGGACAGGCGCGAGCGCGGGCTCATCGAGCGAGAGGCTGCGATCGAGGCCGAGCGCAGGAGAGTGGTCGAAATCCAGGAGCAGCAGAAGCAGGAGCTCCTGCGGGTCGCCGGCCTCTCCCGCGAGGATGCCCGAGAGCAGCTGTTCCGGAGCCTCGAGGACGAGCTCCGTGAGGACCTGAACCGCCGCGTCCGGGCGATCGAGCAGCAGGCGAGGGAGGAAGCCGACCAGAAGGCGCGGGACGTCATCCTCCTCGCCATCCAGCGCTACGCGGCGGAGCACACGACCGAGTCGACGGTCTCCGTCGTCCAGCTGCCGAGCGACGACATGAAGGGTCGGATCATCGGCCGAGAGGGGCGGAACATCCGCACCCTCGAGCAGCTCACGGGCGTCGATCTGATCATCGACGACACGCCCGAGGCCGTCGTCGTCTCGGGCTTCGATCCGGTGCGCCGCGAGGTGGCGAAGATGGCGCTCGAGCGGCTGCTCGTGGACGGCCGGATCCACCCCGCGCGGATCGAGGAAGCGGTCGCCCGCGCCAAGAACGAGGTGGAGCAGTCGATCAAGGAGGCCGGCGAGCAGGCGACGATCGACGCCGGGGTCACGGGGATCCATCCGGACATCGTCAAGCTGCTCGGCCGGCTCAAGTTCCGCACGTCGTACGGACAGAACGTGCTGCGACACTCCATCGAGGTGTCGCACCTCGCGGGCATGATCGCGAGCGAGATCGGCGCCGACGTGCGCACGCTGAAGCGCGCGGGACTTCTGCACGACATCGGGAAGGCGATCGACCACGAGGTCGAAGGCCCGCACACGATCATCGGCGGCGATTTGTTGAAGCGATACGGCATCCCGCAAACCGTGATCAACGGCGTCGTCGGACACCACGGCGACGTCGAGCCGACGACCTTCGAGGGCACGCTCGTGTCCGCCGCGGACGCGATCTCGGCGGCGCGCCCGGGCGCGCGCAGCGAAATCGTCTCCAACTACATCCAGCGACTCCAGGAGCTCGAGGAGGTCGCGAACTCCTTCGAGGGTGTGGAGAAGTCGTTCGCCATCCAGGCCGGACGTGAGGTGCGCGTCATCGTGCGCCCGGAGAAGGTCGACGACCTCGCCGCGGCGCGACTCGCACGCGACGTCGCGAACAAGATCCAGGAATCGCTCCAGTACCCGGGGCAGATCAAGGTGACCGTCATCAGGGAGACGCGCGCCGTCGATTACGCGAAGTAGCTAGGGACGCCGTCGGGGACGATCGCTTCGCCCTCGGCGGCGCGCTACTTCGCCGCCGCGCTCACGCTCGCCGCCTGCGGCGCGTACCGCAGGATGACGCCGCCCGTGCGGAGCGACCTCACGTCGACGAGCTCCAGCTTCACCTCGTCCGGGCTCGGCTTGAACAGCGGATTACCCGCGCCGAGGACGACCGGCGCGACGCAGAGACGGTACTCGTCGATGAGTCCGTGCCGTATCAGCGATGCGCAGAGATCCGCGCTGCCGAAGACGAGCATGTCCTTCCCGGATCGCTGCTTGAGCCGCGGCACTTCTACCTCGGCCCGCTCGTGCACCACGCGCGTGTTGCTCCACGTGGCATGCTCGAGCGTCCTCGAGAACATGACCTTGGCGATGCCGTTCATGAGCGGCGCGACGTCGTCCGTCGCCGTCGGCCAGTAGTTGGCCATGCCCTCATAGGTCCTGCGTCCGAACAGCAGCGCGTCGGCGTCACGGAGCTGCTCGATCGAGAGCTGATGCAGCTCGTCGCCCCACACGTAGTTGTGGAAGTCGAGGTCCCACGGCTTCGGGCCTTCGAAGAACCCGTCGAGCGTGACGAGATTCCACATGATGACCTTGCGCATGAATCGGTAGGGTAGGCCGGATGCGCATCCTCGTCGTCGGCGACGTCGTCGGAAAGCCCGGGCGCCAGGCCGTCGCGCGGCTCGTGCCCGCGTTGCGCCGCGAGCACGGCTACGAGCTCGTGGTGTGCAACGGCGAGAACGCCGCGGGAGGGAACGGCCTCACGCGCGCGATCGCCGACGAGCTTCGCGACGCCGGTTGCGACGTCGTCACGAACGGCAATCACGTCTGGGATCAGCGGCAATTCGTCGAGGAGATCAAGGAGCTCGACTACTGCCTGCGCCCGCTGAACCTCGATGCCGGCGCGCCCGGTCGCGGCTGGCTCGTCCACAACGGCGTCCTCGTCGCGAACGCGATCGGCCGCGTGTTCATGGCGGAAGCGGAGAATCCCTACCGCGCGATGGAGCGCCTCCTCGACGAGCTCGACGGCGACGCGCCGCGGGTGCGGGTCCTGGACTGGCACGCCGAGGCGACGAGCGAGAAGGTCGCGATGGGGTTGTTCCTCGACGGGAAGTTCTCCGCGGTCGTCGGGACGCACACCCACGTGCCGACCGCCGACGCGCGCGTACTGGCGAACGGGACGGCGTTCGTGAGCGACATCGGCATGGTCGGGCCACGCGATTCCGTCCTCGGCCTCAACCCGGACGAGATCCTCGGGCGGTTCCGCGACGGGCTGCCGCGCCGCTTCCGCGTCGCCGACGGTCCCGTCTCGTTCAACGCCGTTGAGATCGACGTCGACGAGGCGAGCGGACGCGCGCGGGGGATCGCGCGTGTCGACCGCCTCATCGAGGTGGCGTGACGACGACCCAGGTGGGGAGCAAGCCGGGATATCACGCGGACCTGCACGCGCATTCGCTCCGGTCCGACGGCGTCCTCGAGCCCGCCGCGCTCGTGCGCCTCGCCGCCGAGCGCGGCGTCGAGACGCTCGCGCTCTCGGACCACGACACGCTCGCCGGCGTGGCGGAGGCGATCGCTGAGGGCGAGCGCGTCGGCGTCCGGGTCATCGCGTCGATCGAGCTGAACACGGAGTCGCGCTGGGGCGACGTGCACATCCTCGGCTACTTCCTCGACCCGTCCGATCGCGCGCTCGAGGACCGCCTGCGCTGGCTCCGCGAGAACCGCGGACGACGCATCGAGCTCATGGTGGAGAACCTCAACCGCCTCGGCTATCCGCTCTCGCTCGACCGCGTCATGGCCATCGCCTCGGGCGGGGCGCTCGGACGACCACACCTCGCGCAGGCTCTGGCTGAGGCGGGTCATGTGCGTTCATACGACGAAGCGTTCGAGACGCTCATCAGCAAGGACGCGCCGGCGTACGTCGAGCGCGTCGGCCTCACGCCGTCCGAGGCGGTGAAGCTCGTCGTCGCGCACGGCGGCGCTGCCTCGCTCGCGCATCCCGGGACCGTGAACGATCTTCACGAGCTCCTGCCCGACCTCGTGAGCGATGGCCTACGCGGGATGGAGGTCTACTACCCGCAGCACACCGCGGCGTGGACGTCCGAGTTGCGCGCGCTCGCGGATGCGTTCGCGCTCGTCGCGACGGGCGGCAGCGACTTCCACGGGCGCGGCGAGCACGGCGGACCGCTCGGGTCCGCGTACGTGCCGGGCGACGCCGTCGCCGAGCTCGAGAAGGGTGCCAGAATCCCGCGGCAGAAGGGGGTGGCGACATAGCGAGTCCCGTCCGGCAGGTCGTCGTGCTCATGACGCTCGCGGCGGTGCTGTTCTTCCTCGCGGGCGTGCTGAACGATGTGTATCCCGGCGGCGCGGGGTGGGAAGCCCACGGCGGCTACGGCTGGCTCACGTACCTCTTCGGGTTGCTCAACCTCGGCGTCGCGATCTGGATCTGGCGCGGCAGCGAACGCGGTCTCGTGACGCGCATCGTGCTCGGCGCGGTCTTCCTCGCGATCGTGGCGGCGCTCGCGCTGGCGCAGCCGACGACGCCCTCGCTCGTCCTGTACGTCGTCACGGGCGTCATCGAGCTCGTCATCCTGCTGAACGCCATCCGGGTGTGGCAGGCCGCGCGTGAGGCCGAGTCCGACGAGGTCGATCGTCTCCTCTCGCTCGACGCGCCGCTCGCGATCGCGCAGCGGCCGCATCCGTCTCTCCTCGCCAAGCCGGAGGCGGCCCCGGCGCGTCCGCACGACGAGCCGCTCTCAGCGGTGCTTACCTGGATCGTCGGGGTGCTGCCCCTCGCGCTCGCGATCGTCCTCGTCGGCACCGCCGCGCTCGCCGGCTACGTTCCGGGCGGCCTCGACTGGAGCTTCTCGCCGAGGCACGCCGGATGGCTCGCGTACCTGCTCGCGCTCGTCGAGCTTGTGGTGGCCGTACGCGCGGTGCACGGCTCTCGCCTCGCGATCCGTCTGCTCTTCGCGATGTCGCTCGTGATCGCGTTCGAGCGCGCGTACGCGCCGCTCACGTTCGGAGGAAGCGACGGCGTCGACGTTGCCCTTCACGCCGCCGCGGCCGCGCTCGCGTTCCTCACCGCGCTCGCCGCGGTGGCCGCGCTGCGCGAGATCGCCACGCGGCGCCGCGCGCCGCGCCCGAGGCTGGAGCGCGCCACCAGCGTCAAGTGACCGTGCGGGCGTGACCGGCCAGTAGCATCGTTTCCGTGGCTTCCGTCCGCGACGCCGCGGCGGCGCTGCGTCGCCAGATCGCGACCGTCCTCGTCGGCGCGGACGACGCCGTCGACCTCCTCTTCGCGGCCGTGCTCGTCGAGGGCCACGTGCTCATCACCGACGTGCCCGGCGTCGGCAAGACGACGCTCGCGCGCTGCCTGGCGCGCACGCTCGACCTGCGGTTCGCGCGCATCCAGTGCACTCCCGACCTCGTACCCTCGGATGTGACCGGCGTCTCGCTGTACGACCCCCGCGCACAGGAGTTCTCCTTCCGCGCCGGCCCGGTGATGACGAACGTCCTGCTCGTCGACGAGATCAATCGCGCGACGCCGCGCGTGCAGTCGGCCTTGCTCGAGGCGATGCAGGAGCGGCAGGTCACCGTGGACGAACGGACGCATCCGCTGCCCCGACCGTTCTTCGTGATCGCGACGCAGAACCCGATCGAGCTCGAGGGCACGTTCCCGCTGCCCGAGGCGCAGCTCGACCGCTTCCTCATGCTGATCTCGCTCGGCTACCCGAGCGCGTCGGAAGAGGACGAGATCCTGGTCCTGCACGGCGAGCGGCGCGTCGACATCGACGCGCTCGCGCCGCTGCTCGATCCCGTGGCCCTGGCGCAGCTCGCCGCCGATGTCGACGCGGTTCAGGTCGGCCCCGCGGTGCGCTCGTACATCATCGACGTCGTCGCCGCGACGCGGACGCTGCCCGATCTCGAGCTCGGCGCGTCGCCGCGCGCCTCGCTCGCGCTCTACCGCGGCGCGCAGGCCGTCGCCGCGATCCGCGGACGCGACTTCGCGATCCCCGACGACGTGAAGCTGCTCGCCGTACCGGTGCTGCGGCACCGCCTCTTCCTCAACGCGGACTCGGAGATGCGCGGCCGGACGACGGAGGCGATCGTGGGCCAGCTGGTCGCGAGCGTCCCGGTGCCGGCCGAGGAAGACGCGCGCGCACAGGCGTGATCTCGCTCGCGCCTCCATCGAGCACGCGCGCCGGACAGTTCCCCTGGCCGCTCGCGTGGCTCATCGCACTCGTCGCGCTCGTCGCGCGCGAGCCGGTCATGCTGGTCGTACTCGGGCTCGTCGCGGTCGCCGGACTCGTCGCGGAGACGACCGGACGCGTCGCGCAGGCACGACTACGCCTTCGCGTATCGCTCTCGGCGTCGCGCGTCGTCGCCGGCGAGGAGGTCGATTGCGTCGTCGAGGTCGACAACGCGAAGCCGATGCCGCTCACGTGGTGCGACGTCCACATCCCGCTTCCCGAAGGCGTCGAGCTCGCGGATGCCGGACCCGGACACGCGCGGTCCCGGCTGGCGGCGACCTTCGGCATCGGGGCGAACGAGCGCGTCCGCTTCCGTTTCCGCGTCCTCGCCGCGCAGCGCGGCGCGTACGCGATCGGCGCGGCGCGGATACGGACCGGCGACTGGCTCGGGTTCTTTTCCGATGAACGCGACGCCGGCGAGCTCGCGGTCCTCGTCGTGTATCCGCGGCCGCTGCAGGCGCGGATGCGCGACGTGCCGGCGTTCCGTCCGCTCGCCGAGCGCGCGACGCGTCGCGGGCTGCTGACCGATCCCACCCGTTTCGCCGGTGTGCGCGAGCACCGCGCCGGCGATGCGCGGAAGGACATCCACTGGAAGGCGAGCGCGCGGACCGGTCGCCTACAGACCCGCGTCTTCGATCCGTCGACGAGCGGCGACGTGGTGTTCCTCGTGAACGTCGCGTCGCATCCGTCGTACTGGATCCAGGCCGACCCGGACGCCGTCGAGGCCGCGATCTCCGCGGCGAGCACGCTGCTCCGTCAGGCCGAGGAGGAGGGCCGGCGCGCCGCGCTCGTGACGAACGGGATCGACGCGGTCACGCGAGAGCGCCCGCGCGCGCGGCTCGGGCGCGGTCCGGCGCGGCTGCGCCGCGGGCTCGAGATCCTCGCGCGGCTCTCGCCGTATGCGGTCGGTACGCCGGAGCGGATCTTCCTGCGCGAGCAGGCGCGTCTCGCATTCGGCGCGACGCTCGTGTGCGTGACGCCGTCGATCACAGCAGCGCTGGCCCGCGCGCTCGCGCGGCTTCGACGCGGCCGCCATCGCGTCCTCGCCGTCAGCGTCGCGCCGATCGCCGACGACATCGCGGCGTACTGTGGCGCGCGACGCGTCGACACGCAGGAGCTCGGTTACGGCAGGCGCCGCCGTGCGATCTAACGTCGCGATCGCCGCCGCACGCTCGCTCGTCGAGGCGTGCCCACTCGCCGTCGCGGCCGCGCTATCGATCCGCGGCCTGCGGCGCGAGCCGTCGCTCCTCGTGCTGTGGGTCGAGACCGCCTCGCTGCTGCTCGCGTGGACGATGCTGACGCCGCGGCTGCGGCAACGCGATCGCGCGCTCGCGGCGTT
>DASQXO010000141.1:0-2149 GCA_035639655.1 Candidatus Dormiibacterota bacterium
TCGATGTTGCCGAGCGCGAGCGCGAGATCGACCACCTCCTGCGGATCGATCCGCTTGAGGACGTCGTCGATCGTGACGGACGGCGCGGCGGCGGACGGACGCGAACGATCGCTCACACGTCCGCCCGCGCCGGCACGCCGAACCGCGCGGCCGCGGACGAGGCGAGCAGGATCGCGACGGCCACGAGGATCGCCGCCTGCGCGCTTGCAACGTCCATCACCGCCGCGAGGAGCACCGGCCCGACGAACGCGCCGAGATCCGCCGAGAAGCGGTAGCCGCCGAGCACGCGCGTCCGCTGCCGCGGCGGGACGATCTCAGAAAGCAGCGCCGTCTGCGAGCTCGAGAAGAAGTCGCCGAAGCCGATGAGCGCAGCCGCGGCGAGGAACGTCACGAGATCGTGCGTGAGCAGGAACACGAGGTCCCCTGCCGCGATCGCGGCAAGTCCGGAAGTGATGACGCGCCGGCGCCCGATGCGATCGCCGAGCATCCCGCCCGGCGTCGCGACCGCGAGGCCGGTGATGGACATGAGCGCGATCGCCGTCGCGATCGAGATCCCGCCGAGCCCGAGCGCCGTCGCGGCGTAGAGCGGCAGGATCGTGTTGCGGAACCCGTGGCGGTTGATCATGTTCGCGACGACGCCGAAGTTCGTGACGCCGATCGCGATCGCGCGCGAGCGCCCGTGCAGGACGCGCGCATCCCCGGTGCCGGCGCGAGAGGGATCGTCGCGATGCGGGCGGATCCGCAGCAGCACCGGAATGAGGATCAAGCCCGCGACGACGACGAGGACCGCGGTCACGCCGAACGTGGCGCGCCATCCGAGCCACGCGCCGACGACGCCGCCGACGAGCGGATACAGCGCGATGCCCGTGTTGTTGGCGACGTGGAAGAGGCTCATGACCTTGCCGCGATTCACCGCGGTCGCCGTCGCCGAGAGCGACGAGAGGATCACGGTCGCGAGGATCGCCACGGACGCGCCCATGCCGACGCGCGCCGCGATGAGCAGCTCTACGGTCGTCGCGCCGAGGCCGAGGAGGCACGACGCGACGAGGACCACGAGCGCCATGGCCGAGAGGCGCCGATGCCCGATGCGGTCGGCGAGGAATCCCGCGGGAAGGTCGACGATCAAGCGCGCGAGGCCGTACGCGCCGACGATGATGCCGGCCGTCGCGATGCTCACGCCGAAGTCGTTGCGGATGTCGGGCAGGAGCGGTGTGAGGATGTTCGTCGCCGCGATGATGAGGAAGAGCGCCGTGCCGAGGAGGTACGCGTCGCGCGGGATCGCGACCGGAAGCGCCGGCGCCTGTTCCTCCGCGACCGCGGTGTTCATGACTGCTCCTCACGCAGCGCCGCGGCGACGTCCTCGAGGCGCAGGCGCTCCGGCGCATCGGCGAGCTCGCGCCGCGAGGCGAGCGCGCGCAGCACGAGCTTGCGCACGCGACGGGCATCGAGTCCGGCCTTCGCGCACGCGGCCGCGAGCTGCGTCACCCCCGTCCCATCGAGACGGTCGTTCCGCACGACCTGCGCGAACGTGTCCCGCAGGATCTGCTCGACGGCCTGCGCGTTCGGCAGCCCGATCTCCTCGATGAGGTCCGCGCGGGAGAGGAACGCCGCGTCGACGCCGGCGATGTGGTTCGTCGTCGCCACGAACGTGAGGTTCGGACAGCTGCGCGCGACGAGGTCCACGCCGGCAAGCACCGCGTCCGTCGCGCGATGCACGTCGACCGGGTTCGTCTCCAGCGAGGCCCCCGCGCGATTCACGGCTAGCGATTCGACCTCGTCGAGCAGCACGATCGTCGGCTGCCCACGCCGCGCGAGATCCGGGAGCGTGCGCTCGAAGAGACGTGTGACCGCACGCTGGCTCTCGCCGAGCATCTGGCTCGGGAACGCGTGCGGATCGACGTCGACGAAGAGGAGCGGACCGAGCGCGCGGGCGACCTGATCCGCGAGGCCACCCGCGAGCGTCGTCTTCCCCGTCCCGGGCGGCCCGGAAAGCACGACGAGGCCGTGGAGCGGCAGGCGGACGGGATCGACGCCCGCGCGATGGCGCAGCGCGAGCAGCGTGAAGTTGAGGAGGCGCTCCTTCATTTCGGCGGGGACGAAGATGCGCGTCCAGCGGCTCTCCCATTGGGGATCGGGAAGCTCGTGCAGC
>DASQXO010000142.1:0-11622 GCA_035639655.1 Candidatus Dormiibacterota bacterium
CGATCCCGCGCGTCGTCTCGGTGCCGATCGCCGCGGCCGTCATCTGGGCGGTGGTGGTGTTCTTCGACTACAAGACCGTGGAGCGCACGCTCTTCGTGCTCGTGCTCGCCTTCGTCGCCTACCCCGTCACCGCGCTCATCGTCCACCCTGATTGGGCAGCGGTCGCGCGGTCGTTCGTCGTTCCGAACATCCCGGCCGAGCAGGCCGCGCTCGTCGCCGCGCTCGCGCTCGTGGGGACGACGATCACGCCGTACATGCAGTTCTACCTGCAGGCCTCGATCGTCGATAAGGGCATCGACATCGAGGCGTATCCGCTCGAGCGCGTCGACGTCGTGCTCGGCGCGATCCTCACCGGGCTGAACGGGTTCTTCATCGTCGTCGTCACCGGACAGGTGCTGTACCCGGCACACGTCGTCGTCGACACCGCGGAGCAGGCGGCGATGGCCTTCGGACCGCTCGTGGGCACGAACGCGACGCTCCTCTTCGGCGTCGGCCTCTTCGCCGCGAGCGCGCTCGCCGCGCTGGTGCTCCCGCTCTCGACCGCGTACGCCGTGACCGAGGCGTTCGGCTGGGAGTCCGGCATCAGCAAACGGTTCGGCGAGGCACCGATCTTCATGGGCCTCTTCACCTTCCTCATCCTCGCCGGCGCGGCCGTCGTCGCGCTGACGAAGCTCCCCCTCATCCCGCTCATCGTCCTCTCGCAGGACGTGCAGGGGCTGCTTCTGCCGGTCGTGCTGTTCTTCATCGTCCGCCTCGCCGGCGACCGGGTCGTGATGAAGCAGCACGCGAACGGCGCGATCACGCGCACCCTCGGCATCGCCGTCGCGGTCCTCGCGAGCGTGCTGTCGCTCGCGCTCGTCGCGGTCTCCGTGCTGTCGATCTAGGGCTGGAGCCGGTGGAGAAGGGGGATCAGCGCGCGCGCCGGGCCCGCGCAAGCCGCATTTCCGCTCCGCTCGGCTGAGCGGCGCCTAGCGAATCTGGCGTAGGGTCGCGCCTGACGCCGTCACTCCCCAGCCCGAGGGATGAGCCGCCTCACGGGCGCGCGTACGTTCCAGCGCGACAGGGCATGAACAGGCCGCTCTCGCCGCTGGCGCGGTTCTCGATCACGCTCGCCGCGATCCTGTCGGTGACCGCCATCGCCCTCGCGACGGGCACGGCGTACCTCATCGACCGGTACGTCGAGGACGAGACCGCGCGCTTCACGCAGAGCTCGGTCGCGAGCCACTTCGGCACCGTCTTCGACGAGGACGTCTTCGATCGCCCGCTCTCCGACGCCGATCGCGAGTCGCTCGAGACGATCGTCTCGTTCCATTTCTCGATCTACGGCGTCGTGGCGACGCAGTTCTTCCTGCCGAACGGCACGATCGTCTTCTCGTACGACGAGGATGAGGTCGGACGGCGCGTCAGCCTGACCGAATCCGCGGGGCTTCGGCAGGCACTCGCCGGCGCGCCGCACTCCGAGCGCACCACGATCGTCGCCGATCTCCGCTACGCGAAGCCCGGAGGCAGCGGCGAATACGCCGGCTCGCACGAGCACGGCTCGGTCGAGTCGAAGCCGCAGATCGCGACGGTGGACGCGCTCGAGACCTGGGTCCCGGTCGAGCGCGGGGGCGCGATCATCGGCGCCGCGGTGGTGTGGCGCGACATCGCGCCGGTGCAGGCCGCGCTCCGCGACATCCAGCTCAGCAGCGCGTCGATCATCGCGCTCGCCGCCGCCCTGCTGTGGCTGCTGCTGCGCGGCGTGTACGCGCGCTCGTCGCAGCAGATCGTGCGGCAGGCGAACGCGCTCTCCGCCGCCGTGACCGAGATCGAAACGACGTACGACCGCACGCTGCAGGCGCTCTCGAACGCGCTCGACGTGCGCGACTCGGAGACCGAGGGACATGCGCGCCGCGTCGTCGAGTACATGGAGCTCATCGCGCACGAGCTGCGGATCCCGGTCGAGGACATGGCGGTCCTGCGGCGCGGCGCGCTCCTGCACGACATCGGAAAGGTCGGCGTCCCCGATCGCATCCTCCGCAAGCCGGCCGCGCTGTCCGAGTCCGAATGGGCCACGATGAGGCGGCATCCCGACCTCGGCGCCCGGATCATCGGCGGGATCCCGTTCCTCGAGCAGGTCGCCGCGATCGTGCGACACCACCACGAGCGCTGGGACGGACGCGGCTATCCGGACGGGCTCGCGGGTGACGCTATCCCGCTCGGCGCGCGGGTCTTCACCGTGGCGGATTCCTTCGACGCGATGACGTCGGACCGCCCCTACCGCTCGGCCATGACCGTGGACGACGCGTGCCGCGAGATCGCGCGCGGCAGCGGGACGCAGTTCGATCCGCACGTGGTCGATGCGTTCCTCGCAATTCCGGTCGAGCGCCTCCGCCGGATCCAGGATTCGGCCCCCCACGCGGACCGGCTCGCGGTGGCGATCGGCTAGTGCGCGGCCAGGACGCGGCGCGATGGTTCCTCGTCGTCGGGCTGCTCGCGATGCTCGCGGCCGCCGTCGCCCCGGCGCAGTCGCTCGCGTTCGGCATGATCGCCGTCGCCGCGGTCTCGAGCGTCGGCGCGTTCGTGCTCATCGAGCGCCGCTCGCGCGAGCTCTCGGCGAGCCTCGACGAGACGATCCGCCGCCTGCTTCAGTCCGGCGGGACCGATGAGGTCACCGGCCTTGCGAGCCGCGCCGCCTTCGCCCGGGCGATCGACGGCGAGATCGCGCGCGTGAACCGCGGCGGCGGGCGCTTCGCGGTCCTGCGCGTCGACGTCGTCGGGCTCTCCAAGCTCGACGCGAAGGCGAGCGAGGACGTCCTGCGGTGGTTCGCCGGGGTCCTGTCGCGGCAGACCCGCGGCATCGACGCCCGTGCGCGCCTCGGCGGCGACGAGTTCGGCATCGTGCTCGTCGGCGCGGACAGCCACACGGCGACCCGCGTCGTCGACCGCATCCAGGCGATGGAGGACGCGCCCGGCGCGCGCCTCACGTTCGGCATCGCGACATACCCCGAGGACGGGGCCGACGCCGAGGCGCTGCTGCGCCGCGCGGAAGAGGAGCTCGCGGTCCTGGCCTAGGTCGCTAGCAGGCCGCGCGCGCGTGCTCGATCGCGCGGATCACGTCGTCGATATCGAACGGCTTCCGCAGGTACGCGTCCGCGCCGAGGCGCCGCGCCTCGCTTTCGATGTCCGACACACCGGAGATGAGGATGATCGGGGCGGGAGCGCGGCCGGTCGCGGTGTGATATCGGTCGGCGAACGACCAACCGTCCATCAACGGCATCCGCAGATCGAGAAGGATCACTTCCGGTTCGTGCAGCTTGAGGATGTCGAGCGCCGCGGCACCGTGCGGCACGGTCGCTACGGCATAGCCCTCTTCGGTGAGGGATTGGCGGAGCACGTCGGCGATGTCGTCGTCGTCATCGATGACGAGGACGCGCGGGCGCGCCTGCTGCTTCTGCCAGTCGCGCGGTACGCGGGTCGTCAGCATGTTCGTCTCCCCGTTTCCGCCCCCAGCTGCCCCTGCCGAACTGTAGGGCGATGACCGGCCCTCCCGCCAGGGGTTCCGACCAGGTTCAGCCATCGCGCAATCAGCGCGCTCGCTCGGCAGTAAGACATGCGAGCGCGAGGGAATATTACCTCGGCCGGTCGAGCACCTCACCGCCGGCGTCGAGGTATCGGTCGGGGTTCTCCTCGAAGACCCGCTTGCAGCGCTCCGAGTCGAAAGCGTACGTGCGGGCCTCGTAGCGTAGGCGCAGCGGGCGCTCCGGGAGCGCCGATCCGCAGACCGGACACCGATCCGTCACAGCGGCTCGACCTCCAGTAGCGGGGCCTGGGCGCGGACGAACTGCCCGCTTTCGACGAGGATGCGGCGCACGCGGCCGGCCGCGGTGGAGCGGATCTCGTTGAAGAGCTTCATCGCCTCGATGAGCCCGATGACCTGGCCCACCGACACGGTGCTGCCCGCCTGCACGTACGGCGGCGATTGCGGCGACGCCCCGCGGTAGAAGACGCCGGTGAGCGGCGCCTTCACCGCCACGGCGGTCCCCTCGCTCTCGGAGTCGGGCGCCGGCTCTCGCGCCGGCAGGGCGTCCCCGCCGGCTGGCTCGGCCGCGAGGACGCGCGCGCCGCTCCGTTCGTCGCGCCGGACGCGGACGCGGACGTCGCCTCGCGTCAGGGAGAGCTCGGTCACGTCCTCGCGTTCCATGCGCGCGAGGAGCTCGCGCGCGAGGGCGAGGATCTCCTGCTCGCGCTGGTCCAGGTCAGCCATCGAGCCGGCGCAGGATGAGCACCGCGTTGTGGCCGCCGAACCCCATCGAATTCGAGAGCGCAACGCGGACGTCGCGCCGGCGTGCCGAGTTGGGGACGTAGTCGAGGTCGCAGGCCGGGTCCGGCACCTCCTGGTTGATCGTCGGCGGCATGCAGCCATCGCGCATGGCCAGCACGCAGATGGCGGCCTCGATCGCACCGGCCGCGCCGAGCGTGTGCCCGATCATCGACTTCGTCGAGGACACCGCGAGCTCCCGTGCGTGCGTCCCGAACACCGTCTTGATCGCTTCGGTCTCGATCCCGTCGTTCGCCGGCGTCGACGTGCCGTGGGCGTTGATGTAGTCGACCTCGCTGGCATCGAGCTCGGCGTCCTGGAGCGCCATGCGCATGGCGCGCACCGCGCCCTCGCCGTGCTCCGCCGGCGCCGTGATGTGGTACGCGTCCGCGGTGAGGCCGTAGCCGACGAGCTCGGCGTAGATGCGCGCGCCGCGCGCCTTCGCGTGCTCCAGCTCCTCGAGGAAGAGCGCGCCGCCCCCCTCGGAGAAGACGAAGCCGTCGCGCAGCTTGTCGAACGGGCGCGACGCCTTCTCCGGCGCGTCGTTGCGCCGCGAGAGCGCGTGCGCCTGATTGAAGGCGGCGATGGCGATGTCGATGAGACCTGCCTCGGATCCGCCGGCGATCATCACGTCCGCCATGCCGCGTCGGATGACGTCGCCGGCCTCCCCCACCGCGTTCGCGCTCGAGGCACAGGCGCTGACGACCGCGAGGTTCGGTCCCTTGAACCCGAACTGCATCGCGATGGCGCCCGCACCCATGTCGATGATCATCATCGGCACCATGAACGGCGAGATCCGCTGATGTCCCTTGTCCGCGAGGACGTGCACGTTCTCGACGATGGTCTGGATGCCGCCGACGCCTGAGCTCCACATCACGCCGGCTGCCCCGGCCTCCGGCGCGGCGCGATCGAGCGTGTAGCCGGCGTCATCCATCGCCTGCTTCGCGACGGCGATGGCGAACTGCGCGAAGCGGTCCGTGCGGCGCGCCTCTTTGCGGTCCATGTACCGCAACGGATCGAAGCCCTTGACCTCGCCGGCGATCTTCGTCTCGAGGGCGCTCGGGTCGAAAGTCGTGATCCGTCCGATGCCGGAGCGGCCCGCGACGAGCTCGCGCCAGGTGGAATCGACGTCGTTTCCGAGGGGCGTGATCATCCCCAGGCCGGTCACCACAACGCGCCGGCGCTCCCCGTTGCGCATTGGTATCGAAGTCTAACGAGCGGTCTCGACGCGAGCGTCACAATTCGGTCATCGGCGGTGCTCCAGAAGTAGTGAACGCCCGTGCCCTCGAGGCAGCGGACGGCCCCACGGTCGCGAAGCCGGTCGCCTCGACGGCGTTCGAGCGGCTCTTCGCGGCGGAGTACGCGCGCGTCGTGCGCATCGCCCAGCGCGTGCTCGCCGACGCGGCGGAGGCCGAGGACGTGGCGCAGGAGGTCTTCGTGTCGTTCGAGCGGAAGCATCGCGCCGACGAGCAGTACGCCGCCGCGTGGCTGCATGCGGCCGCGGCTCATCGCGCGCTGAACGCGCTGCGCGCGCGTAAGCGCCGCGCGGTGCGCGAGGAGCGCGGCGCGCGGGTCGACGTCGGCGTCGATCCGCATGAGGCCGCCGAACGCAGCGAGCGGCGACGCGCCGTGCGCGACGCGCTCCGCCGGATCCCCGAGCGATCGGCAGCCGTCCTCGTCCTGCGTTACAGCGGGCTGTCGTACGCGGAGGTCGCGCTGGCGCTCGGCGTGGGCGTCGGACAGATCGGGACGCTCCTCCGACGGGCCGAGGAGCGGATACGGAAGGAGCTTGCCCCATGAGCCATCTCGCCGACGGAACGCTCCGTCGCATCTTCGACGAACCGAACGCGATTTCCGATCACGAGCGCGATCACCTCGCCTCGTGCGCCGTGTGCGCGGCACGACGCGACGCGATCGCCGACGACGCGCGCACCGTAACGAAACTGCTCGACGTCCCGGAGCTCCAGCCGGATGCCTCCGTCGCGCTCCGTCGCCTCCGCGCGGCGCCCGCGGCGGTCCGCTTCAGCTCGCCGCGCGCGTTCCGTGCGCCGCGGTGGCTCTTCGCGGCAGCGGCGGTCGTGCTCGTGGCGTTCACGCTCACGACGACCGGCCTCGCGGACTCGTTCATCAAGATCTTCGAGCCGAAGCAGTTCGTGCCGGTGACGGTGACGCAGGCGGACCTCCGCGCAATGCCGGACCTCAGCGCGTACGGGACGATGACCTGGAGCGGTCCCGGCGCCGCGCAGTGGCAGAAGGGCGGGACCGCACTGAAGACCACGGATGTGGCCGCGGCGCGCGCGAGGTCCGGCCTCGCCGTACCGACGCCGGCGTCGCTGCCGGCGAACGTCGATCGGTCGTCGGTCGAGTACCGCGTGCTCGACGCGGCGCGCGCGACCTTCACGTTCGATGCCGCCAAGGCGCGGGCGGCCGCCGCGCAGCAGAACGCAACGCTGCCGCCCATGCCGGCAAACATCGACGGATCGTCGCTCGCCGTCGATGTCGGGCCACTCGTGATGCAGCTCTACAAGGTCGATCGTGCGTCGGGCGGCGACATGCCTGGGCTCGTCGTCGTCGACGCTCGAGCGCCGGTGGTCTCGTCGACCGGGCCGAGCGTTCGTGACTTCGAGAATTACCTCCTCGCGCAGCCGGGCATCTCGCCGACCGTCGCAGCGCAGATCCGCGCGCTCGGTGATCCGGAAACGATGCTCCCGGTGCCGATCCCGATCGATTACGCGAGCGCGCGAACGGTCACGGTGCACGGGCAGTCGGGCTTGCTCGTCGGCGACTCCACCGCTGTCTTCAGCGTCGTGTTCTGGCGCGAAGGCGACGCGGTGCGCGCGGTCGGCGGCCCGCTCACCGACGCCGAGGTGCTCGCGATCGCCAATTCGCTCCGGCAGGGGTAGGGGCCGCGGTGCGCGGAGCGGCCTCGCCGGCGATCCACACGCAGGACCTCGCGAAGCGCTACGGAAAGACCGTGGCGCTTCGCGCGTTGACGATGACCGTCGAACGCGGTGAGGTCTTCGGCTTCCTCGGGCCGAACGGGGCCGGGAAGACAACGGCGGTGAAGCTCCTCCTCGGCCTCGCGAAGCCGACCGGCGGCGAGGCGTGGATCCTCGGCGCGCCGCTCGGCGATCTCGCGACGCGTCGACGCATCGGCTACCTGCCGGAGCTCTTCCGCTATCAATCGTGGCTGCGCGCGCGCGATGTCCTCGCGCTGCACTGCGCGCTCGCGCGGATCCGGCGCGACCGGTGGCGCGGCGAGATCGACGCCGCGCTCGCGACGGTCGGCCTCGCCGATCGCGCCGATGATCGCATCGGCACGTTCTCGAAAGGCATGCAGCAGCGGCTCGGTCTCGGCGTCGCGCTGCTCGGCACGCCGGACCTCGTGCTACTCGACGAACCCACGAGCGCGCTCGATCCCGTCGGCCGTCGCGACGTGCGCGAGATCATCGCCGGCCTCAAGTCCCGCGGCGTCACGGTGTTCTTGAACTCGCACCTCCTCACCGAGGTCGAGCGCGTGTGCGACCGCGTTGCGATCGTCGACAAGGGCGCGGTCGTCGCGGAGGGGCGCGTCGCCGACATCGGCGCGGGTGCCGGCGTCCGCGTCCACGTGACCGATCTCGCGGACGCGGAGCGCGCGGCGCTCGCGCGGTTCGGCCCGCTCGAGACGTCGGGCGAGTGGCTCCGCGTGCGCGGCCTCACCGACGGCGCGATCCCCGATCTCGTCGCGGAGATCGTGCGCCGCGGCGGGCGCGTGCACGCCGTCCATCCGGAGCGCGCGACGCTCGAGGACCGTTTCCTGGCGCTCCTCGGCGAGGAGAAGCCGTCGTGATCCCGACCATCGCGATCCTCACCATCCGCGAGGCGCTGAACCGCCGCATCCTCGCCGCGCTCGTCGGACTGACGCTGCTCGTCGTCGCCGCGACCGCGTGGGGCTTCGCGAAGGTCGCGGAGCTGTCGAGCAATCAGAACGTGAGCACCGTGACGCTGAGCCTGCTCACCTCGCAGCTTCTCGTGATGGTCATGTTCATGTTCAGTTTCGTGCTCGGCATGACCGCGGTGTTCGTCGCATCGCCGGCGATCGCCGGCGACATCGAGTCGGGCGTCGCGTTGTCGATCCTGGCGCGGCCGATCCGCCGCGCCGAGCTGCTCCTCGGGAAGTGGCTCGGCAACGCGATCGTGCTCGTGGTGTACGCGATCGCGGGCGGCGCACTGGAGCTCGGCGTCGTTCGCGCTACGACGGGATACGTCCCGCCCGAGCCGGTGGCATTCCTTCTCTATCTCGCTGCAGAGACGGTCATCGGGGTCACGCTCGCGATCCTGCTGTCGACGTTCATCGCGCCGATGGCCGGCGGCGCGATCGCGGTCGTGTGCTTCGGCCTCGTGTGGATCGCGGGGATCGCGGGCTCCATCGGCGAACTGCTGAACAACGAGACGCTCGTGCGCGTCGGCGTGGTGACGCGGCTGCTCCTGCCGACCGATGGCCTGTGGCGCGGCGCGGTGTTCAGCCTCGAGCCCGTCGCAGTGCTCGCCTCGGCGGGGCGCGCGAGCGCGCTCCTCGGGAATCCGTTCCTCGCGAACGGCGCGCCGACCACGCCGTTCCTCGTCTGGTGCGGCGTCTGGGTCGTGGCCGTGCTCGCCGGCGCGATGCTCGTGTTCCGCGCCCGCGAGGTTTAGTTCGCGCGTGGCGAGCGGATCGCGGGTCCGTTAGCGGTCGGCAGCGCCTGCGATCTCGCGCAGCGCTTCGCGGAGCGCGCGCGCACGCCCCGGGCCGATGCGCCGCTCGAGCTCCGCCTCGACCTCGCCGACCACTTTCCGTGCGTCGCGCAGGTGCCGCCGTCCCCTCGCCGTGGGGCGCACGATGCGCGCTCGGGCGTCACGAGGATCCGGCGTACGCTCGAGGTAGCCTCTCGCGACGAGATCATCGACGAGCTCCCCCATCGACTGCTTCGTCATCGCTGCACGCTCCGCGAGCTCGGTGAGCCGCGTTCCGTCCTCGTCGATCCTGGCGAACACCGCTCCGTGCGAGATGCGGAGGTCGCCGTAGCCGAGACGGACAAGTCGGCGGTGGACCTCGTCGTTCAGGACCCGCGCTGCGCGCGACAGCAGGTGCCCGAGTTCGTGTTGTGGCGCTATTGACAGGCCTCCTGACTATTTGGTACGGTTTCCTTACTATATCACTCGAGGGGAGCGGGAGATGTCCGACCAGGTCTACACAGCGAGCGAGATCATCAAGGCCGACCCCGGCGAAGTCTTCACCTTCCTGCGCGTACCGGAGAATCAGCCGCGATGGGCGGTGAACTTCGTGCGGTCCACGCGGCCGCTCGGCGACGGGAGGTACGTGATGCAGACGCCGTTCGGGGAGATGACGTACCGCGTCGACGCGGACGAGCGACGGCGCACCGTCGACTTCGTCTTCGAGACGCCTCACGGCACGAGCGTCCTGCCGGCGCGCGTCGTTCCCCACTCGCGCGGCGCGATCGTGACCTTCACCATCGATCGACAGCCCGGAACGCCGGACGACGCGTGGGCGGCGGGGGTTCGCGGTCTCGACGACGAGCTCTCCCGCCTGCGGCGGATCCTCGAGAGCCCGGAAACGCGCTCCGCGACGCCCTGAGCGGCCTGCGCCGCTAAACGCTCGCGCTGACCGACGCGACCTCACGCCGAACGACCGCGGCAAGCGCCTGCGCGAACGAGCCGCGGTCGTTCGGCATGGCGATGCGGTGATACCGGAGCCCGCACGCTTCGGCCTCCGCCGCGGCGGCGACGTCCAGGTCGTACAGGACCTCCAGGTGGTCGGCCAGGAACTGCACCGGCACGACGAGCACGTCGTGGTAGCCGCGCGACGCGAGCGCCGGAAACAGCTCCTTCAGATCGGGACGCAGCCACTCCTCCTGCGTGTGCCCCGCGCTCTGGTACGCCCACTCCCACTCGTCGTCGCGAAGGCCGAGCCGCGTGGCGAGGACGTCCGCCGTTTCGCGCAGGCTCGCGACGTAGCCCGGCTCCGCATCGAACACCCTGCGTGGCAGGCTGTGCGCGGTGAAGAGCAGCGCCGCGTCGGGATTCGCGGCGCGCGCCTCGCGCACGAGTTCGCCGAGCGCGTCGAGGAACGCGGGTTCGCGGTGCCACGCGTGCGCGACGACGACGTCGACGTCCGGCAGTGCCTCCGCGGCCGCGGCGCGCAGATCACGCTCGTAGCCGCCCATGATCCGATCCGACCACTGCGGCGACATGACGATCCCGACGACGAGCTCCGGCGCCACCACGGCGAGGTCGCGGACGCGACGCGCGATCGAGGGCTCCGAGTAGCGCATCCCCGCGACGACGCGAAAGTCGCGGCCGAGGATCGACCCGACGCCGTCCGCTTGCGCTCCGGTGATGCGCACGATCGGCGACATCCCGATCCGCCGATAGCGCTCGCGAAACTCCGCGACGAGCTCGGGCGACGGCTCGGTGCCGCCGCGCACGCGCGCGAGGTACGAGCCGACGTCGTCGAGCGTCTCCGGCGCGCCGTACGTCATGAGCACGACGCCGATCATCGGCGCGATCGCTCCCCGTGGACCAGCTCGACGAGCCGCGCGAGATCGTCCGGATCGGTCTCGGGCAGGACGCCGTGGCCGAGGTTGAAGATGTGACCGGCGCGACCGCCCGCGCGCGCGAGGACGTCGCGCGCCGCCTCGGCCGCGACGTCGTACCCGCCGAGCAGCGCGGCCGGATCGAGGTTGCCCTGGATGCCCTTGTCGCCGATGCGCGACCACGCGTCGTCGAGCGCGATGCGCCAGTCGACGCTCACGACGTCGCACTCGGCCGTCGCCATGAGCTCGAGGAGGCCCGCGCTCATCGTCGCGAAGTGGATGCGCGGCGTCCCGCGCACTGCCGCGAACACACGCCGCGACCACGGCAGCGCGGCGCGCGCGTAATCGCGCGGACTCAGGGCGCCGGCCCACGAGTCGAAGAGCTGCACGACGTCGACGCCTGCTGCGACCTGCGCGACGAGGTAGCGCGAGAGGACCTCGGTGACCGTCTCCATGAGCCGCTCCCACAGTGCGGGCTCGCGGAAGAGGAGCGCCTTCGTGCGCGCGAACTCGCGCGTCGGCCGCCCCTCGATGAGGTACGACGCGAGCGTGAACGGTCCGCCGGCGAAGCCGATGAGCGCGACCTCGCGCGGGAGCTCGGCGCGGAGCGCGCGGATGGCCGCGAACAGGTACGGCGTCGCCTCCTCCGCCGGCACGACGCGCAATCGCGCGACGTCATCCGCGGTGCGGAGCGGCCGCTCGATGATCGGGCCGACCTCCGGCTCGATGTGGAACGGCACGCCCATG
>DASQXO010000143.1:0-4728 GCA_035639655.1 Candidatus Dormiibacterota bacterium
CGGCGTCGGCGGCACGCGCCCGGCGCGACCCTCGAACCGCCACGGATCGCCCGCGGACGGGAGGCCGGGCGCCGCGCGCGAGCGGTCGATCCGTGACCGCTGCGCCTCCGCGTACTCCTTGCTCAGCATGCCGCGCAGCGGGACGTCGACCTGTGCGGGATCGCCGACGTACGCCTCGCGGTCCGCGAAAGCGAGCTTCAGCGACTCCGCGACGAGGTGGAGGTGATCCGCGCTCGAGTGACCGAGCGAGGCGAGGTCATATCCCTCGAGCAGGTTCAGCGTCATCGGCACGACCGGCCCCTGCGACCACGCGCCGGTCGCGTAGACGTCGTAGCCGCGGTACGTCGTGTGCGCCGGCTCTTCGAAGGTCACCTGGTACGACGCGATGTCGTCGTACGTGAGTAGCCCACCGGCGCGGGCCACAAAATTCGCGATCTCGCGCGCGATGTCGCCGCGGTAGAACGCATCGCGCGCGGCGAGGATCGCGGTGGCGCGGCCCCGAGACGCGTGCGCATGCTCGATCGCGACGAGGCGACGGAGGAACGCCGCGAGATCGCGCTGCGCGAGGACCTCGCCGGCCTCCGGCGCGCGGCCGTGCGGCAGGAACGTCGCGGCGCTCGCGGGCCATTCGCGCAGCTGATGGGCGAGCTGCGCGATGCGGCGCGCGAGCCGCGGAGACGCCGGGAAGCCGTCAGCGAGCTCGATCGCCGGAGTGAGGACCTCGGCCAGCGACAGACGACCGAAGCGCGCGAGCGCGGTGAGCCACGCGTCGACCGCGGCGGGGACGACGATGCGCGGGACCCAGCCGTCCATGTCGTGACCGAACCGCGCGACGTGGGTCGCGAGCGTCGCAGCGGCCGGCGCGCGCCCGAGCCCGTCGATCGTCACCGGCCGGCGCATGTCCGGCGTGAAGATCATGATCGGCGCGACGCCGCCCAAGCTCGTGAGGTTCGGCTCGACCACGTTCAGCGCGATGCCGGCGGCGACGCCCGCGTCGATGGCGTTGCCGCCGCGCGGGAACATGCGGAGGCCGGCGAGCGACGCGAGGTAATGGCACGACGAGACCATGTGCCGTTTGCCGAGGACAGCCGGACGGCCCTGCGTGACGGCGAACGGCGGCGCCGTGTCCGCGTGCCGCTGCACGGCTCTACGCTACCGAACGTGCGCCTGTACGCGTTCCGCGTCCCGCCACTCGACAACGGCGTCTACGTCGTCGCCGACGAGCGAGGCGACGCGCTCGTCATCGACCCGTCGTTCGGCGAGCGCGAGATCGTCGACGCCGTGCGCGCGAACGGATTGCGCGTCGTCGAGGTCCTCAACACGCACGGCCATCCCGACCACGTCTACGCGGACACCGCCGTGAAGCGCGCGACGAACGCGCCGCTCGCGATCCATCGGCTCGATGCGTACCGCCTCGCGCAGCAGCAGCCGCCGATCGTCGCCGAGCGCCTGCTCGATGAAAGCGACGAGTCGCGCATCGGCGATCTCGCGCTGACGGTCCTGCACACGCCCGGGCACACCGAAGGGTCCGTCTGCTTCTACCTTTCGCGAGAGCGGACGCTCTTCAGCGGCGACACCCTCCTCAACGCCGGATTGGGCCGCACCGACCTCCCGGGCGGCGATGCGCGCGCGATCGTGGCGAGCCTGCACCGCCTCATGACGCTCCCGGACGAGACCGTCGTGTATCCCGGCCACGGCCCGCGCACGACGATCCGCGCCGAGCGCTCGTGGATCGAGCCCCTTCGCGCCGAGAGCCTGCTCGCCTAGAGCCGGCTACTCGCCCGCCTGCTGCTCCGCTGGGCTGTACATCTCCGCGCCCATCGCGTGAAAGCCACCGTCGACGTGGACGATCTCGCCGGTGATGCCGCGCGACCAGTCCGAGAAGAGGAACAGCACGGTCTGCGCGACGGGCGTCGCGTCCTGCGGGTTCCACCCGAGCGGCGCGCGCGTGGCGAACAGCTCGCCGAAGATCTTCGAGCCGGGAATGCCCTTCGCCGCCATCGTGCGCACGAACCCCGCGCTCACCGCGTTCACGCGGACGCGCTTGGGCCCGAGATCGCGCGCGAGGTACCGCGTCACCGACTCGAGCGCCGCCTTCGCGACACCCATCCAGTCGTACGCCGGCCACGCGACGTGGCTGTTGTCGAAGTCGAGCGTGACCGCGGACCCGTCGTGACCCTCGAGCAGCGGCAGCAGACCGACGACGAGCGACTTGAACGAGTACGCCGAGGTCTGGAACGCGGTCGCGGCCGACTCGTAAGGCGTGGCGAGAAAGTTGCCGCCGAGCGCGTCGGGCGGCGCGTACGCGATGGCGTGGAGGACGCCGTCGAGGCTCCCCCACTCGTTCCTGAGCCGATCGCGCACGGCGACGATGTCGTTGGGCTTGTTCACGTCGAGCTCGAGGACTTCGACCGGCTTCGGCAGGCGCTTCGCGGTCTTCTCGGTGATGGATCGCACGCGGCCGAAACTCGTGAGGAGGATCTCGGCGCCGTTCGTTTGCGCCTCGCGGGCGACGGCGAACGCGATCGAGTCCGGATTGAGGACGCCGGTGATGAGCAGCTTCTTGCCGTCGATGAGCATTCGAGCATGGTAGTCGAGCGCCGACGAACGGTTCACTGCACAACGCGTGCAGCGATTCGCGCGCGATACGCTAACGCGCGATGAAGGAGCACAGCGATGCCGAGCTCCTGCGACTGCCGCGCATCAGCGCGCGGGACGCGTGGGAGCGGCGCGAGCGCGGCGAGCCGATCCTCGTCGTCGACGTGCGCCGCGCGATCGCGCACCGCCGCGCGCACATCGCGGGCGACTACCTCTATCCGCGGCGCGAGTACGCGGAGCGAAAAGGCGAGCTGCCCCGCGACAAACTCCTCGTCCTCTACTGAACCTGAATCGACGACGAGAGCGCCGCCGGTCTGGCGGCCCAGCTCATCGATGACGGGTACGACCCGGCGAGCGTGCGCGTGTTGAAGGACGGTCTCGCCGGATGGGAAGCGGAGCGCCTCCCCGTGGAGCGTGGTTCCGACTAGTAACCGGGCGTGCCGCTCGCCGCGGGCGCGCCGCTCGGCGCCGGAGAGCTCCCGCCGCCTCCGTACGTGCACGCCGTGATGAGCGCGGCGCTAAGCAGGATCGCGCGAAGGATTCGCATGCGCGCGTCGGCTGCAGCCACCGTGCCGCCTGAGTGACCGGAGCTACCGGCTCGCGTCGACGACGCAGAAGCGGTTGCCCTCGGGATCGGCGAGGATCACGTAATCCGCATCCGCGGGCCGCCGGTCCCAGTGGACTTCGGTCGCGCCGAGCGCGAGCAGTCGCCTGACCTCTTCGGCCTGGTCCTCGGCGTAGAGGTCGAGGTGGATGCGCGGCGGCAGGCAGACCTCGGAGTGGTGCCGGTCGAGGGACACGTTCGGTCCCACACCCTCTTTTGGGCGCAGCAGGACGAAGTCGTCGTCGCTTGGCCCTTCGCGAGGCACGTAGCCGAGTGCGGCCGTCCAAAACGCGGTCTGGCGCTGCAGATCGTCGACGCGCAGAACGATCGAGCCGATTCGAATCATGAAGCGGACTCTATCGAGTAGGCCGCGCCGGCACGCCGCGGGTCAGGCGACGGCGGCGATGCCGAGCTTCGCGAGCGTCTCGGGGGTCGGGCGGCCCTCTTCCTCGGACCAGCCCATGTCCTTGTAGTAGGCGCGGACCTGCGCGCGCAACTCCTCGGGATCGAGACGAACCTTCGAGAGCGGGCCGGACACGTGCGGCCGCAGGAGCTTCTTCGGCAACACGTCGTCGGCCGCGCCGAGTCCCTCGCGCAGGTTGTACAGCCGCGCGAGCGTGACGCCACGCTGACCGAACGCCATCAGCTCGTCGAGCGTCAGACCCCAGCCGGTCGTCGCGTTCACGATGTCGAGCATCTGCTGGTCGTTGTACTTCAGGAAGAAGCACATCCCGACGCTGTTGCGCATCGAGCGCGGTCTCAGATTCGAGAGCATGTGGTCTCCGCCGGTCGGGCTCGTCATGTATGAGACGCGGACGTTCCGGCCGTACTCGGTGCGCTGTCGCGGATCGTGCATCGCGAGCTCGAGGCCCTTCGTCTCGATCGTGACGTCCGCGCCGCCGAGCCGTTCCGCCGCGCGTCGCGAGCCCTCGGCGAGGATGTCGCCGAGCCCGCGGCGGTGCGCGATGGCCTCGATGCCCGCGAGCACCGCCCTTCCGTTGCCGAACTCGACCGGCTCGCCATCGAACGCCGCGTCGGGCACCACGCCGGAGCGCCGCAGCTCCATGACCCAGGCGATGACCGCGCCGAGCGAGATGGTGTCCAGCCCGAGCGCGTTGCAACGCTCGTTCGCCTTCGACAGGAGCGCGAGATCGCTGACGCCACAGTCGGCGCCCATCGCGGCCACGGACTCGTATTCGATGCCGCCGTACTTCGGATCGACGGGATAGGGGTCCTCGAGCTTCACGACCTTCTTGCAGCGCACCGAGCACGCCCAGCAGGCTTCCATCTTCACGCGGAAGCCCTTCTCCACGAGCGCCTCGGCGCTGATGTCCGCGGCGCCCTCGAACGCGCCGCCGTCGTAGTTCCGCACCGCCATGCCGCCGACCTTCGTGTAGCCGCCAAGCCCCATGCCGGTGCCGTAGTTGTGGAACGGCCAGTGGTTCTCCTGCAGCGTGTCCGCGACCCAGCGTCCGTGCTTCAACACCGTGGCTTTGTCCGCCATCGGCACCTGCTTCGTGCCGCGG
>DASQXO010000144.1:0-18996 GCA_035639655.1 Candidatus Dormiibacterota bacterium
GTTCGCGGTCTTGTACAGGTAGGGACGGAAATCGTCGAGCCGGTACGCCTCCGCCGCGAGGTACGCGCGCGCGGCGTCGTGCGGCGAGGCATCGATGATGCGGATCGTCGCCCAGCGCGGCAGGCCGCGCGGCGTCACCTCGCGCCACGTCTTCCCGTCGTCGCGCGAGACGTGCACACGCCCGTCGTCGGACCCGGCCCACAGCACGCCGCGCTGCTTCGGCGACTCGGCGAACGCGAACACGGTGCAGTAGTACTCCGCGCCGGTGTTGTCTTTCGTGATCGGGCCGCCCGACGGCTGCTGCTTCGACTTGTCGTCCCGCGTGAGGTCCGGACTGATCGCCTCCCACGACGCGCCCTCGTCACGCGAGCGGAAGACGCGCTCGCCGCACGCGTACAGCACGGTCGGATCGTGCGGCGAGAGCACGATCGGGAACGTCCACTGGAAGCGATGCCGGAGGTCCGCGGCGCCCCAGCCGCTCGACGCGTCGGGCCAGACCATGATGTTGCGCGTCTGACCGGTGCGCTCGTCGTACCGCGTCATGAAGCCCTGGTAGTTGCCGGCGAAGACGACGTTCGGATCGTCGGCACGCACGGCGATGTAGCCGCTCTCGCCGCCGCCGATCGCGTACGCCTCGGACCGCGTGATGCCCGCGAGCGCGGACCGGCTCGGGATCGCGACCGTCGTGTTGTCCTGCTGCGCGCCGTACACGCGGTACGGCGTCCGCGAATCCGTCATCACGTGGTAGAACTCGGCCGTCGGCTGGTTGTAGATCGAGGACCACGACTCGCCGCCGTTCAGCGAGATCGTCGCGCCGCCGTCGTTGCCGTTGATCATGCGCCGCGGATCCTTCGGGTCGATCCACAGGTCGTGGTGGTCGCCATGGGGGATCGCGACGCGCTCGAAGGTCTTGCCGCCGTCGATCGAGCGCCAGGCGTCGATGTTCAGCACCCACACCGTGTCGGGGTCGGTGGGGTGCGCGATGATGTGCTGGTAGTACCACGCGCGCGTTCGCGTCTCCTTCTCCTCCGAGAGCCGCTGCCATGTGTCGCCGCCGTCGTCGGAGCGGAACACCGCGCCGTCGAGCGCCTCGACGATCGCGTACACGCGACCCTCCTGCGCCGCCGACACCGAGACGCCGATCTTGCCGAGCACGCCGCGCGGCAGTCCCTTGTTGCGGCTGATGTCGGTCCAGGTCTCGCCGCCGTCCGTCGAACGGAAGATCCCGCTGCCCGGGCCGCCGGACACGAGCTCCCACGGCCGACGGATCGCTTCCCAGAACGCCGCGTAGAGGATGCGCGGGTTGTTCGGGTCCATCGAGAGGTCGCTCGCGCCCGCGGCCGGACCGCGGTAGAGCACCTTCTGCCACGTCGCGCCGCCGTCGCGCGAGCGGAACACGCCGCGCTCCGGGTTCGGACCGTGCGCGTGGCCGAGCGCCGCGACGTACACGAGCTCGGGATCGTCGGGATGCACGCGGACCTTCGCGATGTGACGCGTCGGCGCGAGCCCGCGTTGCTGCCACGTCTTGCCGGCGTCCGTGGAGCGGTACACGCCGTCGCCGTGCGACACGTTGCCGCGGATGCACGACTCGCCCATGCCGGCGTAGAGCACGTTCGGGTCCGACGGCGCGACGCCGAGCGCGCCGACCGAGGCGCGCTTGAAGTAGCCGTCGGAGACGTTCTCCCAGTAGATGCCGGCGTCCGTCGTCTTCCACACGCCGCCACCGGTCGAGCCGAAGTAGAAGACCTGCGCGTCGCGGGGATCGGCGGCGACGGCGCCGACGCGGCCGCCGCGCCACGGACCGATGTTGCGCCACTCGAGCGCCTCGAACGTGAGCTGCGGCGCACGCGAGACGCGCGACGCCGCAGTGCGGCGAGGTCGTGCTGGCACGGGGCCTCAGGGTATCGCGATGCGTGGCGCGGGCGCGTTCGCTCTCGAAGCTCGAAAGCGCCGCGTCAGGCGGCCGCGGTCGCGCTGCGTTGCCTGAGCGCGATCTGCGAGGCCAGCGCGATGCCGAAGAGCGCGAGGCCGGCGATGTCGGCGAGCTGACCGGGAGCGAGCAGCAAGAGCCCACCCGCGATCAGTGCGATGCGCACCGGCAGAGGCGCGGGACGGATGAGCCAGCCGCCGACGCCGGCGACCAGCGCGGTGATGCCCGCGGCAGCCGACACCGTCGCGACGATCGCCTCGAGGGGCGGCGTGTTGAGCCAGAGCATCGCGAGGCCGCCCGGCTGCACGAACATCACCGGGACGAGGAACGTCGGCAGCGCGTAGCGCCAGGTGAGCATCATCGTCTTGTAGGGATTCCCGCCGGTGATGGCTGACGCGGCGAAGGGGGAGAGCGCGACCGGCGGCGATACCTCGGACAGCACCGCGTAGTAGAAGACGAACATGTGCGCGGCGGGCAGCGGCACGCCGACGTTCGCGAGCGCGGGGATGACCGTCGGCACGGCCACGAGGTACGTCGCCGTGATCGGCAGCGAGAGACCGAGGACCCACAGCACGATCGCGGACACGACGAGCGTGAGGAAGAGGTTGCCGAAGCTCGCGGCGACGATGAGGTTCGAGATCTTCAGGCCCAGACCGGTCTGGAGCAGGATGCCGACGACGATGCCGGCCACGGCCGTCGTCGCGGCGACGCCGAGCACGCCGCGCGTGCCAAGCGCGAGCGCCTGCACGAGCTTGCCGGGCCGGAGCGCGGTGTCTCGGCGAACGTACGACACGGCGATCCCGACGAGGATCGACCAGAACACCGCGGTGATCGCGCTCATGTTCAGCGCGGCCATGAAGAAGATGATCGCGACGAGCGAGCTCAGGTGATACCAGTACTTCCGCAAGAGCTCGAGCGGCGACGGCACCTCGATCACGACGTCGCGCGTCCCCTGACGCCGCGAGTCGATCTCGACCATGAGGAAGACGCCGAGGTAGTAGAGGATCGTCGGGACGGTCGCCATGATGACGATGTCGAGGTACGTGATCTTCAGGATCTCGGCCATGATGAACGCCGCGGGACCGAGGACCGGCGGCGAGATGACCGCACCGATGCCGCCGGCGGACAGGATCGCGCCCGACGACTCGCGCGAGTAGCCGGAGCGCTTCAGCATCGGGTAGCTGATCGAGCCGAGCGTCACCGTTGTCGCGACGCCCGACCCGGCGACGGTCCCGAGCAGGAACGACGCGAGCATGACCGAGCGCCCCGCCGCGGTCGGCCGGCGGCCGGTGAGGGCGAACGAGAGATCGATGAAGAACTTGCCGGCGCCGGAGATCTCGAGGATGGCGCCGTAGATCGTGAACAGGATGATGTACGTCGCCGCGGCCTGGAGCGGCGTGCCCATCATGCCCTCGAGTCCGAGGTACTGGTTCCCGACGATGTCGTCGAGGTTCTTGGGCGGCCCGTGGAACGGGCCGGGCGCGAAGTCCGCCAGGTACGCGTAGCCGATGGCGACGGCGGCGAGAGCCGGGAGGTGCCAGCCGACGGTGCGGCGTGCGGCCTCGGCGACGAGGAGGATCGCGACGACGCCGAAGACGAAGTCCGTCGGGGTCGGACTGTTCGCGCGGTAGATGGCCTGATCGAAATTCGCGATGACGTAGCCGGACACGGCGACCGCGGCGAGCGCGAGGACGACATCGATCGGATGCACCGATCGACGCCAGGCCCTGCGCGCGGGATAGAGGATGAAGGTCAGCGCGAGGATGGCGCCGAGGAAGACGAACGCGTAGATCTGCACCTCGGTGATGTTGTGGCCGAACACCGGGATGTTCGGCACGAACACGATGTCCGTGAACGGGATCTGCGCGCCGGCCGCCGCGTAGTAGAGCGCGAGGAGCGTCAGTCCGACGCAGAGGACGGTGACGAGCCGCCCCCAGCCTCCGGTCAGGGCGCGCGTCCGCGACTCGGATTCGAACTCCTCGATGAGCTCCTGCGTCTTCGTGTCCGCGGTGACCTGCTCGAGACCGGGGAGCCGCTCCTTCTGGACCGGCGCTGCCGGGTCCATCGCCATTACCGCGGGGCGAGGTGCGCGAGGAGCCAGCCGAGCCGCGGGACGGAGGCGGGCGTGACGGTGACGACGTTCGCGCCGAAGCGCTCGAGCAGCGCGACGCGGACGCCGTCGGCCTCGATCCACTGCTCGCCATCGTCGGTGACGCTGATGCGGATCGGCGCGGCCATCGCGACGTTCGGCGCGTCCTGCGCGAATCCCGCGCCGTCGAACACGATCGTGTCGTCGCCCCAGCGGTAGTACTCGAGCGAGCGGCGGTCGCTCGAGCGCGCCCGCACGACGATCACGCTCCGCGCCGTGGCGCGCTCGGTCTCCTCGACCGGAACGCCGTAGATCGACTGCCGGTACCCCGAGCGGTACGTGCCGTCGACCGGCAGCGGCATGTCCACCGACGCGGTCGCTGAGGCGAGCCGCAGGACCGGCGCGGGCGCGGCGAGCATCGCGGCCGCGACGATCGCGACGATCCCGGCGAGCGCGGCGCGGAGTGCTACTTCATCACGCCCTTTTCTTTGTAGAACTCGATCGCGCCTTCGTGGTAGTCGATCGGAGAGCCTTTGCTCGCGTTCTCGAGGGTCAGGTTGTTCGCCTCGGCGTGGATCTTCGCGAGGTCCGCCTTCGCGTCGAAGAGCGTCGCGAGGATCGCCTTCGCGAGGGCCTTGTCGAAGGTCGCGGGCACGACGAGGAGGTTCGCGACGCCGATGACCTTGACCTCCTTGTCGTTCTTGTACGTGTTCGCCGCGATCTTCGTCTCGTAGTACACGCCGGGGTACTTCTGCTGCATCTTCGCGAGGATGTCGGTGTGGTCCAGGAGCTTCACCTTCACGCTGGCCGCATTCACGAGGTCGATCACCGCGGCCGTGGGGAGACCGCCGCTCCAGAAGAACGCGTCGATCTTGCCGTCGCGGAGCGCGTCGGCGCTCGCCTGGACCGCGAGCTTCTGTGCCGACAGGTCAGCCTGCGTCATGCCGTATGCCTCGAGCACGCGGTTGGCGATGATCTCCGTGCCCGAGCCCGCCGCGCCCACCGAGACGCGCTTGCCCTTGAGGTCGGCGACGGTGCTCACCCCAATGCCGTCCCTCACGACAACGTGCGTGAAGTTCGTGTACATGACCGCGAGTGCCTTCGCCGGGACCGGCTTCTCGGGCGGCGCGAATGTGGCCTGCCCCTTCACCGCGTCGAACGCGGTATCGGAGAGGGTGAGCGCGAGATCCGCCTTGCCGTCGCGAATGAGCTTCATGTTGTCGACCGACGCCGGCGTCACCTGCGGGCTCGCGGTGACGCCGAGTCGCTTCGACAGCACGTCGGCGATGCCGGCGCCGTAGACGATGTACACGCCGCCGGCCGGTCCGGTCGCGAGGTTCAGCGTCTTGCCCGCGAAGTTCGGGGTCGCCGACGCGCCGGCGGAGCCGCTCGGCTGGCCGCCAGCGCGCGGCGCCTGACAGGCGGCGAGCGCGATCACCGCGGCGACCGCGAAAGCCGCGATCTTCCTCATCATCTTGCCCCTCCTTCTCGTCGGGGCGAGTCTAGGTCGGGCCTCCGTTTTCGCGCCGCGGACGCTGCAGCCGGAGCTCGCGGCGCTGCCGCGCGGCCTGCTGACGCCGCACCTCGTCGGGCGTTTCCGCCACGACGCCGGGGATCTGCACCGGTCGCCCGTGCTCGTCGATGGCGACGAAGACGAGGTACGCCGAGGAGACGTGGACGAGCTTGCCGGAGAGGATGTTCTCGGCCTCCACGCGAACGCCGACCTCCATGCTCGTCCGTCCGACGTCGTTCACCGAGGCTTTCGCGTACACGAGGTCGCCGACCACGACCGGCGCGACGAACGACAGCTCGTCGATCCGCGCCGTGACGACCCGCTGCCGCGCGTGGCGGCCCGCGCACGCACCGGCGGCAGAGTCGATGAGCTTCATGATCACGCCACCGTGGACGTTGCCGTACGGGTTCGCGTCGCTCGGGAGCATCTGCTGCGTCATCGTGATCTGACTCTCGCGCACGCGTTTCGGGCTCTGACCGCGCACGGTCGCGAGGATATAGTCGCGACGATGTCGACGCTGTCGCGCGAAGAGCTTCGCCGTCTCATCGCGGCGAGCCCGGCGCTCGTCGAGGACATCAGCGAGCTCGACCGTCAGCTGCAGCCGAACGGCATCGACCTGCGCATCGATCGCGTCTTCAAGCTCACGTCGCCGGCGCTGCTCGGCGCGAGCGACGCGTTGCGCGAGCCGGCGGCGCGAGAGGAGATCCCGCCGGACCGCGACGGGTGGTGGGACCTCCATCAGGGGTCGTACGTGATCGTCGTCAAGGAAAAGGTGAACCTACCGGCAGATGTCATGGCCCTGGCCCGGCCTCGCTCGACGCTGCTGCGCTCGGGGGTCACGATCCACACCGCGGTGTGGGACGCGGGCTACAACGGCCGAAGCGAAGCGCTCCTCGCGGTGCTGAACGGACGCGGCTTCCGCGTCCAGCGCGGTGCGCGCGTCCTGCAGCTCGTGTTCATGCGCATGGAGCAGGCGCCGCACAAGGGCTACGCGGGGAAGTACCAGGGCGAAGGAGCGGAGTGATGGCGGAGCAGGTGACGATCGAGATGGAGCCGAACGGCCCGTACATCGTTCGCGGCCCGGTGACGCTCATCGACGTCGACGGCGCGCGGAGGGAGTTCGGCCCGGACAGCGTGATCAAGCTCTGCCGCTGCGGGCACTCCGCGAAGAAGCCGTTCTGCGACAGCACGCACCGCATCGTCGACTTCGTCTCGCGCCCGCGATTCGAGCCCGAGCCGCGCCGCTAGTTGGGCGACGACGCCGCGGCCGCCGACGGACGCCAGATCGCGCGAGCGCAGTTCGATCGGATCGACCGACTCGCGCCGCCGCGGTAGGTCAGATCGCCGCGGCCGCCTGGGACCGCGGCTCGAAGAACGCCCGCACCGCGGGCGCGAGCAGCAGCGCGCCCGTCGCCGCGGCGAATCCGACGTCGCCGAGCAACCCGATCGGCGTGCGCAGATCGGCGGGCAGCGGCGAGGTCTCGAGGCGCAGGCTCCCGACGAGCGCCGCGAGCGACACGGCGACGCCCAGCAGGAGCGTGACGCCGGCGTAGCCGAGCGCCGCGAACCATGCCTCCTTCGTGCCGCCGACAAGCTGCAGCGCGATGTAGGTCGCGCCGATCGAGCGCAGGCCGACGAAGACGAAGAGGCTCGCGAGGTCGCCCGGCCAGACGGCGGCGAGGGCGAGCAGGAACAGCGCATGGCCGACGATCGCGTAGCTCGCGAAGCGGACGAAGGGCGGGAGGTACGTGACCAGCCCGCCGCCGTTGACCCAGAGCCCGTCGAGCGCGATCGCGTAGACGTACCCGAGCGACCGCGGCGCGATCCGGAGCAGACCCTGGTGCCCGGCGACCGAGAACCTCACGTCACCACCGAGATCGAAGAGCCGAGTGGTGTCGTGCACTTCCCAGCCGTCGACGACCAGTCGCCGCCGCCCACTCCAGATCCCGTGATCGAGCTCGATCTTGTGGACGACGCCGTCGATCCGTGCGCTCCACGTCCGCCGCGGCACGCGAACACGCTAGAACCCCGGGTCCACATCCGGTCCACCCGAGCGGGTGACGACACCTCCGTTAGAGGTGGTTGCGCGCCAGGAACGCCTCCACCGCGCGGTTCCACCGCAACGGCGCTTCGCGATGCGCGGCGTGATGCGCGCCGGGCAGCACGACGAATTCGGAGCGTGGGATGTGCTGGTGCCACTCGCGCGCGAGATCGATCGTCGTGCGCGGCTCGCGTTCGCCGACGATGACGAGCGTCGGCACCTCGAGGCGCTCGAGCTCGGCGTAGCGCGGGCGCTGATCCCAGCCGCGGAACGCCTCGAGCACCTTCGCCGAGTCGGCGGGAGTCCGGCCGATGCCCGTGCCCACGGACGACACGAGCCGGCCGACCTCGGACGCGGCGAACGCGGGGTCCGTCGTCGGCGGTCCCTCGGCCTCGTCGGCCCCGGATCGCGGCTGCCTGATGATCGCGGGGCGCCCCTCGCGCGCCGCCGCGATCTGCTCTTCGAGCCACGCCCGACCGAGATCGTCGAGGTACGGCACGGTGTGGCCGATGACGACTGCCGACGCGCGACCGGGGAAGTCGAGCGCGAACTCTGCCGCGATGACGCCGCCGAGCGAGCTGCCCACGACGACCGGCCGCTCGAGCTCGAGCGCGTCGACGAGCCCGGCGAGATCGCGCGCGAGATCGGCGATGCTCCACGGACCCGGCGGCGCGGAGGAGCGCCCGGTCCCGCGCCGATCGAACGTCACTACGCGGTAGCGCTGTGCGAAGTACGGCGCCTGAAAGAAGAGCCACGCGGAGTGATCGTGTCCCTGGAAGACGATCGGTCGGCCCTCGCCGAGCGACTCGTAGTAGAGCTCCACGCCGTTCGCCGACGTGCGCGGCATCCGCGCCAGTATCGGCACGCCGACTGCCGCTGTCGCGAGCGTTCAACATAGACGTCGGTCTTGAGAGGGGAGGCCCACGATGGCGGTGAAGAGCGCGATGCGGTATGCGTCGTTCCAGTACCTCGAACCGGGCGTGGATTTCCGTGAGTTCAAGCTGGCGAAGGAGATCGACCGCGTCCCGCGGTTCACCTACCCGTTGAGCGTGCAGGACGAGCGGCGCGTCGAGGCGATCTTCGCGCGTGCGCCGATCGTGTCGCTTCACGACCACGCCTCGGTGTTCCCCGCGGATCCCGGCGAGATCTTCGAGTACGTGCGGCAGGGTCGCGAGTGGACCGGCTACGAGGGCCTCGCGGCATCCGGTCTCAACGCGGTCTTCGAGAACTTCATGGACGGCACCGCGCTCATCACCTCGAAGGCGGGGTGGAAGTGGGACGACGTCATCTTCGATCTCGGGATGCGCTTCTCCGACCTCGCGCACCAGGACCTCGTCGCCCGCGTCGAGCGTGTCGACGACATCCTCACCGCTAAGGCCGCCGGGCAGATCGGTCTCGTGCCGTGTCTCGAGGCGGCGACGCCGATCGAGAACGAGGTCGACCGCGTCGACATCCTCTACGGGCTCGGCATCCGCGTGATGGGCATCGCGTACAGCGAGGCCAACGCGCTCGGCTCCGGCCTGCGCGAGCGCAACGACGGCGGCCTCACCGACCTCGGCCGGCAGGTCGTCCGCCGCATGAACCGGCTCGGCATGACCATCGACGTCTCGCATTGCGGCGATCGGACTTCGCTCGAGACGATCGAGGCGAGCGAGAAGCCGATCTTCATCACGCACGCCGGCGCCCGCGCGCTGTGGAACACGCCGCGGATGAAGCCCGACGCGGTCATCCGCGCGTGCGCCGAACGCGGCGGCGTCATCGGCATCGAGGCTGCGCCGCACACGACGCTGACGGAGAAGCATCGGTCGCATTCCCTGGAGTCGGTGATGGAGCACGTCGAGTACTGCATCCGGCTCGTCGGCGTCGACCACGTCGCGCTCGGCCCCGACACGCTCTTCGGCGACCACGTCGCGCTGCACCACGCGTTCGCGTCGCAGCTGTCGATCGGCCGCGTCCACGCCGGCGTCCGCTTCGATGAGGTGCCCTACGTCGAGGGCATGGAAAGCCCCGCCGACGCCGTGCGCAACGCGGTCCGGTGGCTCGTGGCGCACGGCTACGCGGACGAGGACGTCGAGAAGATCGCCGGCGGCAACGTCATCCGCGTCCTTCGCGAAACGTGGTGGCGTTAGCGGCGCTCGTTCTCGAGCCGGTACCGCGCGAAGAGGAAGTCGCCGCTCCGCTTCAGTGAGGCGAGCCTCCCGCGCGGCGCCTCGTCCGGTGAGAAGCCATGGCCCTCGACGAGCGCGCGCCGCGGCGCGCTGGCGGATCGGCCCGCGAGGCGCGGCGCGTAAGTCAGGAAGAGCTCGTCGACGACATGCTCGCGAAGGAGTTCCGCGAAGAGCGTGGGCCCGCCCTCGGTCACGACGAGGCCGCCGTCCGCCTCCGCGATGAGCGCCCGCGGCGACCGTTTGCCGGTCAGCACGCGCACGGGCACATCGGCGTGGAAGATCGGCGCGTCGCGGTCGACGTCGCCGCTGGCGCTGACGAAGACGACTGTCGCCCGCGGCGGCTTGCGCAGGGCGCGGCGGAGTGCCGCGAACTCGTCCGCCGCAGCGGCGTAGACGAACTCCGGCGTCCAGATGTGCTCGCGCTCCTCCCGCAGCGTTCCTGCGCCGACGACGATGGTGTCGGCGCACGCGCGCAGCAGCGCCAGCACGAAGCGATCGGCCTCGTTGCCCTCGCTGATCGCTCCGGCGTGCGCGCGTCCGGGCAGCGCGTAGCTGACGATGCCGTCGAGCGTCGAGACGAAGTTCGCCACGACGTACGGTCGTCGTTCGGGGAACGCGAGCGCCGAGCCGTACCGGCGCGCGAGCCCGTCGGGCAGCGGCAGCGCCGTTCCGCCGGCGGCGTCGACCAGCGTCTGGAGGACTACGTCTCGCGCGCTCCCGCGATCTGGAAGAACTCGCTCCGCATCTGCGGGTTGTCGGCGAATACGCCGCGCCACACGGTCGTGCGCGTCTTCGGGTGCAGCTCCCGCACGCCGCGCATCTGGGTGCAGAGGTGATGCGCCTCGAGGTAAACGGCAACGCCGTGCGCGCGGATGAGCGTCTGCAGCGTGTCGGCGATGTCGTCGCCCATGCGCTCCTGCACGGTGAATCGCCGCGCCCACACGCGGACGAGCCGCGTCAGCTTCGAGATCCCGATGATCTGATCGTGCGCGACGTAGCCAACGAACGCGTTGCCGTAGAAGGGGAACGCGTGGTGCTCGCAGAGCGCGAAGAAGGGGATCGGGCCCTCGACGATCTGATTCAGGTGGCAGTGCGGTCCGCCCTTGCACTCGGTCGGGAACGCGGTGAGCAGCTTCGCGTCGCCCTCGTAGCCTTCGGTCGCGTCGAAGAGCGCGCGCAGGAAGCGCCGCGGCGTGTCGCGGGTGCCCGGCGTGTCGAGCTGCATGCCGAACGCGGAGAAGATCTTCGCCACCGATGCTTCGAACTCGCGCCACTGTTCGTTCGACAGCTCGCGGTGCCGTACGAGCTCCGGCGCGCGCACGTCCTCCTCGTCCAGCGGTAGGTGCACGTGTTCCAGATGCTTCGTCACTCCGGTCGCCATCACATACCTCCCTAGCCGAGCGCGCGCAGCCGCGGCAGCAGCGTGGCAAGAACGTCGCCATCGCCGACGCTCCGCACGCCGCAGACGAGCTTCGTGAAGCCCTTGCGCACGAGACCGTCGGCGAGACGAAGGAACAGGTCGCGGTCGCCCGTGTAGAAGAACTGTACGGAGCGGCCGATCTCTTCCGGGTCGCGGCCGACGGCGGCGCAGTGCTCGTCGAGCACCCGCGACAGGCGCGCGCTCTTCTCCGGATCGTTCGACGTGTGGTTCCACACATCGGCGTGCCGCGCGACGACGCGCAGCGCGAGCTTCTCGCCCTCCGCGCCGATCCACAGCGGCGGGTGCGGCCGCTGCAGCGGCTTCGGCTCGGCGACGGCGCCCGTCAAGCGGTAGTGCCTGCCTTCGTAGCTCGCGCGCGGCTCGGTCCACAGCCGCTTCATCACCTCGCACGCCTCGCGGAGCGCGCGGATCCGCGGGCCATTCGCGGGAAAGGGGATGCCGAGCGACTGGTGCTCGTTCACAGCCCAGGCCGCGCCGATCCCGACGTCGAGCCGGCCGTTCGAGAGGTGGTCGACCGTGACCGCCATCTTCGCGAGCACGGCGGGATGCCGGTACGTCACACCGGTGACCATGCAGCCGAGGCGCACGCGCATGGTGAGCGCGGCCATCGCCCCGAGCAGCGTCCAGCCCTCGAAGACCGGACCGGTCGGACCGGCCGCGCCGATCGAGTTGAAGTGGTCGAAGTCCCAGACGCCGTCGAAGCCGGCGTCGTCGGCGAGGCGCCAGATGCGACGGAGGTCGTCGATCGTGCAGTTTTGCGGCGCGAGCTTGAGGTCGACGCGGACCATGGCGCTCGGATGCTAGACGCGGTGGAGTAGGGTGCTGCGATGACCGCCATCGCTCGCACTGCCTCGCGTCCGCGTCGCTGGCGACGCGTCTCGGTGCGGTCCGCCGTCACGGCAGTCGTGCTCGCAGCCATCACGGCGTATCTCGGCGTGTCCCTGTACGTGGCCGACCAGTTCTCGCGGCCGACCCGTGAGCGCATCACCCGGGCGCCGATGGTGAATGCGCCGGCGTACGAGGACGTCGTGTTCCGCACGAGCGATGGTTTGCAACTGACCGGCTGGTACTTCCCGCACGGCGGTGACCGCGCCGCGATCGTCGTGCATGGGCGCAACAGCAATCGCATCCAGAGTGAGATCAACGGCGTCCGGCGTGGCGAGCACATGGCCGATTTCTTGTACGCCGACGGCTTCTCGGTGCTGCTGTTCGATCTCCGCGGACACGGCAATAGCGACGGCGATCGCTACTCGTTCGGTTGGTACGAGCGCCGCGATCTCGCCGCCGCGATCGATTACGTCATGTCGCGCGGGTACGCGGAGGGCCGGATCGCGCTTCTCGGTGTGTCGCTCGGCGCCGGCACCGTACTTCAGGAGCTCGCGCTGCATCCGAACGTCGGACCCATCATCACCGACTCGGCGTACGAGGATCTCGGCGCCGTGCTCGAGGAGAAGCTCGAAGAGCAGACCAAGGGCGTCCCGGGCTGGTTCGCGCCCGGCGTGCTCCTCGCCGCGAACGCGGAGTTTGGGATACCGATCGGACAGGTCCGACCGATCTCGTTCGTACAGGCGCATCCCGAGCGGGCGTTCCTCTTCATCCACTGCGCGGACGACGAGCTCGTCGCGCTCCACCACGCGTACGACCTGAAGGCGGCAAGCGCGAATCCCGCGACGCAGCTATGGATCGAGAGCGGCTGCCACCACGCGCAAGGCTACGAGACGCATCCCGCGGACTACCAGGCGCACGTGCTCGCGTTCCTCGACGCGCAGCTCCGGTGAGTCGAGCCTAAGGCGCCGGGCGCGACAGCCCGGCCCACATGTCGATCGGCCCGTTCGGGCTCTCACCCTGCAGCCCGTGACTGCCGAGCGTCAATGCGATCTCGCCGCAGTGATAGGCATCGTGCGTGATGAGCCGCATGAGCACCGACTGACGCGTGTGTAGCCGCGCGACGTCACCGCGCACGCGCCGCGCCTCGCGGCCGAGCGTGTCCGGCGTCCACGTTTCGAGCGCGTGCGCGACGATGCGCCACGAGGACCGCAGGGCGTGAACGAGCTCATCGGCGCCGTGCGGATGCGCGAGATCGTCCTCCCAGCCGGCGTCGATGTAGCTGTCCGGAAAGAACGGCGTCGTCTCTGCGCCCGGCTCGCCGAAGACGTGACAGAGCCAGTACACGCGCGCGCCGGCGATGTGCGAGACGCTCGCCCAGATCGGCCACGCCGGCGAACCGATCGGGAGCGCGAGCTGCTCGGCCGTGAGCGGAGCGATCGCCGCGATCAGTCCTTCGTTCGCGAGGTTCCATCCCGCGTAGAACGGCGCGATGCTCGGCCCGGCGACCGCCTTCGCCATTGCCCAATCGTAGAGCGCGGTTACGTCGTGATGCCAGGGAGGTCGCCCTCCGCGCGCAGCCGTCCTGATCGTCAGCTCGCTGCGTACAGGTTCCACTCACCCGGCACGCCCTTCAGCACGTGAGGTCCACGGTCCTCGAAGCGGAGGCCGGAGCCCGAGACGAGATCCCGGACCGTGCTCGTCACGAGGATCTCGCCTGCCGCCGCGCGCTCCTTGACGCGCGCCGCGATGACGACGCCGATCCCACCGAGCTTGCCGGCGATCCGTTCGCACTCACCGGTGTGGAGGCCGGCGCGGACCTCGATGCCGAGCCGGCGGACCGCGTCGCGGATCGCGACCGCGCATCCGATGCCTCTCGCCGGTCCGTCGAAGGTCGCGAAGAATCCGTCGCCGGCCGTATCCCACTCCGTTCCGCGGTAGCGGCGGAGCTCCGCGCGAACGTTCGCGTGATGCGCCTCGATGAGGTCGCGCCACCGGTGATCGCCGAGCTCGATCGCGTGACGGGTGGAGTCGACGATGTCGGTGAAGAGGACGGTCGCGAGGACGCGGTCCAGCTCGGGAACCGACTTGGTCCCGGTCAGGAACTCCTGAATCTCGCCAAGGATCTCGTCGGCATGTGACAGCCAGAAGAAGTGGTCGCCGCTCGGAAGCTCGACGATCCTTGCGCCCGAGATTCGCGCCGCGAGATAGCGGGCCTCTTCGATCTTCGCGTCACGATCGTCTCTCGCGTGAAGGATGAGCGTGGGGACGCGGACGCTCGCGAGAATAGCGGTCACGTCGGCGAAGGTGTTCATGCGGAGCAGGTCGGCTGCGGCACGCGGACTCGCACTGCGGCGGAAATACGTCGCGAGCCAATCGCGCACGCGCGTGTCGCCGGTCGCGCTCGGGGCGTAGTAGTCGAGATCGACGTGCGCCGGATCGCCCCATGTGCGCTCCGTCTCCTCGACATCGCGCATGCGGTCCTCGAGTGTCGGCGCCCACGGATAGTCCACGGATCGCAGGCGTTTCGCATACGCGCCGTACGTGATCAGCGCGCTCGTCCGTTCGGGATGCGTCGCCGCAAAGAGGATCGACATGACGCCGCCCTCGGAGTGGCCAAAGAGCGCGGCGCGTTCGGATCCGACCGCGTCGAGCACGGCGCGGACGTCGTCCATGCGCTGCTCGAGCGTCGGGAGCGTCGCGACGCGATCCGAGAGCCCGGTGCCGCGCTTGTCGAAGAGGATGAGCCGCGCGAATGATGCGAGGCCGCGTAGGAACCGCGCCTTCGCCGGCTCCTCCCACTGCATCTCGACGTTCGACACCCATCCAGGGACATACACGAGATCGATCGGCCCCTCGCCGAGCGTCTGGTACGCGATGTTCGTGTCTCCGCTTCTCGCGTAGCGGGTCTGCGGGATCGTCTGCACTCAGGACTTCACGCCGCGAAGGTCGGCCGCGCGTAGCGGCACCGCGGCGACCGCGAGCAACGCGAGCGCGCGCATGGCTACGTCGTGATGCCGGGCAGGTCGATCCCCTTGGTCCTCGCGGTCTCGATCGCCTCTTCGTACCCGGCATCGGCGTGACGCATGACGCCCGTCCCCGGATCCGTCGTCAACACGCGCTCGAGCTTCTGCCGCGACAGCGCCGTCCCCTCGGCGACAGCGACCATGCCGGCGTGCAGCGAGTAGCCCATGCCGACGCCGCCGCCGTGGTGCACCGAGACCCATGTCGCGCCCGCTGCCGTGTTCACGAGGGCGTTGAGGATCGGCCAATCGGCGATCGCGTCGCTGCCGTCCTTCATCGCTTCGGTCTCGCGAAATGGCGACGCCACCGATCCGGCATCGAGGTGATCGCGCCCGATGACGATCGGCGCCTTCAACTTGTGGCTGGCGACCATCTCGTCGATGCGCTCGCCGAACCGCGCGCGCTCTCCGTAGCCAAGCCAGCACACACGCGCGGGAAGGCCCTGGAACGGCACCTTCTGCTCGGCGAGCCGGATCCAGCGGCCGAGGATCTCGTCCTCGGGGAAGAGCTCGAGGACGGCGCGATCGGTGGCGAGGATGTCCTCGGCATCGCCGGAGAGCGCGACCCAGCGGAACGGACCGCGGCCCTCGCCGAAGAGCGGCCGGATATACGCCGGCACGAAGCCGGGGTAGGCGAAGGCATCGGCGAAGCCGCCCTCCTTCGCCTGGCCGCGGAGGTTGTTGCCGTAGTCGAAGGCGACCGCGCCGGCCCGCTGCAGCGCGACGATCGCCCGGCAGTGCTCGGCCATCGATTCCCGCGCGCGACGCACGTGCTCGGAAGGCTCGCGCTCGGCGAGCGCGCGCGATCCCTCCATCGACAGTCCCTTCGGCACGTAGCCGCGCAGCGGGTCGTGGGCGCTCGTCTGGTCGGTGACGACGTCGACGTGCACGCCGCGCCGCACGAGCTCCGGCACGACCTCGGCCGCGTTGCCGATCACGGCGATCGATCGCGGGCCCGCGTCCTTCGCACGGCGGAGCGCCACATCGAGAGTCGGCGCGATCTCGTCGAGGAAGCCCTGTCGCAGCCGGCGCTCTGCGCGGGCGCGGTCGACCTCGACGACGAGCGCGGCACCCTCGTTCATCGTGATCGCGAGGGGCTGCGCGCCGCCCATGCCGCCCAGACCCGCGGTGAGGACCAGCCTGCCGCGAAGGGTCCCGCCGAAGTGCTTCCGCGCGATGGCGGCGAAAGTCTCGTACGTCCCCTGCAAGATGCCCTGGGTCCCGATGTAGATCCACGACCCGGCGGTCATCTGTCCGTACATCGTCAGGCCCTTCGCCTCGTACTCCCAGAAGCGCTCCCAGGTCGCCCAGGCAGGGACGAGGAGGGCGTTCGCGATGAGCACGCGCGGCGCCCACTCGTGGGTCTTGAACACGCCGACGGGTTTTCCGGACTGGACGAGAAGCGTCTCGTCGCGCCGGAGCCGTCGCAGCGTTTCAACGATGGCGTCGAAGGCACGCCACGAGCGGGCCGCCTTTCCCGTCCCGCCGTAGACGATGAGGTCGTCCGGGCGCTCGGCGACCTCCGGATCGAGGTTGTTGTGGAGCATGCGCAGCGCGGCTTCTTGCGGCCAACCCTGTGCGGAGATCGCGGTGCCGCGCGGCGCGCGAACGGTCCTCGCGCTGACGGCCATGGAAAGGAACTGTAGCGATGGGTAGACGGAGCACCGCCGCGGTCGTCGTGCTCGCCTGCGTCCTATCCGCGTGTGGCCTGATGCCGCAAGCGGCGCCGACCCCGACCGCTACCCCGACGCCCTCGCCGTCGCCGTCGCCGACGCCGGTCGCCCGAAAGGAGTGCCAGGTGCTGCAACAGCTCTCGGGCGCGATCGAAGGTCGGATCGGCTACCCCGCCGGACCGGGTGTCCCGCTCGTCGTGTACGCGATCGGCGTGGACGGCACGACGAGCTATCGCGTCGTCCACTACATCTACAACCCGAACACGCGGATCACGACGTACACGATGCTCGGGGTGCAACCCGGGACGTACGTGATGGTCGCGTCGGCCGTCGATGAGCGGGGGCGCCCGTCGGGAACGTTCTTCGGCTCGTACACCGCGGCCGTCGGCTGCGGCCTGACGGCGAATTGCACGAATCACGCGGCGCTCAAAGTGAGCGTCGGCGCGGGCGCGACGGCGCGCGGCGTTGACGTGCTCGATTGGGTCGAGAAGCCCGCGGACTTCCCAGCGCTGCCGAGCAGCGGCGAGCCGTTCGCGGTCGGTGACCATCTCGCCGTCTGTAATCCGTTCGCCGATGAGGTCAATCTCCGCAGCGCGCCGGGCACGTCCGCTGCGATCGTCCGCACCCTCGCGAACGGCACCGAGCTGGAGGTGACCGATGGGCCGCGGCCGGCCAGCGGCTATGACTGGTACGCCGTGCGTGCCGACGCCGCGACCGGCTGGGTCGTCGGGTACTCGCTGCGGCGGTAGGACCGCTGTCCTGTCGGCTCCGTTCGTTGCGCTCTCGGTTTCACCGGATATAACGAGACCAGGCCGCCTCCGGGTAACGTCCCCTGTGCTCGCGGTTGTCGGAACGGCGTTCATCGAGCCCCCCTCATCGCGACCCCGGAGATGTGGCGGCACCAGATATGGGGACTCGGTCAGGCGAGTGGCCAGAATGAACGGTCAGATGTGAGGCGGATGGATCGCCCCGCGGCCTGGTCGTCTGAGCATGCGGCCTCGTTCGAAGATGTCGGCGTCGCGCGGGCCTACCGTCACCGTCCGCCCTATGCCGCCGCGGCCATCCTGCGGCTCGGCGAGCTCTGCGACCCCGGATGCCGCGTTGTCCTCGACCTCGGCAGCGGCACTGGGAACGTCGCCCTGCGTATCGCGCCGCTAGTGGAGCGCGTCGATGCAGTGGAACCCTCTCGGCCGATGGTCGCCGCTGGCCGCGAGGAGCCGTCGGCGCACGCCGATCGCGTCGACTGGATCCTCGGCTTCGCCGAGGCGGCCGCGCTGCGGCCACCATACGGCCTGGCGACCGCTGGCGACAGCCTGCACTGGATGGACTGGGACAAGGTGCTCCCGCGCCTCGCGACGGCCCTCACGCCGCGAGGACGACTCGCGGTCATCGAGGTCACGGGCGATGCGTGGGGAGCGCAGCCAGAGGTCATCGAGTTGATCAAGCGGTACTCGGTCTATGGCGACACCTACCGAGCGCACGACGTGATCGACGAGATCACGGCGCGCGGACTGTTCCGCGCGCAGGGCATCGAGACTTTCCGAGAGCATTTCACGCAGTCGCTTGACTCCTTCATCACCAGCTTCCATGCGCGGGCCTCGCTATCCGTCACGCGGATCGGTGTCGAGAGGACGCAGGCCTTCGATCGCGAGCTGGCGTCGGTGGTCGACGCCCACCCTGAACTCCTCGCGCGCGACGTCACGACCCGGGTGGTCTGGGGAGTGCCGACCATTCGCTGAGGTTGCCAGGCGGACACTTCAAATCCCCGCCACCGCTGATGCTGTCTGTACAGCCACGTGTACAGCCAAAGGGTCTGTACGAGCTGACCTAGTCCGCGGCCCCCTCGACGGCGCGCACCAGCGGTAGCTCTCCCCGGCGCACGAACGCGAGCCGCGTGTCGCGATGGTTCGCGAGCCGCACCAGCGAGACGCGGTCGAGAGACGTCACGTCCGTACCGTCGTCGGGGAACAGCGCGAAGCCGCGCGCGGGGAACGGGATGAACAGGTCGCCGACGCGCGCGGTCGCGGCGCGCTTCTGGATGCGCGCGGCGACGATGTGTGCGCTGGCGTGCTTCTCCACGAACAGCACCGCGGCGAGCTCGTCCGGCCCCACACGCCCGGCGACGTCGTAGCCGCGGAGCTCGGCGCGGATCACGTCCGCGAACGCGCGCAACGCGCGATCGCCGACCCGGCGGCCGTACTGCTCGTTGAACTCGGCGAAGTCGATGAGGTCCCAGCGCAACAGCGCGAGCGCGGTGCGGTGTCGCGACGCGCGCGCGAGCTCCTGTTCGAAG
>DASQXO010000145.1:0-8678 GCA_035639655.1 Candidatus Dormiibacterota bacterium
ATCTCGCCACGATCTATGCGGTGATCCCGGAGCGCCTCGCGGCGATCGCGACGAGCATCGCGTCCCAGTCGGTCGCGCTCGTCGGTGCGACGCTCACGCTGCTCCTTGACATCACGCTCGTCGCGATCGTGTCCTTCTTCATGCTCGTCGACGGCGAACGGCTGTGGCGCGAGCTCCTCGCCGCGCTCCCCGCTGACCTGCGCAGCGAGGCCGAGCTCCTCCGGTACAGCGCGGACCGCTCCTTCGGCGGCTTCCTGCGCGGGCAGCTCATCCTCGGCTTCGCCTACGGCGTCGTCGTGCTGATCGCGTTCCTGCTGCTCGGCCTTCCCTTCGCCGCGCTGCTCGCGCTCTCGTCAGGGCTGCTGATGATCATCCCGTTCTTCGGCGCGATCATCGCGACGTTCCCGCCCGTCCTCGTCGCGCTCACGCAGAGCCTCGAGCTCGCGGTTGGGACATTCCTCGCCGTCGCGGTGATCCAGAACGTCATGACGAACGTCGTTGGTCCGCGGCTGATGGCGCAAACGGTCGGCATCCACCCGCTGCTCGTCTTCGCCGCGCTGCTCGTCGGCGCGCGGATCGCCGGCCTGTGGGGCGTGTTCCTCGCGCTGCCCGTCGCCGGTGTCCTCAACGTCTTCGCGCGCTACGCGCTGGAGGTCGCGCAGGGCCGGCGCGCGCGGACCGAGGCGTCGCGGATGCTGTCGGAACGGGAGCAGCGCCGCGCGCGTCGGTGAGCCCGATCATCCTCATCACCAACGACGACGGCATCGACAGTGACTCGCTTCCGCCGCTCGCGCGCGCGCTCGCGGCCGTCGGCACCGTGCACGTCATCGCGCCCGAGCGGAACTGGAGCGGCGCCGGACACAGCATCACGCTGTACCGACCGGTGCGGTGCCGCCCGACGACGCTCGACGACGGGCGCTCGGCATTCATGACCGACGGCAGCCCGACCGATTGCGTGCGCCTCGCGGTCCTCGGCTTCCTCAAGGTGAAGCCGGACCTCGTCGTCTCGGGGATCAACACCGGCGCGAACCTCGGCGACGACATCACCTACTCCGGCACCGTCGCCGCCGCGATGGAGGGATTGCTGTCGAACATCCCGTCGGTCGCCATCTCTATCGGCGCGTTCGGTGCGGACGTCGACTTCGCGCCGGCTGCCGCGTTCGCCGCGCTCCTCGCGCGCAACGTCCTCGACCACGCATTGCCGAGCGAAGTGCTGCTCAACGTGAACGTCCCGGCGCTGCCGCTCGCGCGCATCGAGGGCGTCGCCGTGACGCGCCTCGGCAAGCGGCACTACCAGGACCAGCTCATCGAGCGGCTCGACCCCTACGGCCAGCCGTACTTCTGGCTCGGCGGGCCGGCGCTCGCCGGGGAGGCGGAACCCGGCACGGATCTCGCCGCGGTCGCTGCGGGAAAGATCAGCGTCACGCCCCTGCACCTCGACCTCACCGCGCCGACGCTCGTCGACGAGCTGCGTCGCTGGAGCTGGGAGTGGCCGCCGAAAGGAGTCGCGTCATGAAGTGGGTCACGCGCGAGCGGCCGAAGGTCGACCGTGTCGCCTGTCCGTGGTTGATCCAGCGCTTCGTCGATCCGAGCGCGGAGTTCCTGTACGTGCCGAAGGACGAGGTCCTCGCGGTCGCCGAACGCGAGCGCGCCGTCGCGTACGACGTCGCGGGCGTCGAGCTCGGTCATCACGGCGACGAGTGCTCGTTCGACGCGATCGTGAAGAAGTACGGCCTCGCGCGTGATCCGGCGATCGCGCGCATGGCGCGCATCGTGCGCGGCGCCGACACGAACGCGCACGACCTCGCGCCCGAATCGCGCGGGCTCCTCGCGATCTGCGACGGCCTCGGCCGCGTCTTCGACGACGACCACGCCCAGCTCTCGGCCGCGATGCCGCTGTTCGAGGCGCTGTACCGCGCCTGCGGCGGCGGCCCCCAGGCGGGCGCCGCCACGACCCGCTAAGCCGTACATAGAACAGACAATTCCCCGCGTACTGCGCGGGGCTTACACCCGCGCCGATGCGGGTCGCAGCCACGGCGCGACGCGGAACGGTCGATGCGCCCGGCCTGACCGCGCTCGCCGGAGCGCTCGCCCTCGCCGCGTACCTGCCGCTCGCGCTGCGGAACGACGCGCAGCGCCCTGACTACTTCCTGCTCGCCGATGCGTTCCTCCGCGGACGCACGTGGATCGAGCCATCGACGCTCGGCGCGCTCGGAGATCGCATCGACGTCGCCGGCCGCACGTACCTGCCGTTCGGGCCGTTTCCGGCGGTCGTGCTCGCGCCGGTCGTCGCTCTTCTCGGTCCGTCCGCGGCCGCGTTCGAGCCGGTCCTGAATGCCGCGCTGGCGGCGGCGACGGTCGGTCTGTGCTGGAAGCTGTCGGCGCGGTTCGACGGCGGCGACCTGCGGGATCGGCTGTGGATCGTGACGCTCTATGCCTTCAGCACGCCGGTATGGTGGATCGCGGCGAAGGGCGGAGTGTGGCACACGGCGCAGCTCTTCGCGCTGGCCCTGACGTTCCTGGCGCTGCTGGAGTCGACGGGGCGGCGGCGGGCGCTCGTCGTGGGACTGCTCGCCGGCGCGGCGTTCCTCTCCCGCGCTCCGACGCTGCTCGCGGTCCCCTTCTACATCTGGGCCGCGGAGCGACGGAGACCGTTCGTGCCGATCGCGCTGCGGCGCGCGACCGTGGTCGCTATTGGATGCGTCCCCGCGCTGGCGTTCTTCTGCTGGTACAACGCGACGCGCTTCGGCTCACCGCTCGAGAGCGGTTATGCCCTCGCGACGCTCGACACGTTCCTTGACCAGGAACGCCGGCTTGGATTGTTCTCGCTCGCGCACCTCGGCCGCAACCTCGATTACTTGCTTCTGCATCTACCGGTGGCGGCGCCGGCGCCCTGGTTCCTCTCACCAGACGGGTTCGGCCTGTCGGTGGCGATCGCGAGTCCCGGTCTGTTCCTCGCGGTCCAGGCGGACCTGCGCGATCGGATCGTGCGCGGCGCCACGCTCACCGCGGTCGCGGTGCTGCTCCCGAGTCTCCTGTACTACGGCGGCGGCTGGTTCCAGCTCGGCTTCCGCTACCTGCTCGATGCGATGCCGTTCCTGGTCATCCTCATCGCCTCGGGCGCCCGGCGCGGGATCGCGTACCCTTGGAAGCTCGCGATCGTATTCGGGATGTGCGTGTCGCTGTGGGGATTCGCGAGTCTTGGCGCCGGGGTGCAGGGCTTTCAGTAGCGCAGAGCCGCCTTGAGGACGTCGACGCTCGCGTATCCGGTGACGCGCGTGCGACGAAGCGTGTAGCGCCAGTCGATCGATTGCGCTGAGCCCCCGCCCTTGAGGAACGCGGCTGCGTATCCATTCGCGGCGACGCCCTGCAGTGCGGTCGCGTTGTAGTCGCCCGACGGATACGCGAAGAAGCGGACCTCATGGCCGAGCTGCTGCGCGAGGGTCGCGCGGGCCTGTCCCATCTGGTAGGCGAGGCCGGCGAGGCTGAAAGCCGACATCGACTTGTGATCCATCGCGTGCGACTCGATGTCCATGCCGGCGGCGTCGAGCTCCCGCACCTGATCCCAGGTGAGGTAACCGGGCTTCCCGACGAGGTTGCAGGTGATGAAGAAAGTTCCGATGAACCCGTACTTGCGCAGGAGCGGGAGCGCGTTGGTGTACGCGTCGGCGTAGCCGTCGTCGAAGCTCAGCACGACCGGTTTCGCCGGAAGCGTCGCCGCGCCGTTCAGCGCGTCCCACAACATCGGCACGCTGATCGTCGTGTACCCCTCGTCGTGCAGGTACGCGAGGTGTTGCTCGAAGAGATCCGGCGGGACGCGCAGGTCGACGGCGAAGCGATCTCCGGCCTGATTCGCCGGGACCGCGGAGATGTAGTGGTACATGAGCACCGGCACGCGGAGCACGACGCCGCTCGCAGGGGCGCGCGGCGACGGCGTCGGGGGCGGGGTCGGCGACGGCGCGGGCGGGAGCGGGACCTCGTCGACGGGGTCCGGCATCAATGCCAACGCCCGCTCGGCAGCCCAACCGGGAAGCGAGAGGAGTGCGTCGGCGGACGGGGACGCCTCCGGAACGGCTGCGGCGCTACGGGGCAGCGAGGCGAACGCGGTCGCGCTCGCGCCGGCGGTTAGCACCGCGGCGAGCACGAACGCGAAGACGGGCAGCCGCTTGGTCATTCTTGAACTCTCCGCTCACTTACCAGTCTAAGGGGATACGCGCGCCGAACGACCGCTTCGATCCGTCGAAATCCGCGGCACGATCGCCGCCACCCCTTCGTGCCAGTACACGCGCGCCGCCACGGCGAACACACGAGCGAGTAACGGTGCGGTAACGATATCGGCCGCAGGACCGTCGGCGGCGACGCGTCCGCGGTGCAGGACCACCACGCGCTCGAAATGCGACGCGGCGAGAGCGACGTCGTGCAGCACGGCGATCACGGTCAGATCGCGCGAGCGCGCGAGCTCGCGCACGAGGTCGAGGACGCGGAGCTCGTGGGCGAGGTCGAGATGCGCGGTCGGCTCGTCGAGCAAGAGGATGTCGGACTGCTGCGCGAGCGCCATCGCGAGGATGACGCGCTGGCGCTCGCCGCCGGAGAGCTCCCCGAAGGGTCGATCCGCGAGGTCGGTCGCGTCGACGTCCGTCATGGCGCGTGCGATCGCGTCGTGATCGCTGTCGGCGAGTCGACCGAAGGGCCGCGCGTGCGGCGTGCGGCCGAGCGCGACGATCTCGCGGGCCGCGAACGCGAAGGGCGTGTCGAACGTTTGCGGCACCAGGGCGAATCGCCGCGCCCGCTCGCGATCCGTCAGGGCGCCGACGGCGCGGCCGTCGAGCGACACCTCGCCGCGCGACGGACGCACGATCCCGGCGAGCGTCTTCACCAACGTGGTCTTCCCGGAGCCGTTCGGGCCGATGAGCGCGAGGCGCTCGCCGCGCTCGAGCGCGAGGTCGATCCCGTCGACGGCGACGCGCTCGCCGTACCTGACCGAGAGGTCGCGCGCGGCGAGGAAGCTCACAGGCGGTACGCAGCCCGGTGGCGCCAGAGCAGCGCGAAGAAGAACGGACCGCCGACGAGCCCGGTGACGACGCCGACCGGCAGCTCCGTCGGGGCGAGGGCGACGCGCGCGAGGAGGTCGGCGGCGACGAGCAACGCCGCGCCGGCGAGCGCCGCCGCCGGTATGAGCCGCGCGTGCGCCGGGCCGAGGAGGGTGCGGACGAGGTGCGGCGCGACGAGGCCGACGAAGCCGACGAGCCCGGCGAGCGACACCGCCGCCGCGGCAAGCAACGCCGTCGTCGCGAGGACGAGCCGCTTCGTGCGCTCGACGTCGATGCCGAGGCCGGCGGCGACGTCGTCGCCGAGCGAGATCGCGTCGAGGCGATACGCGTACGCGAGACCGATCGCGCCCGCGACGGCGACGAGCGCGGCGGCGACGGCGAGCTGCGCCCAGCTGATGACCGAGACGCCGCCGACGAGCAGGCCGAGGAGCGTCGAGAGACGCAGCTGCAGCCGGTCGCTGGCGACCTCGAGCAGCGTGATCGCGGAGCCCGACATCGCCGACAGGACGACGCCGGCGAGGAGCAGCGTCACGACCGGCGTCTGCGCGCCGACGCGCGCCAGGCGCCATACGACGTAGACGGAAACGAGCGCGCCCGCGAACGCGAGCAGCGGCACGGCGAAGAGGCCGAGGCTGCCGCCGAACAGCAGGCCGATCACCGCGCCGAGTGCGCCGCCCGCCGAGGTCCCGAGCACGTACGGATCCGCGAGCGGATTGCGCAGCATGCCTTGGAGGAGCGAGCCCGCGACCGCGAGCGCCGCGCCGACGAGTGCCGCGCCGAGGACGCGCGGCAGGCGCAGCGACAGGATGATCGCCGTCTCGGTCGGGTCGGCACCGCCGCCGAGCGCCGCGAGGATGCGCTCCGGTGGGATCGCGACCGCGCCGTAAGCGACGCCGGCGACGACGGCGATCCCGAGCGCGACGGCGAGCGCCGTGAGCGAGAGCGCGAGCGGCGGGCGCCTCATCGCGTTGCGGCGAGGATCTGGTAGTACGCCTCCGCGGCCTCGGCGAGGCGCGGCCCGGGCCGGCTCATGAGCGATCCCTCCACCTTCACGATCCGTTTCGTCTTCACCGCGGTGATGACCGACCATCCCGGCCGCGCCGCGATCTGCTCGGGCGTGACGCCGAACGACGCGAACACGATGACCTCCGGATCGGCGCGGATGATCTCCTCGGGCGACAGCTGCGGATACTGCCCGCTCGCGGTCGCGGCGATGTTCACGCCGCCGGCGATGGTGATGACGTCGTGGATGAACGACCCGGGTCCGACGGTGAAGAGCTTGTTCGGATCGCTCGCGTCGATCTCGTGGTAGACGCGCTTCTTCGGCTGCGTCGCGGCCTTCGCGCGCACCGCGTCCAGTCCGGACTGGATGCGGCTCGCAAGGGCGTCGCCGTCGGCGCCGATGGCCCGGCCGAGCAGCGTCGCGGTCTTCGCCACGTCGGCGGCGCTCTGCGGGTTGACGACGAGCACGACGATGCCGCGCGACATGAGGTTCTCCAGCGAGCCGTCGGAGATCTTCACGCTCACGACGAGATCCGGCCGCAGTGACACGATCTTCTCGACGTTCGGCTTCACACCGCCGACCTTCTCCTTCGCGCGTGCCGCGGCCGGCTCGTCCGAGAAATCGTCGACGCCGACGACGCGATCGCCGGCGTCGAGCGCGAAGAGGAATTCCGTATTCGATGGACCGATCGACACGACCCGGTCGGGACGCTTCGCGATGCTGACCGGCTTGTCCTGGAAGTCGGTGACCGTCACTGGGAACGAGGGGGCGGGCGAGGCGGTGACGGAGGCGGAGGGCGCGGACGGCAGGGGCGCGCAGGCGCCGAGCACGAAGATGAGGAACGCGAAAATGGTGCGTCGCATCGGTATCCCCTTTCTCGCGAAGGCGGAGTGACCGACCGCCCTACAAAGGCGACCCGACTCTGCGCACCGATGCGCATCACGGTGGCGGGACCGTGCCGGATTCTCACCGGCTTCGCTTTGGAGTGCGGTTCTTCAGTTGGCGCGCGGAGTATAGGTCGCGACGCGTCGCGCGAGCGGCACGCCTTCGGTGCGCGAGATCTCGGGGTGCAGCAGCGCGGCGAGCACCTCGACGCCGTCGACGAGGCGCGGACCGGGGCGGCTGAAGTACGCCGCGCCGTCGACGGCGTAGACGCGACCGCTCCGCGCGGCGCGCAGCTCCGCGAACTCGTCCTTCGCCGTCAGCGCCTCCGCCTCGATCGACGCTCGCGTCGCGTCGAAGCCGCAGGGCATCAGCACGATCGCGTCGGGATCGGCGCGCGCCAGCTCCGCGAACGAGATCTCCCGCGAGCGCTCTCCCGCCGCGCCGAGGACGTCGATCCCGCCGGCGAGCGCGACCTGCTCAGGCACCCAGTGGCCGCCGTTGAACAGCGGATCGAGCCACTCGAGGCACGCGACGCGGGGCCGCGCGAGCCCGGCGACGCGCTCGCCCACGGCCGCGAGCCGCGCGCGCATCGTCGTCACGAGACGCGCGCCGGCGTCACGCGCGCCGAGGGCCGCGGCGACGCGCGCGACGTCGTCGAACATGCCCTCGAGTGAGCTCGCCTCGAGCGGGACGACGCGCGCGCGCAGCGCCGGCAGCGAGTCGAGCGTGACGGCGCACACGGCGCACAGCGTCTGACCGACGATGAGGTCCGGACGCGCACCGCGCAGCGCTTCCGCATCGAGGTGGAAGGTGCTCTCGCCGTGCGCCGCCGCGGCGCGCACGGCCGCGTCGATGGCGCCGCTCGTCGAACCGGGCGCGATCGTGGAGCGCGTGACGCGCGGCAGCGCGCGCACCTCGGGCGGGTAATCGCAGTCGTGCGTGACCGCGACGAGCGACCGCGCGAGGCCGAGCGCCGCGACCATCTCCGTGCCTGCCGGCACGAGCGACACGACGCGCACGGTCCTAGCCTACGGCCGTGCCGCGATATGCCGCGATGTGGTCGGGCGGGAAGGACAGCGCGCTCGCGCTGCGCCGCTCGCTCGCCCGCGGCCTCGAGGTCGGCGCGCTGCTGAACGTCGTCGACGAGACGACGCGCCGCGTGCGCTTCCATGCGACACGCGCGGAGCTCATCGCGGCGCAGGCGCGCGCGCTCGGCATCCCGCTGCGGCAGGTCGCGACGCCGTGGGGTCGGTTCGCCGAGCGGTTCGGCGACGCGCTCCGCGCGCTCGCGGACGACGGGTTCGCCGGCGTGATCTTCGGCGACATCCACCTTGCCGACGTCCGCGCGTGGTACGAGGAGCGGGTCCATGGCGCGGGCCTCGAGCACGTCGAGCCGCTCTGGGGTGAGCCGGCGGATGCGCTCCTGCGCGAGTTCGTCGCCGGCGGCGGCAGGGCCGTGATCACCTGCGTCGAGCTCGCGCGGCTCGACGCGGCGTGGCTCGGGCGCGTCATCGATCCGTCTTTCCCCGACGCGGTCGCGTCCGAGCGGATCGACCCGTGCGGCGAGAACGGCGAGTACCACTCGTTCGCCTTCGCGGGTGCGCCGTTCCGCGCCGGCGTGGCCTGGTGCGCCGGCGCGACGCGCGAGGAGGGCGGGTTCCTGCAGCTCGACGTGGCCGACCCGGTCGAGGCCGCCGCGGACGACGCCGTCGTCGACCGGCCGGCGCTCTTCCACGACA
>DASQXO010000146.1:0-13023 GCA_035639655.1 Candidatus Dormiibacterota bacterium
TGACCGCGGCGGAGAACGCGAAGCGGTGGGCCGAGGACGTCGGCGCCGACGACTTCCTTGCGAAGCCGTTCGACCTCGACGATCTGCTCGCCGCGGTCGCGCGCCTCCACCGCGCCGACGACGCCTGAGGAGTCGCGCGCCGGGACGCGACCTACGCCGGCGCGCTCCTGATGAGGCGCACCGCCTCCGCGACGCCGCCGGTCCATGGCTGGCCGTGGCCCGGTAGGACGAACCGCGCCTCGACTCGATCCAGCCGCGCGAGCGACGCGAGCGCGGTCACGGTGTCGGCCGTGAACGGCGCGAGCTGGGGCCCGTGCGTCCCGAGCGTGACGCTGTACGTGGCGATCGCGTCGCCGCAGAAGAGCGCGTCATGCCGCTCGAAGTGCAGCGCCGCGCTGCCCGGCGTGTGCCCGGGCACGAGGATGACGCGCGGCGCGCCCGGCACGTCCAGCGTCGCGCCGTCGCCGAACGCGGCGACCTCGCGGATCCGCGGGATGCGCAGCAGGCCGTGTCGCACGCCCCAGAAGAGGAAGTGCAGCAGCGGGAGCGGCCGCGCCGGCCCGAGACCTTTCGCCGGATTCGGTACCTCGCCGCGCGCGAGCGCCGCGTCGCTCTCGTGCACGCGGACCGGCACGCGAAGCTCGGCGCGAATGCGCTCGGCGAACCCGATGTGGTCGTTGTGCCCGTGCGTGAGGACGACCGAGCGCACGTCCGCGAGGGTGCGCCCCATCGCCGCGAGCTCCGCGGGGAGGTCGTGCCAGTACGCCGGCGCGCCGGCGTCGACGACGGTGATCGCGCCGCCGTCGTCGACGAGATAACTGTTCACGAGGCCCTCGCCGAGCCGGTGGATGCCGGCGGTGATCTGCACCGCGGCTATCCCGCGGCGCCCGCGAGGCGGGCGAGCACCCCGCGCAGCACGGCGATCGAACGCGTGTAGTCGGCGAGAGGCAGCCGCTCCATCGGCGTGTGGTCGTAGCGGCTGTCGCCCGGCCCGTACGCGACGATCGGACAGCGCCACGCCGGGCCGAGCACGTTCATGTCGCTCGTCCCGGTCTTCACCTTGAAGTGCGCGTCTCCACCCGCCTCGCGGATGGCGGACTGGAACGCGCGCGCGAGGGGCGTCGCGCGTGATGCCTTGATCGGCTCCTCCGCGCTCAGCACGTCGAACGTCGGGGCGACGCCACGCGCGTCGGCGACGACCTCGTCGGTCGTCATCCCCGGCGGCACGCGGTAGGCGACGATGAGCTCCGCCCGTTCCACGAGCCCGTCGCTCGGCCCGGCGACGAACGAGGCGAGCCGGCAGTCGAGCCGCTGGAACGGCGTCGTTTCGGCGCCGCGCGCGGCAGCGCGTCGCTTCAGCTCGGCGTAGAGCGCGATCCCCTCTTCCGCGACGCTCGCGCCCTCATGCGCGCCGTGCCGCGCCGGCCGCCGGACCTCGATGCGCAGCTGCAGGCTCCCCTTGTAGCCGACCGTGATCGCGTCCCATCCGGACGGCTCGCCGACGACGCAGTAGTCCGGGGCGCGCGCTCGCGCGAGGTGGCGCGCGCCTCTGCTCGAGGGATGCTCCTCCTCGACGGCGCCGACGACCGTGATGCGCGCGCCGCGCGGCGGCGTCGTCGCCGCCGCGACAAATGCGGCGAGCGCGCCCTTCGCGTCGACGGCGCCCCGGCCAACGAGGTCGCCGTCGTCGATCGCGACCGGGATCTCGCCGGGCACGGTGTCGATGTGGCCGACGAGCGCGATCCGCATCGCGCCGTCGCCGATCTCCCCGACGGCGTTGCCGGCCTCGTCGACGCGGGCGGCGAATCCGCGCTCGCGCATCCGCGCGACGAGGTACTCGACCGATGCTTGCTCGCGAGTGGAGACGCTCGGAATGCGGACGAGCCCGAGGACGAGCTCTCGGTCCGCGCCGTCGATCGCAGTGGCGCTCATGCGGATGCGACGAGCGTCCCCTCGCCCTCGAGCGCGCGGCGCAGCGGGCGCTCGACGCGTGCCGAGGCGATGCGGACGCGTCCGACGCCGCCCGCGAGCGCCTCGCGCGCAGCCATCGCCTTCTTCTTCATCCGGCCCTGCGCGAGCGCCTCGGCCTCCGCGACGCTCGCCTCGCGCACGACGCTCTCCGCGTCGTCGACGTCGCGCAGCAGTCCCGCGACGTTGGTGAGGATCACGAGCGTATCCGCCGCGAGCGCCGTCGCGACGCTCGCCGCGGCGCGGTCGCCGTCGACGTTCAGCCCTTCGCCGTCGTCGGAGAGCGCGAGCGGCGGCAGCACCGGCACTGCGCCCGCGTCGAGCAGCGCACGCAGCACCTCCACGTCGACGCGCTCGACCTTGCCGGTGAAATCGTCGCGCAGCAGCACGACGCGGTCGCCCTCGAGCGCGCGGACGTGCTTGCGCGCGCCGGCGAGGACGCCGAAGAGGCCGATCGCGTTCGCGCCGGCTCGCCGCAGCAGCTCGACGTACGTGAACGTCTCGATGCCGAGCGCGGCCATGGCGAAGATCTCGAGCGTGCGGCGGTCCGTGCGGCGGCTCTGCTGCCCGGACGGCGAGACGATCGTGCGCGGCGGATGATCGAGCGTCGTCGACAGGCGGTCGGTCTCGGCCGAGGCGCCGTGCACCAGGACGATCCGCTCGCCCGATGCCGCGAGCGCCGCGACGTCGGCCGCGACGGCCGCGCGATCGACGCCGGCGGAGCCGCCGACCTTCACGACGATCATGGGTGCAGGCCGGGGAAGCGCAGCCCGGCGACCTCGTCGAAGCCGCAAGCGACGTTCATCGCCTGCACGCAGTTCCCAGCGGCGCCCTTCACGAGGTTGTCGATGGCGCTTACCACGACGACGCGCTGGCCGCGCGGATCGAGCGCGAACCCGACGTCGCAGAAGTTCGAGCCGGCGAGGATCTTCGGCTCGGGATAGCGGTAGATGCCCGACCGCTCCTTGACGATGCGCACGAACGGCTCGGCCCCGTACGCCTCACGGTAGATCGACCACAGCGCCTTCTCGTCGAGCTCGCGCGTAATCGGGACATGCGCCGTCGCGAGGACGCCCCGCACCATCTCGATCGACGTCCCGGAGAAGTCGACGCGCGGATGATCCAGCTCCTGCTCCATCTCCGCGGTGTGCCGGTGGCCGACGGGGGCGAACGATCGCACCGCGCCGGAGCGCTCCGGATGATGGGTCGCCTCCGATGCCTCGCGCCCGCCTTCGGACGAGCCGACCTTCGCCTCGGCGACGATCGGCCGCTCGCGGTCGATGACGCCGGCGCGCGCCAGTGGCAGGACGCCGAGGATCACCGCCGTCGCGTTGCACCCGGCGCCGGAGAGCTGACGCGAACGGCGGATGCGCTCGCGGTGCAGCTCCGGCACGCCGTAGACGAACTCCGCGAGACGGTCGGGATGCGGGTGGTGCTCGCCGTACCACACGTCGTACGCGCCGGCGTCGCGCAGGCGATGGTCGGCGGAGAGGTCGATGCAGAGCGTGCCGAGCGGCCGGAAGTCGTCGAGCCGGCGCATCGCCTCACCGTGCGGGAGGGCGAGGAAGACGACGTCGGCCGGACGGAGATCGGCGTAGCCGACGAAGCGAAGGTCGGTGCGCTTGCGCAGGTTCGGGTGCGCGCTCCAGACGAACTTGCCTGCCTGCGATTCCGACCCGGCCTGAATCTCCGAGACTTCAGGGTGGTCGAGCAGGAGCCGCAGGAGCTCGCCGCCGGTGTACCCGGCGGCCCCCACGATCGCGACGCGCATGCGTGCGGAGGATAAAGCGCTCGGCGCCCCGGCACGGAGACTGCACGCACGGCGAGCGAGCAACGTACGGAGGTATCTGACGTGCCGGAAAGCTTCACCTGCGACGAGTGCGGCAAGTCGTTCCCGACCGAGGGCGACATGCGCCAGCACACCGATTCGATGCACGGGGCGGCGACCATCGGCAGCTACAAGGAGAAAGAGGGCACCGTCAAGGACGACGAGCCGAAGATGCCGCCGACCACGCCGCGCAGCATCTGATCGCCACGCATCGCGGCGAGCGCATTAAATAGGAGGACCACCGCCCGGCCCCCCGGCCGGCGTCAGCGGTCGCGCGCGACCGCGAGCACGTAGTCGACGATCTTCGCCGGGATGTTCACGCCCGTCGTTTCGATCGAGTTGCGGAACTCCATCGTGTAGTTGACCTCGTTCACGAGGAGTCCTTCCGGCGACTCGAGGATGTCGATCGCCACTACCCCGCCCCCGACGCTGCGCGCCGCACGCACCGAGAGCTCGGCTATCTCCGGCGTCACCGGGCAGTTCGTGGCCCTGCCGCCCTGCGCCGTATTCGTGATCCAGTGGGCGCTCGAGCGGTAGATCGCGCAGATGCACTCATCACCGACGACGAACGAGCGGATGTCACGCTCCGGCTTCGGGATGTACTCCTGGATGTAGTGGATCGCGTGGAGATAGCTGCCGAGCGTTTCCTTGTGCTCGAGCAGGGCCTCCGCCGCATCGCGATCGTTCACCTTCGAGAGGAGCCGGCCCCACGAGCCGATGACCGGCTTGAGCACGACGGGGTAGCCGAGATCCTCGATCGCCTGCAGCGCGGCCTCGGGCGTGAAGGCGATCCGCGTGCGCGGCGTCGGCACTCCGTCGCGCAACAGCGCCACGGTGGTGAGGAACTTGTTGCCGCACGTGTCCGCGACCTGATAGCTGTTCACGGTCGGGATGCCCCACTGCTCGAAGATGCGGAGCGCGTACAGCGCACGCGAGTGCTGGATGGCGCGCTCGAGCACGATGTCGACGCCGAGGTCCGGCGGCTGCTCCAGCGCGAACACGAGCGCGCGATCGTCGAGGACGACCGGTTCGATGCCTCGCCGGCCGAGCTCCTCGAAGAGGAGCTTCTCCTCCACTCTCACGCGGGACATGAGCACGCCGACGCGGGGGTTCACTCGCCCCAGTCCTCTTCCTCCGCCGGCGCGACGGCGAGCTCGAGCGGCTGGAGGCTCTTGACCTCGAGCTCGGTGCCGCAGTCCGGGCACTGGACGATCTCGCCGGCCATGGGCTTGCTCCCGACGCCGACGGACGCGCCGCATTCAGGACAGCTGGAAGCCATGGGATCCCTCCCCGACGAATCTGCGGAAGCGCGAGTCGAGATTAAGGCATCGCGTCGCCGCGGTCGACGTGTACGACGGTTCCACGTCCGATGAACGCCGCCGCGGGCCACGCATCCCGCGGCGGCGCGCTCGCGACGTGCACGAACGCCTCGGTCGCATCAGCGGCGCGAAGGCGCGCGAGGAACGCCGTCTGCTGGCCCGGAACGGGCGGCGGCGGATCGTGCGGCCCGGTACCGACGAGCGCATCCATCCCGACCGCCGGCGCGTTGACGCGGATCGCGCCGAGCACGACCCCCACGGCGTCGACGACGCGGCGGAACTCGCCGAACGAACGCATCGCCGGCGCGAGGTCGGCGTGGAGCGCCGCGAGCCGCTCCTCCGCGGCGGCAGCCTCGCTCTCGCTCTCGAAGAACGTCAGGACGGCGCCGAACGAGAGCGCCTCGCCCTCGATCACGAGGCGCGACGTCGCGCGCATCTCGGCGAACGCGCGTCGCGCGAGGTCGCCCCGGTAGAAGGCGCGACGCGCGTCCCAGTCGGGCCGCACCGGCGTCGCGACGCGAAGGTGGAAGCCTCTCGTCTTACTCCGCCGCCTTCGCCGCGAGGCGCTGGCGCACCACGCCGATGACGTCATCCGCGCGGGCGAACCCGCCGTCGCGGAGCATCGAGTGCACCAGGTCGCCGTCCACGGAGACCTCGAAGGCTCCGTCGTACCAGGGAATGAGCTCGATGGCCGAGAGGCGGGCGCCGAACTCGCGCATCAGCGCGTCGGTCAGCGCGAGCGTCTGCGGCTCGTAGCCGCATTCGGCGCAGTACGCGATCGAGACCTTGACGGTCCTAGCCACGCACCGGCGCGCGCGTGATCAGCTCGCGGAGCTCGCGGATGACCTCGCGGTCCGCGAAAGCCTTCGTGTCCTCCCGCATCTTCGCGATGGCTTCCTGGAGGCGCTGCCGGACGTCCTCAGGCAGGCGGTCGACGGGGTCGCCGGGCGCCCCGAAGGCGGGATCCGAGGCATAGATCTCGCGACGCTTGCGGTCGCGCAGCTCGGTGACGCTGCGGGGCCGCTCGATGAAGACCGCGACCGGGCGGAACTCGTCGTCGAAGAACGCGAACACCGGGATCGAGCGGAACTTCCCTTGGTTCAGGTACTGGTCCATCAGGTCGAGGTTCTGATCGCGCAGGAACGTGCGGATGTCGAGCTTGCCGGTCTCGCGCGCGATCCGGCCGAGGATCGGGAAGTTCGCGATGACGTCCCCGCACCAGTCCTCGGCGAGAACGAGCACGTGCAGTCGCTGCGGGATCGCGCCGAACGCGGCGAGATCGTCCGCGCTGACCGGCGCGTTCCGCTCGTTCTCCTCGAAGCGCTCGCGGTTGCGCGTCATCTGCTCCTTCCACGCCTCGTAGGTCAGGCCCGCGCTGAAACGCTCAGGTGTGATGCTCATGCGTCGCTCCTTACCGTCTGATTCTCAACCTGGAACGCGAGCGGATTCGCCCGTATGCCCTGCGAGCGGACACCCGCGTTGTTCGCCAAATGCGAAAAATGAGCCGGGTTCATGCGTTCGCACAGGCATGCGCTCTGCGGCATAGGACCGGCGTGACCCCGGATGTGGTGCAGCTTGCACACTCGCTTACCGATCGCGTCGCGGACGTCCTCTCGACGTCGGTCGTCCTCGCGACGGACAGCGGTGAAGTGCTGGCGACGAGCGGCGACGCCGACGCGGCGCGCAACGCGAGGAGCGTCACGTTCCCGCTTCGCGTGAATGGCGTCCCGTGCCACCTCTCGGTCGCCGAGACCATCGGTGGCGAGCCGGTCTCGCCGCACGTTCGGCGCCTCCTCGTCGAGCTCGCGGTCGACCAGGCCGCGCTCCTGCTTCGTCTGCCGAACCAGGAAGCGCTGAAGGATCGCTTCATCCACGAGCTCCTGAAGGGCGCCACGGGCAACGAGGCCGACGCGCTGCGCGAGGGCCAGATCCTCGGGATGGAGCTCGCCCGTCCCCGCGCTGTGCTCCTCGTCGACGCGGGCGCGTACCTGCTCGACGACGGCCGCGCCCCGGAGCACGCCGTCCGGCGGCGGGCACAGGTCGTCATCGCGAGCATCGTGCGGTACTTCGAACTGCCAAGCGACACGATCTGCGCGCACATCGGCGCCGGCGAGGTCGCGGTGCTCAAAGCGATCCGCCGCGAGGATCTCACCCTGTGGCTGGACCGCACCCGACCCGCGCGTGCGTCGGCGAGCTGGGCGAACGTAGAGGCGCTGAAGTCCGCGGCGGTGGGATTGCGCGAACGCCTGGCCGCCGACACGGGTGCGGAGATCACGATCGGCGTAGGCCGCTACCACCCACGCATCAGGGGTCTCGCGCGCTCGTACCAAGACGCGCGCGCCGCGCTCGCGCTGGGACGTCGGCTCTTTGGCGCGGGCAAGGCGTACTCGCTCGACGAGCTGGGCGCCGCCGCGTTCGTTGGCGTGGCTGACGACCGCACCAGACGCGAGCTCGCCGACCGTCTCCTCGCGCCGCTCGACGACGAGCCCGACCTCGTGCGGACGCTGGAGCGCTTCTTCGCGCGCGACTGCTCCCTCGTCGAGACCGCGCGCGATCTGACGATCCATCGCAACACGCTCGGGTACCGGCTCGACAAGGTCGCGCAGCTCACCGATCTCGATCCGCGCCACTTCGGTGATGCCGTCCAGCTCCGGCTCGCGATGCTTGTGCGTTCGGTCGGCGATGAATCTCGCGGCGTTGTGCGTCACGACGATCCGCGCGCTCAAAGCTCGCTGAAGGTTCGGTCGCCTGCCCAAGTAGCGCATTAGAAGCGACGCGTGGCAGCCGTCGTGCGAACGACGGACGCAGTGGGAAGCGGACGCGCGATCTTCATCGACCGGGACGGCACGCTCGTCGAGGCGCGGCACTATCCGCGCCGTCGCGACGAGCTCGTGCTCTGCCCCGGCGTCGGCGAGGAGCTCCGCGCCCTACGCGACGCCGGCTTTCGCGTCGTGCTCGTCTCGAATCAATCCGGGGTCGCGCGCGGGTTCTTCGACGAGGCCGCGCTCGCCGAGATGCACGACCACTTGCGTCACGAGCTCGCCGCGCGGGGCGCCGCGCTCGACGGCATCTACTGCTGCCCGCACGCGCCGGAGGACGGGTGCCGCTGCCGGAAGCCTTCTCCGGCGATGCTCGTCGACGCGTCGCGCGATCTCGACCTCGATCTCTCGCGCTCCTGGATGGTCGGCGACATCCTCGACGACGTCGAGGCCGGCCGGCGCGCGGGTTGTCGCACCGTTCTCGTCGACCGCGGCACCGAAGCGCTCGATCGCGTCGCGCCGGAGCGAACCCCCGATGTCGTGGCCGCGAACACCGCCGTGGCGCTCCGGCACATCCAGCGGGTGGAGCTAGACCGTGCGCGGGTCTGATCTCGTCCCGCGCTTCGCGGACCTGACCGCGCTCGTGCTCGGCGACGCCATGCTCGACACATACCTCGAGGGCACCGCGACGCGCCTCTGCCGCGAGGGTCCCGTGCCGGTCGTCCGCGGCACTCACGCCGAGCATGTCCCCGGCGGCGCGGCGAATGCGGCGACGAACCTCGCGGCCCTCGGCGCGCGCGTGCGACTCCTCGCGATCGTCGGCGCCGACGAAGCCGGCGTGACCCTCCGCGAGGCGCTGGGCGCGCGCGGCGTCGACGTCGACTTCGTCCTCGCCCTCGACGGCGCCCGCACGCACCGGAAAACGCGCATCCTCGCCGACGGCCAGCTCGTCGTGCGGTTCGACGAGGGCGACACGGATCCCGCGCTCACGGCGGCCGAGCCGCTGCTGGTCCGCGCGCTCGACGACCTCCTCGCCGAGACGGACGTCGTGCTCGTCAGCGACTACGGCTACGGCGCCGCCTCCGATCGCGCGATCGAGCGGCTACAGACGCAGCGCGAGCGGTGGCCGCGACCGCTGGTCGTCGACGCGAAGGACCCGCGGCGTTTCCGCGGGACGCGGCCGACGGCGCTCACGCCGAATCAGCGCGAGGCGGAACTCGTCGCCGGATTCGCGCGGAGCGGCGCGGACGGACAGCTCCGGCTCGACGAGATCGAGCGGACGGGACGGCTGCTCCTGTCCGCGGTCGGCGCCGAGTCCGCGGCGATCACGATCGCCGCCGACGGCGTGCTCGTCGTCGAGAGCGGCGGCGCGGCGACGCACGTGCCGACGCGTCCGATCGCGCACACCGGCGGGATCGGCGCCGGCGACGCATTCGCCGCCGCGCTCGCGCTCTCGCTCGCGGCCGGCGCGCGACCGGTCGACGCGGCGCGCGTGGCGAACGCCGCGGCGAGCGTGGCGCTCCGCAAGCTGCGCACCGCCGTCGCCTCGGCGGAGGAACTCGCGGCGGCGCTTCGCGAGGAGTCCGAGCGCGCGTCGCGCGCACGTGTCGTGGCGAGAGATGCGTCCGAAGTCGCGGCGCTATCCGCGCAGCTCGAGATCGCGCGCGCGGCGGGCCGCACGATCGTCTTCACGAACGGCGTGTTCGACATCCTGCACGCCGGCCACGTCGAGCTCCTGCGACGGGCGAAGTCGCTCGGCGACGTGCTCGTCGTCGGCATCAACAGCGACGAATCCGTTCACCGGCTGAAGGGACCGCGCCGGCCGATCAACGGCGAGCGCGAGCGGGCCGCGACCCTCGCCGCCCTCGACGACGTCGATCACATCGTCGTGTTCGACGAGGACACGCCCGCGCACGTCATCCGCCGGGTGCGTCCGCACGTGCACGTCAAGGGCGACGACTACACGCCGGAGAGCTTGCCCGAGGCCGATGCCGTGCGCGAGGTCGGTGGACGCATCGTGATCCTGCCGCGCGTCGGCGGGCTCTCCACGACCAAGGTCATCGAGCGCATCGCCGCGATGGGACGGACATGATCGACGAGGGCTGGGCGGCGGCGCGACGGATCCTCGCCGTCAGGCTCGACAACCTCGGCGACGTGCTGCTCATGACGCCGGCGCTCCGCGCGATCAGACGCGCTCGCGCGGACATCCACCTCGCGCTCTGGACGAGCCCAGTCGGCGCACAGGTCGCGCGCCTCGACCCGGATGTCGACGAGGTGATCGTCCGCGAGGCGCCGTGGGTCGACCCGTGGCACCGTCTAGCGCATTCTCCGGCGCGCGAGCTCGCGACGATCGAGGACCTTCGGGCGCGCGGCTTCGATGCCGCGATCGTGTTCACGTCGTTCCGGCAGAGCCCGCTGCCCGCGGCGTACGCGTGCTACCTCGCGGGCATCCCGCTCCGTCTCGGCGCGACCTGGGACGGCGCCGGCTCGCTGCTCACGACGCGCTATCGCCCCGCCGAGCGCGGCGCACACGAGGTCGAGCGCGCGCTCGAGCTCGTCGCCGAGGTCGGGTTCGCGCCCGTGGAGCGCAGGCTCGTGCTCGCGGTCCCGGACGCGGCGCGCCGCGACGCGAGCGCGCTCGTGCAAACGCTCGCGCCGCAGGGGCCGTCGCTCGTCGTGCATCCCGGATGCACGATGCCCGCGCGCACGTATCCGCCGGAGTTGTTCGCAGGAGTGATCGACGACGCGGTGACGCGCCTCGGCGCGACCGTGTTCGTCACGGGCACGGCCGAGGAGCGCGCGCTCGTCGAGCGTGTCTGCCGTGGCGTCGGCGAGCGCGCGCGGCGCCGCGTGTATCCGCTGGCGGGCACGCTGACCTTCGATCTCTTCTGCGCGTTGCTCGCGAGCGTCGATGCCGTCGTGACCAACAACACCGGGCCGATGCACGTTGCCGCCGCCGTCGGCACTCCGGTCGTCGCGCTCTTCGCGCTCACGAATCCGCCCGAGCAGTGGCGCCCGTGGGGCGTCGCGCACCGGCTCCTCAATCGCGACGTGCCATGCCGGCTCTGCTACGCGCGTGTCTGTCCGTACGACCAGGAGTGCCTGCGCGGCGTGCCACCGGCGGAGGTCGTCGACGCCGTCGCGGAGCTGTTGCGCGCAGAGGTCCGGGCCGCATGAGCGGGTGGCGCGACGCGCGGAACGTCCTCGCGGTCCGGCTGGACAACATCGGCGACGTCGTGCTTCTGTCGCCGGCGCTCCGCGCCGTCAAGTCGTCGCGCGCGGACATGCGGATCACGCTGCTCGCGAGCCCGGCCGGCGCGACGGCGGCGCCGCTGCTGCCGTGGATCGATGACGTGATCGTGTGGCGCGCGGTGTGGCAGGACGTCGGCGGGCGGATGCCGCTCGATCCGGATCGCGAGCGCGCGCTCATTGCGGCGATACGCGAGCGTCGATTCGACGCCGCGCTCATCTTCACCTCGTTCAGCCAGACCCCGCACGTCCCGGGATACGCGTGCTACCTCGCCGGCGTCCCGCTGCGCGCCGGCGAGGGCAAGGAGTTCGGCGGCTCCGTGCTCACGACCGAGCTCCGCGACGCGCCCGATGAGATGCATCAGGCGGAGCGGAACCTCCGGCTCGTCGAGGCCGTGGGCTACCGCGTGAGCGATCGGCGACTAACGATCCGCATCGACGACGGCGAGCGCCGTTCGGCGCGCGAGCTCGCCGGCGGCCGGCCGTTCGTGCTCGTGCATCCCGGCGCGTCGGCCGCGGCGCGCCGCTGGCCCGCCTCGCGGTATGCGAGCGTCGTGCGCGGTCTCACCGAGCGCGACACCCGCGTCGTCGTCGTCGGCGCCGAGCGCGAGCGGCAGGACGTCCTCGAAGCGGCCGGCGATCGCGCCGACGCGCTCGTCGGGCGCACGACGCTCGGCGAGCTCGCCGCGCTCGTCGAGCTCGCGAGCGCGGTGATCTGCGGCAACTCGCTGCCGCTGCATCTCGCGGATGCGGTCGGCACGCCCGTCGTCGCGCTGTACTCGGGCACCGACCTCGAGTCGCAATGGGCGCCGCGCTTCGCGCCTGCGCGCCTGCTGCGTCGCGAGACGCCATGCCACCCGTGCTACGGCTTCACCTGCCCCATCGGTCTCGCGTGCCTCGACATCGACGCCCGCGTCGTGATCGAGGCGGTGGAGGCGCTTCGGCGTCGTGGCGTCGCGGAGGCGGTCGCGTGAGCGGAGCGCGCATCGCCGTCGTGCGCGCGCTCCAGCTCGGAGACCTGCTCGTGGCCGTTCCGGCCCTTCGCGCGCTGCGCCGGCGCTTCCCGCGCGCCGAGGTGACGCTCGTCGGACTGCCCTGGGCTGTCGAGTTCGCCGCGCGTTTCGCTCGCTACGTCGACCGCTTCGCCGCGTTCCCCGGCTGGCCCGGCATCCCCGAGCGCGGTTTCGACGCACGTCGCGTTCGCGCGTTCTTCGCGCGGCAGCGCCGCCGCGGTTACGACCTCGCGGTGCAGCTCCACGGGAGCGGGACGGCGATCAACCCGTTCGTGTTCGCCCTCGGCGCGACGCGCGTCGCGGGGCCGTACGAGGGAGCGCGCCCGCGCGAGCTCGATTACGCCGCGCCCTACGAGTGGACGGGACACGAGATCGATCGATGTCTTCGTATCGCGGCGCTCCTCGACGCCGACGTCTCCGATCGCTCACTCGAATTCCCGGTGCGCGGCGACGAACGCGCGGCGGTCCGCGGGCTCCTCGGCCGGTCACGGCAGCGGCGCATCGCGGTGCACGCCGGGGCACGCTCGCGCCGGCGGCGATGGCCGGCGGCGCGCTTCGCCGCGGTCGCGGGAGAGCTCGCCCGCGAGTGCGGCGCGACGATCGTGCTCACCGGCTCGGCGCGCGAAGCGCGGCTCACGCGCGCGCTCGCAACGCGGCTCGATGCGCCGTCGGTGGATCTCGCGGGACGAACGCCGCTCGGCGTGCTCGCGGCCGTGCTCGCCGCGTCCGACCTCGTGCTCAGCAACGACACCGGCGTCGGCCACCTCGCCGTCGCCGTCGGGACGCCGAGCGTGACCGTCTGGGGCGACGCCGATATGGATCGCTGGGCGCCACTCGATCGCGAACGCCACCCGATCGTCGCTGCACCCGGTGGCGTCGGCGAGGTC
>DASQXO010000147.1:0-9580 GCA_035639655.1 Candidatus Dormiibacterota bacterium
GGCCATGGACGAGGGCGCGATCGGGATGGCTTCCGGTCTCATCTACCCACCCAGCGCGTACGGCACGACCGACGAGCTGGCCGCGCTCTGCACAGTCGTGCGGGAGAAGGGCGGCCTCTACGCGAGCCACATCCGCAACGAGGGCGCGCGGCTCGTCGAGGCGGTCGAAGAGGGGATCGCCGTCGGCCGTCGCAGCGGCGCGCGCGTGCAGCTCTCGCATCACAAGGCGGCGGGGAGCAAGAACTGGGGCAAGGTCGCGGCAACCCTCGCCCTCATCGCGGCCGCGCGCGACGAGGGCGTCGACGTCGCTGCCGACCAGTACCCGTACACCGCGTCGAGCACCGGGCTCGGCGTCGTCGTGCCGGATTGGGTACACGAGGGCGGCACCGCCGCGCTGCTCGCGCGGCTTCGCGACCCGGAGGTGCGCCGGCGCATCCGTCACGCCGAGACCGAGACCGAGCGGCGCTGGGATGCGATCGTCATCGCGCGCGCGCGGCGGCACCCGGACCTTGTCGGTCGCACCGTCGCCGCCATCGCCGCCGACCGCGGCGTCGAGCCGCTCGAGGCGGCGTGCGATCTGCTCCTCGAGGAGGATGCCGCCGTTCCGATCGTGATCCATTCCATGTGCGAGGCGGACGTCCAGACGGTGATGCGCGCGCCGTTCGTGTGCGTCGGATCCGACTCTTCCGCCGTCGCGACCGACGGCCCGCTCTCCGAGGGCCAGCCTCATCCCCGCGCGTACGGATGTTTCCCTCGCGTGCTCGCGCGGTACGTCCGCGAGCTCGGCGTGCTCGGCATGGAGGAGGCGATCCGCAAGATGACGAGCCTCACCGCGTCGCGCCTGCGCCTCCGTCAGCGCGGCGAGCTGCGCGAGGGCTGGTTCGCGGACCTCGTCATCTTCGATCCGCTGGCGATCGCCGACGCCGCGACGTTCGAGCAGCCGCATCGCTATGCCGAGGGCATCGACGCCGTGATCGTGAACGGTGTCGTCGCTCTCGAGCACGGTCGCGTCGGCGGCACGCTGCCGGGTCGAGTCCTGCGGCGGGGTCGCGATCTGGGAACAGGGGCCGCCGTGCGCGAAGCGTCATGACCCGCATCGCGATCCTCGCCGAAGGCGCCTTCGAGCGTCTTCACGCAAAGACAGCGATCGGTCTGCTGCGCTACCGCCGTGAGGACGTCGTCTGCGTCATCGATTCGACGCGCGCCGGCCGCGACGCGTTCGCCTGCGTCGGCGAGGGGCGCGGTGTCCCGGTCGTGTCCTCGCTCGCGGAGGCGCGCGCGCTCCGCGCCGATCAGCTCGCGATCGGGATCGCGCTCGCGGGCGGCGAGGTCCCCGCGGTCTTCCATCCGATCCTGGAGGAGGCGCTCCGCGCCGGCATCGACGTGGTGAATGGACTGCACACGCGCCTCGCCGACGATGCTCGCCTCGCGGGCGCGGCGGCCGAGGGCGGAGCGCGCATCTTCGACGTGCGCAAGCCGCCGGATGCGCTACCCGTCGGCGGCCACCGCCGCCGCCGCGAGGGCAGCGTCGTCGTCCTGACTGTCGGCACCGACGCGGCGGTCGGAAAGATGACCGTCGCGCTGGAGCTCGTACGCGAGCTGCGCGAACGGCGGAAGTCCGCCGCGTTCGTCGCGACCGGGCAGACCGGGATCATGATCGCCGGCAACGGCATCTCGGTGGACGCCGTCGTCGCCGACTTCATCGCCGGCGCGGCCGAGGAGCTGGTCGTGTCGGCTGCGGAGGGCGCCGAGTACGTCGTCGTGGAGGGTCAGGGCTCGCTCACGCATCCCGGTTTCTCCGGTGTCACCCTCGGCCTGCTGCACGGGAGCGCGCCGGACCGTTTGATCCTGGTGCACGATGCCTCGCGGCGGACCGTGAAGGGGTTCGACCATCTTCCCCTGCGGCCGCTTCGCGAGTACGTGCCGCTGTACGAGAGCGCGGCGGCGTGGTCGCGGCCGACGGGATCGCCGCGCGTCCCGGTCGTCGCGGTCGCGCTGAACACGTACGGCCTCGAGGACGCCGCCGCCCGCGCCGCCATCGCCGATGCCGCCCGCGACACGGGGCTGCCCGCGACCGACGCCGTGCGCTACGGCGCGAGCGTGCTCGCCGACGCGGTGCTCGCCCGATGACGATCCGCATCCGCGAGATCGACCTCCATCTCGAGGTGCCGTTCACGATCTCGCGGCACACACGCACCGAGAAGCGCGTCCTCGTCGTCGAAGAGGAGCGGGACGGATACGTCGCGCGCGGCGAGGCATCGCCGGATCAGTTCTTCGGCGAATCGACGGAGTCCGTGCGCCGCGACCTCGAGTCGGCGCTCGACCTCCTCCCCTCCGATCCGCTCGCGCTGCAGGAGCTTCGCTCGCGGCTCGACGAGCGCTTCCCACACGGCGGTGCGGCCGCGTGCGCCATCGACACGCTCGCGTACGACCGTGCATCGCAGTCGCTCGGGGTCCCGCTGTACCGCCTCTTCGGACTGGACCCGCGCCGGGCGCCGCCGACGTCCTTCACGGTCGGACTGGCGGAGCCGGAGGTGATGGCCGAGCGCGCCGTCGCCGCCTCCGGTCACGGCTTCACGGTGCTCAAGGTCAAGCTCGGCGCGCCGAACGACATCGCGATCGTGCGCCGGATCCGCGAGCGCTACCGCGGCCGCATGACGGTCGATCCGAACGCGGCGTGGGACGTCGCGCGCGCGCGGCGCACGATCGACGGGCTCGTCCAGTACGGCATCGAGTTCGTGGAGCAGCCGCTCAAGGCGGACGACCTCGACGGCCTCGAGGCGCTGCACGAGGGAGCCCGCGTGCCGATCGTCGTGGACGAGACGGTGGTGCGCTCAACGGACGTCCCCAAGGTCGCCGGGATCGCCGACGGCATCAACGTGAAGCTGCAGAAGTGCGGCGGCATCGCCCCGGCGCTCGATCTCATCGCCGCCGCGCGAGCCCATGGATTGAAAGTCATGCTCGGTTGCCGCGCCGCGGAGTCCAGCGTCGCGATCGCCGCGGCCGCGCATCTCGCGCCGCTCGTGGACTGGGCCGACCTCGACGGCAATCTCCTCGTCACCGACGATCCGTTCGTCGCCGTCGAGGTCCAGGCCGGACGCTTCGTCTATCCGGAGCGAACCGGTCTCGGAGTGCTGCCGCGTGCGGCGTGAGACGGTGTTCGCGATCGCGTTCCTCGTCGCCGCCATCGGCGCCGCCGCCGACGTGTGGGGCTACGACTGGTTCGGCTATTACGCGAGCTTCGCGCGAGACGTACAACTCGACCGGCAGACGTTCCATCTCCGCGACGGCGATCAGCGCGTGCCGCTGTCGGCGATCCTCGAGGTCGATCGCGCGACGAGAGCCTATGTCGTGTGCGGCTGCCAGCAGGGCGACTTGCTCACGGTCATGCGACGGTTCTTCGACGCCGATGAGATCAGCCACCTCGACGACGTGCGCCGCCTGTTCGGCGCGGTGCGCCTGACCGCGAGCGTATCGGGCGCGATCGCGCTTCTCGCCGCACTCGGGATGACACGCCGGCGCATTCGCGGCGGGCTGCTCGTCGACGCCGCGGGCGTCGTCGTCTTGGGCGCGATCGCCGCCGTCGCGTTCGAGCCGCTGTTCCTCGCGTTCCACGAGCTGTTCTTCCCGCAGGGCAACTTCCTGTTCGACCCGACGCGCGAGAACTTGACGCTCGTCTATCCCGAGGAGTACTGGCTCGGCGTCACGCTGCGGCTCGGCGCGACGGTCGTCGCGGTCTGCCTCCTCGTTGGCGGCCTCCTGACCCTTCCGATACGCTCAAACGCCGCCGTGCGTGTGAACAAAGAGATCGTCACGTGAAGCGCGTCCTCATCGTCGAGGATCTTCCGCAGGTCGCCGAACATCTCAAGGGGATGCTCCTGCGCGAGAAGGAGGTCGAGCTGCTCGGCGTCCATCCGAGCGGCGAGGCCGCGCTCAAGGTAGCGACGAGCGAACGGCCCGACATCGTCATGGTCGATGCCCTGTTGCAGGACAAGCAGATCCCGCCGTTCGACCTGGTGAAGCGGATCCGCGCGGCCTCTCCGTCGACGCGTCTCGTCATCGTGACCGTGCCGCAGCGGCCGGTCACGCCCCGGCCGGAGGAGGCGATCGACGCGATCTTCGTGCTGCCCGGCGGGGCGAATGAGCTCGAGGATGCGCTCGGCAAGGAGCCGGCGGCCGCGGCGGGCGGCGCTCAGATCATGGCCGTCTTCTCGGCCAAAGGCGGGACGGGGAAGACGACGATCGCGCTCAACCTCGCCTCGCATCTCCGGCGGAACGGCGCGAACGTCGTGCTCGTCGATGCGGTCATGCAGTTCAGCTCGCTGCGCGCGTACGTGCCGGTCCCCGCGAACGCTCGCTCGATCGTGGACCTTCCCGCGGGCGCGGGGATGGCGCCGGCCATCGGCGACGCGCTCTGGGAGGGTCCGGCCGGGCTGACGATGCTGCTCGCGCCGCCGCGACCAGAGCAGGCCGAGCTCGTCGCGAGCGCCGACATCGGCAACGCCGTCGCGAATCTCGCGCGCCGCTTCGAGTTCGTCATCGTCGACACGCCCTCGCGACTCAGCGAGGACGTCCTCGCCGTCCTCGATGCGGCGACGGTGATCCTCATCGTCCTGACCTACGATCCCGCCGCGATCGCGAACACGCGCGCGGCGCTGGACACGTTCGAGATGCTCGGCTACACGGGAAAGAAGCGCTTCGTGCTCGTGATGAACCGCGCCGACGTGACCGGCGGGCTGCAGCGCGCGTCGGTCGAGAAGACCTTGAACCTTCCGGTCTCGATCGAGGTGCCGAACGATCCGAAGTCGGTGCCCGAGTCGGCGGTGAAGCAGAACCCGATCGTGCTCGCGCACGCGAACGCTCCGGTGAGCCAATCCATCGCGCAGCTATCCGCCGCGCTACTCGCGACCAAGCGGAAGTAAGTGCCGGCGACGCGGAGGCGCGACGCGCCGGTCGGCGTCTTCGACTCCGGCGTCGGCGGACTCACGGTACTGAAGGAGCTGCACCGCCAGCTCCCGAGCGAGTCGACCGTCTACCTCGGCGACGAGGCGCGCATGCCCTACGGCCCGCGCCCGCACGAGGAGGTCATCGCGTTCACGCGCGAAGCCGTGCGCTGGTTCTCCGGCCGCGACGTGAAGCTCATCGTCCTCGCCTGCAACACCGCCACGGCGGTCGCGCTCGAGGTCGTGCGCGACGAGATCAGTGTCCCGATCATCGGCGTCGTGCGCCCGGGTGCGGCGGCGGCGCTCGCGGCGTCGTCGAAACGCGCGATCGGCGTCCTCGCCACCGACGGGACGGTCCGCAGCGGCGCGTACGTGCGCGCACTCAAGGACCTCGACCCGTTCGTCGACGTCCGCCAGCAGGCCTGCCCGAAGCTCGTGCCGATCGTCGAGGGCGGAGACTTCGGCGGGCCGAAGGCACGCGCCGCCGTCGAGGAATACGTCGGTTGGATGCTGCGCGGGAACGACGGGCCCCTCGTCGACACGATGCTGCTCGGGTGCACGCACTACCCGTTGCTGCGACCGGTGATCAGCGACGTCGTCGGTCCCGCCGTGCGCGTCGTGGATAGCGCGACGACGACCGCGTTCGCGGTCCGCGAGGTGCTCGCCTCGCACGGCCTCCTCGCGCCGTCGGGGAAGGCCGCGCACCGCGTCTTCACGACGAGCGATAGCGCGACGTTCCGCCGCGTCGCGCGCACGCTCTTCGGCGAAGACCTGCCCGCGGTAGAGGAGGTCCGTCTCTCGGCGGCGGCGTAGGTGGAATCGGCGATCGTCGGCTTGCCGTATGTCGGCAAGACGACGCTCTTCAATCTGCTCACCGGCGGTCACGCCGCGACCGGCGGCTTCGCCGGCGCGGAGAGCGCCGTGAACGTCGGCGTCGCGAAGGTCCCGGACGATCGTGTCGACCGCCTCGCCACGCTGTTCAAGCCGAAGAAGACGACGCACGCGGAGGTGCGCTACGCGGACGTCGGTCTGGCGCGCTCGGCGCACGGGACTCCCCAGGGAAGCGGCAAGGCCGACGGCGCCGGCGCCCAGCGCCTCGGCGAGCTTCGCAACGCCGACGCGCTCGTCCACGTCGTCCGCGCGTTCCGCGATCCGTCGGTGCCGCACGTCGAGGGCGACGTGGACCCGGCGCGCGACGCCGCAGCACTCGAGCTCGAGCTCCTCGTCGCCGACCTCGCTGTCGTGGAACGGCGCGTCGAGCGCATCGCGCCCGAGCTCCGCAGCGCGCGCGCGACCGAGCGCGACGCGAAGGAACGCGAGGCCGCGCTGCTCGAGCGCGTCCGCGTCGCGCTCGGCGCCGGCACGCCGGTGCGCGATCTTGGCCTCGCCGCCGAGGACGCCAAGGTGCTGCGCGGCTACCGGCTGCTCTCCGAAAAGCCAGAGCTCGTCGTGGTCAACCTAGATGAGGCCGACCTCGCGCGCGCGGAGGAGATCGTCGCGCAGGTCCGCGCGAGTCTCGCGACGCGCGCCGGCACCGCGGTCACCGCGGTCTGCGCCAAGATCGAGGCGGAGGTCGCCGAACTTCCGCCCACCGACGCGTCCGCGTTCCGCGCCGAGCTCGGCCTCTCGGAGCCGCCGCTCGACCGCATCGCGCGCGAGACCTACTCGCTGCTCGGTCTCGTCTCCTTCTTCACCGTCGGCCCGGACGAGGTCCGTGCCTGGACCATCCCGGCCGGGACCACGGCGCAGAGCGCCGCGGGCGTCATCCACACCGACCTCGCGCGCGGGTTCATCCGCGCGGAGGTGATCCGCTGGGACGAGCTGCTCGCACTCGGTGGCCTCGGCGAGGCCAAGTCGAAGGGGAAGCTGCGGGTGGAGTCGAAGGAACACGTGATGCTCGACGGCGAGGTCATGAACGTCCTGTTCAATGTCTAGGCCGTTCGTCGGCATCGGCCACGTCGCCCGAGACGAGTTCGGCGAGGAGTGGCGCCTCGGCGGATCCGGGCTGTACTGCACCGCGACGGCCGCGCGGCTTGGCCGCGCCGCGACGCTCGTCACGCGCGTCGGCGTGCGCGAACGGCCCGCGCTCGAGGCGCGCTGCGCCGAGCTCGGCATCCGGCTCCGCTGCCTCTTGAGCGCGGCGACGACGACCTTTTCCTTTTCTATGGTCGACGGCCGGCGGCGCCTGCGGCTGCGCGCCCGCGCGCCCGCGCTTCGCGCCGCCGATGTCGGCGACGTCGCCGCCGACGGCGCGGTGCTGCTCGGGAGCATCGTCGGCGAGCACGCCGAAGATCTCTTCCGGCTGGTGTCCGGCCGATCCGTCCTCGTCGCGCAGGGCGAGCTGCGCGCCTTCGCACCGGACGGCACCGTCGTGCCGGCTCCGTGGCGGCGCGCGGACCTCGTGCTGCCGACCGTGCGCGCGGCGGTGCTGTCCGAGGAGGATCTCGGCGGCGACCTCGCGCCCGTCGCGGGATGGTCGGCGCGCGCGCCGATCGTCATCACGCGCGGCGAGCGTGGCGCGTCGCTGTTCCGCGACGGACGCGAGACGCGCGTCGCGGCGTTCCGCCCCGAGCGCATCGTCGACCCGACCGGCGCGGGCGACTCGTTCGCGGCCGGACTCGTCGTCGCGCTCGACGAGGGACAGGAGTGGGACGAGGCGCTGCGGTTCGCGAACTGCGTCGCATCGTTCTGCCTCGAAGGGATCGCGACCGACGGTCTCGCGGATCGCGCGCGCGTCGACGCGCGCCTGCGAGCGGGCGAGCGGTTGCCCTGAGGCACAGGCGGTGCATCGCTCCGGGGCGATGGCGACCCGTGCACAGAAGATCGCGCACGAGCCGAGCCCGGCGAAACGCGCGGCGCTCATCCTCGGTCCCGGGTTCATCACCGGCGTCGCCGACGACGACCCGAGCGGGATCGGCACGTACGCGATCGCGGGCGCATCGCTCGGTCTCGCGACGCTCTGGACCGCGCTTCTCTCGTTCCCGCTGATGGCGGCGGTGCAGAACGTCTGCGCGCGCCTCGGCCTCATCGCCGGCGACGGCCTCGCGGGGATCCTCCGCCGCTACTACCCGCGGCCGGTGCTGTACGGCGCGGTCCTGCTCGTGCTCGTGGCGAACACGATCAACCTCGGCGCCGACCTCGCAGCGATCGGGGACGCGTTCGGGATCATCACGGGCATCCACGGGGTGTGGCTCATCGTCGTCATCGCCGTCGGGATCCTCGCGGTGCAGATCTTCGCCAGCTATCGCCACATCGAGCGCATCTTCAAGTACCTCACGCTCGCGCTGTTCGCCTACGTCGCCGACGCGATCCTCGTGCGACCTGATCTCGGCGCGACGCTGCGCGCGACGCTCGTGCCGACCGTGTCGATGGACGGCGCGTACGTCACGACGCTGGTCGCGATCCTCGGCACGACGATCTCGCCGTACCTCTTCTTCTGGCAGGCGAGCCAGGAGGTGGAAGAGGAGAAGGAGGAGGGCAAACGCTCGCTCTCGCAGCGGCGCGGCGCGACGCGGCTGCAGCTCCGCATCGCGACCGTCGACGTCAACCTCGGCATGCTCGTCTCCAACCTCGTGATGTACTTCATCATCCTCGCGACCGCGCTGACGCTGCACGAGAGCGGGAAGACCGAGATCCAGACCGGCGCCGACGCCGCCGAGGCGCTCCGGCCGCTCGCGGGGGACCTCGCCGGACTGCTCTTCGCCGCGGGCATGATCGGCACCGGTCTCCTCGCCGTCCCGGTCCTCTCCGGATCGGCGGCGTACGCGGTGTCCGAGGCGCTGCGCTGGAAGCGCGGGCTCGACGAGAACTGGCGGCGCGCGAAGCCGTTCTACGGCGTCATCGCGCTCGCGACCATCGTCGGCGTCGGCATCAACTTCACGCCGCTGAAGCCGATCGACGCGCTGTATTGGAGCTCGGTGCTGAACGGCGCTGCCGCGCCGCCGCTACTCGTGCTCATCATGCTGGCCGCGCGGAACCCGCGCGTCATGGGACCGCAGCGCATCGGACCGGTCCTCACCGCGCTCGGCTGGATCGCCACGGTCGCGATGTCCGTCGCGCTCGCCGCGCTCATCCTCACCGCGATCCGCTGACAACGCCGCCGCACGCTGGAGCAGCAGCTCGCGTTCGGGCGCGTTGCGCGTGAGCGACGCCGCGCGAAGGAACTCGGCGCGCGCCTCGGCGCTGCGTCCCACCTTTTCGAGGAGGTCGCCGCGCACGCTCGGGAGCAGGTGGTACGTGCGCAAGGACGGCTCGCCGCTGATCGCGTCGATGAGCTCGAGTCCCGCGGCCGGGCCGAACGCCATCCCGACCGCGACCGCGCGGTTGAGCTCCACCACCGGCGACGGCGCGAGCTGCGCCAGCGCGTCGTAGAGCGCGGCGATGCGCGGCCAGTCCGTCTGATCCGGCGTGCGCGCCCGCGCGTGACAGGCGGCGATCTCCGCCTGCAAGCGGTACGGGCCGAGCGCGCCATCGAGGCCTTCGGCGCGCTCGAGCGCCGCGAGGCCGCGACGCACGAGGACGTGATCCCAGCGCGAGCGATCCTGATCGAGAAGACGCACCGGCGCTCCCGCTGGTCCCACACGCGCGCGGAGCCGCGACGCCTGCAGCTCCATCAGCGCGACGAGCCCGTGGACCTC
>DASQXO010000148.1:0-2887 GCA_035639655.1 Candidatus Dormiibacterota bacterium
GCTCGTCGTCGCGCCGGTGCACGGCGTGCGATGTGTTCGTGGCGTAGCGGCGCTCCACGTCGAGCATGTGCCGAAGCGTCTCGCGCAGCGTCCACTCGCCTGGCGCGGGGACGCGGTCGAGCAGCGCGTCGTCCTGGCCGACGAGCAGTCCACGGAGGCCGCCCATCGCGCGGTCGGCGAGCGCGAGGATGCGCTCGGCATCCGTCGTCGCGGGGTCGCGCTCCCACCGCGCTCGCGCCACGACGAGCGCGTCGAGCTCGTCGCCGAGCGAGCGGTACAGCGCGTCGCGCAGCTGGAGCGTCCCGCCGCGCCAGGACCACGTCGCGTCGAGCGCGGCGTCGTCGAGCAGCGCGTACGCGCGCATCGCCTTCTCGAAGGGTCCCACGCCTAGACTTTACTCATCACGAATCCGGACGCGCTCGACCAGCAGGCGCGCGCGCTTCCGGAGGCGCCGGGCGTGTACCTCTTCAAGGACGCCCAGGGGAAGGTCCTCTACGTGGGGAAAGCCGACGCCCTCCGGGACCGCGTCCGCGCGTACTTCGGCGCGAGCCTCGACATCCGCTTCGTGCGCATGACCGAGCGGGCGACCGCGATCGACTACGTGGTGACCTCGTCGGTGGCCGAGGCGTACCTGCTCGAGGCCAACCTCATCAAGCAGCACCGGCCGCGCTACAACATCCGGCTCAAGGACGACAAGTCCTACCCGTTCGTGAAGGTGACGCTCGGCGAGCCGTTCCCGCGCGTCATGCGCACGCGCAAGCTCGGCGATCGCGCGGCGCGGTACTTCGGACCGTACGCGAACGCGAAGTCGGTGGACGAGTCGCTCGACCTGCTGCAGAAGCTGTTTCCGCACCGGACCTGCACGCTCACGATCGTCCCGGACGAGGCGGGCAAGGGACGGACACAGCCGCCGTCGGCGCTCCCGGGCGGCCGCCCGTGCCTCCTCTACTACATCAAGCGCTGCCCCGCGCCGTGCGTCGGGAACGTGACCGCCGAGGAGTATCGGCGCACGATCGATCAGGTCGTCCTGTTCCTCGAGGGACGGCAGGACCTGATCGCGCGCGAGGTGCGCGCCGAGATGGAGCGTGCCGCCGAGCGCCTCGAGTTCGAGCGCGCGGCGCTGCTGCGCGACCGCCTGCAAGCCATCGATCGGACCCTCGAGCGGCAGGACGTCCATGCCTACGCCGGCGACGACTACGACGTCGCCGGCGTCGCGCTGTCCGAGCCGGACGCCTGCGTCCAACTCTTCGTCGTGCGCGACGGGACCATCACCGGCCGCGAGCAGTTCTTCCTCGAGGGCACGACCGGAGCACCGGCCGGTGAGGTGCTCGCGTCGTTCCTGCGCCAGCACTACTCGCTCGCGACGAACGTTCCGCCCGAGATCGTCGTCGCCGAGGAGATTCCGGAGGCGTCGGCCTTCGAGGCGTTCGCAACGGAGCGGCGCGGCACGCGCGTCGCGCTCCGCCTCGCCCAGCGCGGTCGCAAGCGCCACCTCGCGGAGCTCGCCGCGCGCAACGCGCGGGAGGCGCTCGAGGCCGAGCGCGTCCGCTGGCTCGCGGATCGCGGGAAGACGCAGGAGGCGCTCGACGAACTCCGCGTCTCGCTCGCCCTCGACGCCGCGCCGCGCCGGATCGAGTGCTACGACGTGAGCCACGTTCAGGGCACGGACGTCGTCGCGTCGCTCGTCGTGTTCGAGGAGGGACGCCCGGCGCGGCAGTGGTATCGGCGTTTCCGCATCCGCGGCGGCGACAAGAACGACGACGTCGCGAACATGCGCGAGGTCCTGAGGCGACGCTTTCGGCGCGTGGGCGACGACGACCGCTCGTGGCCGCAGCCGGACCTCGTCATCGTCGACGGCGGGAAGCCGCAGCTCTCCGCGGCGCGCGACGCACTCTCGGAACTCGGCCGGCTGGACGTTCCGCTCGCGGCCCTGGCGAAGGAGCGCGAGGAGCTCTTCCGCCCGGAGCGACCCGGCCCGATCGTCCTGCCGCGTACGTCGCAGGCGCTCTACCTCGTGCAGCGCGTGCGCGACGAGGCGCATCGCTTCGCCGTGACGTATCACCGCTCCTTGCGCGGCAAGCGGAGCGTGCGCTCGGTGCTCGACGAGGTGCCCGGCGTCGGGCCGCGCCGGAAGCGCGAGCTGATGCGGCGGTTCGGGTCGGTGAAGGGCATCCGCGACGCGGACATCGACGCGATCGCCTCGGTCTCAGGGATCTCCCGCGCCCTCGCGGAGCGCATCAAGCAAGCGGTGGCAGAGATAACTTCTTAACGCTCGAGCTCATCAAATGGCAAACGGACTTGACAATCATTAAGCACGGGCGCACGGTGGGGCGATGAACGCACTGATCGGCCGGTGTCCGGTGTGCAGCGAGGCGCTGCGGGTGACGCGGCTTGAATGCGACTCGTGCGGCACGCGCGTCGAGGGGACGTTCGCGCTCGGCCGCTTCCACAGCCTCACGCCGGAGCAGCTGCAGTTCCTCGAAACGTTCGTGCGCGTGCGCGGCAACATCAAGGACGTCGAGCGCGAGCTCGGCGTGAGCTACCCGACGGCGCGCGCTCGCCTCGACGCGGTGATCCGCGCGCTCGGCTTCGAGGTGCCGTCCGAAGACCACCAGTCCGAGCGGCGCAAGGAGATCCTGCGCGAGCTGTCGGAGGGGAAGATCGAGGCGGACGACGCGGTGAAGCTGCTGGAGGAGACCTGATGCCCGAGCTCTCGGACGTGGTCGAGCGCCGCTTCACCGTCGCCGGCGGCGCGGTCCTGCGCGTAGAGAACCCCGCCGGCGAGACGCGAGTGCAGGGCATCGACGGCGACGAGGTCGTCGTCCGTGCGCGCAAGCGCACGTACGCCGACAGCGCGGAGGGCGGAAAGCGCGTGCTCGAGAACCTC
>DASQXO010000149.1:0-8118 GCA_035639655.1 Candidatus Dormiibacterota bacterium
CAGTGGGGCAGCTTCCGGCGCACGCGCGGCCGCAAAGTCGTGCGCGTGGTGCTCGTGAAGCGCGAGGGACGCTACGACGCGCGTTCGATCGATTTCGCGACCGGCTTCGACGCGCCGCTCGCGCTCGCGATCAGCCCCGCCGACGGCGCGCTCTACGTCGCCGACCACGGACGCGGCACGATCTACCGCATCCGCTGGACCGGCTCGCCATGAGGCGTCTCGCGCTTCCGCTCGCGGTGGTCGCCGGCATCGTCCTCGTCATGACCGCCGTCCTCTACGCGCTCGGACGCGCGGTCGGCGTCGGCCCGTTCTCGCCGGGCGCCCCGACCTCGTGGGTCTTCACCGCCATCTCGCGCACCGGCGAGGAGGGCGACGCGCGCGAGGTGGAGGTGATCGACCTCGCGAGCGGCGAGCGGCAGCTCTTCGGCGTGGACGACCGGATCTTCGAGATGGCCCTCTCGCACGACCGACGCACGCTGTACGTCGGTACGTCGAACGGGCGCGTCTTCGAGCTCGACGCGCTGCGCGGGACGTACCTGGGGTTGATCCGCCTCTCCGCCGGCGGCGACGTGCGACGGCTCGTCGTCCCACCGAACAACGATCAGCTCGTCGCGGTGACGACGGCCGGGAGCGACGCCACGGCCGCGCTCATCGACCTCGGCGTCCACCGCGAGAAGGCGACGCTCCCGCTGGGCAATCGACTCATCGGCCCGTCCGTCGCGGGCCGGGACGTCGTGCTGTCGTCAAGCGATCGCGCGACGTTCGAGCAGCTCCTCACACTCCAGCTCGACCCGTTCGCGGTGCGCACGGAGACGCAGCTGACGACGCTCGCGCCGACGGTCGGCCCGCGTACGGCCGGGCCGGTCCTCGCGCTCGCGCGCGACGGGGCGGTCGTCGCGCTCTCACCGGTCGGGCTTCAGCTACGCGTCATGGCGCCGGGGACGAGCGGAACGCACGGTGTCGACGTGCCGCTCAGCTTCAAGCCGGTCCAGCTCGTGCCGGGCTTCGACGGCGACCTCGTGCTCGGACCGACCGAGGTGATCCATCTCTGCGTCGGGACGGCGCAGCGCGGCGAGCGGTACGTCGCGCCGCGCGAGACGCTCGCGATCCAGCGCGTCGGGGCGGAGTGCGGTCACTTCGCGCGTCTCGGCGACGGCCGGATCTACCTTGCGATCCGCGGCAAGCCCGAACTGCGCGAGCTCGACCCGATCACCGGCGCGCTGAAGCGGACGCTCGCTCTCGCCGGATACCCGCAGCGGGTGGCGTACTGAGGCGACTACGCGATCGAGGCCGCGTGGCCCGCGTTCTTGCGCGCGAGCTCGAGGTACTGGAACGCGCGCTCGTACTCGCCGCGCTCGCGGAGCTTCTGCGCGTACTCCGAGGCGTACTCGGACACGCTCGGGAACATCTCGATGCCCCGCGCGAGCTCGATCGCGCGGTCGTAGGCGGCATCCGCGCCGGCGTGATCGCCGAGCGCGTGCAGAGCGGCGGCCGTGATGCGCGCGGCGCCCGCTTGCTGGTGGATATCGCCGACCTCGCCGAGGCGTCGCGCCGCCGACTGCGCGAGCTCGAGCGCGCCCTTCGCATCGCCGCGCACGAGCGCGACGCGCGCGAGCTCCTCGTCCGCGATCGCCGCGGAGCGCACGTCGCCGCCCGCCATCGCGCGCTCCCGGCACGCTCGCGCGTACTGCTCGGCCTCGTCGAGCTTCCCCTGCTGCGTGTGCACGACCGCGAGCGACAACAGGACGCTCGACTGGAAGCGCTGGTCCTCGATGCTCCGGAACAGCTCGAGCGCGCGGCGGTAGTTCGCGATCGCGCCGTCGAGCTCGCCGGAGTCGTACAGGCTGACGGCGAGGCCCATCAGCGAGCGTGCGACGCTCAGCGTGTCAGCGTGCCGGTTCGCCAGCGCGAAGGCCGACTCGTAGCACTGGATCGCCTTCGCCGTGCGGTTGAGACGGCGGTACGTCGTGGCCAGGTTCACGAGGAGTCGCGAGCGCAGGCGCACATCGAGGACCTCGTGCGCGTCGATCGTGTCGAGCGCGGCCTCGAACGCCTCGGAGGCGGCGAAGATCTGTCCGATGTTCATATACGCGACGCCCTTGACCACGAGCGTGGCTGCGTGCGTCGCCGGCGCACTCGCGCGATCGACGATCCGGAGCGCCTCGTCCGCGAGCTCGAACGCGCCCTCGTTGTCGCCGGTCCCGACGCGCGCCTGCGCGGCCCAGCGCAGGAAGGTCGCGCGCTGCATCGGCTGTAGCTCGAGACGCATCGCCTCTTGGGAGATGCGCGCGAGCTCGGCCCACTCCGATCTCTCGAACGCTGCCTGCGACGCGAGATCGAGGAACTCGATGCGCTTCTGCAGCGAGAGCGGTTCATCGCCGAGGAAGTAGTCGAGGCTCTTGCCGAGTCGTGTCGCGATGAGCTGAAGCGAACGGATCGATGGACGAACGGTGCCGCTCTCGAGCTGACTGATGAATCCTTTCGTCAGTTCCTCACCGGCAAGTTGAGCTTGACTCATACCGCGCTCTTGCCGCGCAGCACGCACACGTGCGCCGAGTGTGTCCGCCGGTGCTATCCGACGTGCCCCCGTGGTCATAAACCTCCGCGTCATTCGCGGCTTTTCGTTAGATCGCCCCGCCGTTACGAAATCGAGACATGTTGCGCATTGACGCGCTTTTTTCGGTCTACCTAGACTGCGCGGAGCCTAGCAGGGGGCGAAAGGGCTGGGCAAGGGAGCGAGGCGGCATGAAACTCATTCGAGCCCTCGTCCTTCTCGCGGCGCTCGCCGCCGCGACGTTGGGCAACGCCCTCGTCGCTTCGGCTGATCCGCTGCCGCCCGGGGACGTCCCGATGGACGTCATCGACCCGGGTGGCCTTTCGCCCGCGCCGACCACCGATGTCGTCGATCCCAACACCGTCGCTCCGCCGGAAGCTCCCGCGGATGTCATCGATCCCGGCGGAGTGAAGCCGCCCGAGGCGCCGGTCGACGTGATCGACCCAGGAGGGATCTAAAGCACCGCGAGCCCCGGCTAGACTCGGTCGCAATGGCGGCCACGGCGCTTGGACGTCGCGAGGTCATCGAGGTCGATGGCAAGCGATTCGTGTATCAGCACGGCTATCGCATGGGCCGCGTCACCTACGTCGTTCGCCTCCCGCTGACGAAGCACATGGCGGTGTGGATCCCCGGCCACCTCGGCCCGGCGGAGATCGAGGCGAGCCTCCGCGGCGAAAACTCCTTCATGCTCGTGTAGCCGTGCGCGCTGTGATACAGCGCGTGCGGCGCGCGCGCGTCCTCGTCGATCAGCAGCTGCTCGGCAGCATCGACGCCGGTCTCGTCGTCCTCGTCGGCGTCGGCAGGAGCGATCACGCTCGCGATGCGGAGGCGCTCGCGGACAAGATCGCGGTGCTGCGCATCTTCGACGACGAGGCCGGCCGGATGAACCGCTCGGTGCACGACGTCGGCGGACGCATTCTCGCGGTGCCGCAGTTCACGCTGTACGCCGATGCGCGGCATGGGCGCCGGCCCGAGTTCACCGCCGCCGCCGCGCCGGCGGACGGCGAGCGCCTGTACGCGGCGTTCGTCGGTTTCCTGCGCGGGAGGGACGTCGTCGTCGAGAGCGGCCGCTTCGGCGCGCACATGCGTGTCGAGCTGGAGAACGACGGCCCGGTAACGGTGCTGCTCTCGACCGACGGCTGGCGCGAGGCCGAGCTCAAGTGAACGCGACGATCACCAGCGTCCGCGGTGGACGACGTCCTCCGCCGGTCGCTTGCCGCGCGCGAGGGACGGCGACGGTCGGTCCGGCGCCGGGTGGCCGATCGCGATCGCGCCGATGACGGTCGCCCGCTCGGGCACGCCGTACGCGGCTCTCAGCTCGTCGTGCCGCCGGACGCCGAAGAAGAGCGCGCCGAGATCCTCATCGACGGCGCTCAGCAGGATGAGCATCGCCGCCATCGCGGCATCGATGTCCCAGAACGGAACCGGCCAGCGCGTCTCGTCGAGGTCGGTCCAACCCTTATCGGGCTCGGCGTAGCGCCGCAGATACACGTCCTTCTCGGCGAGGCACACGATGACGAGCGGCGCGTTGAAGAGCGCCGGCCAACCGAACTGTTCCCGTTCCTCGCCGGGCCAGATGACATCCCAGAAGCGCGCCGTCTGGGCGGCTCCCTCGAACACGAGGAACGCCCAGCCCTGACTGTGTCCGGCGGACGGCGCCCGCCGCGCGTTGCGCAGGATCCGTTCGACCGACGCCGCCGCGATCGGCTCCGTCGTGAACGAGCGCACCATCTTCCGCCGCCGCACGACGTCGCGGAACTCCATCCGCGCGCTCAGGCCGAGGTGAACTTCGCGAGGATCTCGTCCTGGAGCCGGAGGAACGGCTCGTCCCAGCCGTGTCCCCCGCCCTCGATGATGTGCACGACGCCCTCGGGCAGGCCGAGCGTGGCGAGCGCGTCGCACCGCACGAACGAATCTTCGCTCGGCACGATGATGAACAGCGGTCCGGTCCATCGCTGAACGTGGGCGAAGCGATCGACGAGCAGGTCGACGGCGAGCTCGCGCGCGGCGCGCGGATGCACCATCGCCATGTTGCGCTGGTCGATCGCGTCGCGCGCCGGAACGACCCGACCGCGATCGATGAACATCGTCTTGTACAGGCGCGTGACGCGCGCGAGGTGCCGCATGCGCGTGAGCAGCGGGCGCATCGGCCGCGAGGCGAACAGGCGGATCTGCCGCCGGAAGAACGGCGTCGTCGCCTGCGCGAAGAGCGGCGTGTGCAGGAGCAGTCCGCGCACGTCATCCGGATGCCGGCTCGCCATCTCGAGGGCGATGCTCGCGCCGGAGCAGAGTCCGCCGACGTGGGCGGGCGCGGCGTCGATCGCGTGGAGGAGCTCGTCGCAGAAGTCCGCGTACCCCGCGGCGTCGTGCCGTCCCTGGAGCGGCGGCGCGCCGTGGCAACCGGGGAGGTCCGGAGCGATGACGCGGAAGCGGCGCGCGAGCGTCGGCAGCCACGGCTCGAAGTTCTCCCACGATCCGGCCCAGCCGTGGATGAGGAGGAGCGCATCGCCGCGGCCGGCCTCGGCGTACGTGTAGCGCGCGCCGTGGAGATCGACCTGACGGAGCGTGACGTCCACCGTGAGCGAGCGTACCGGCTCTACCGGAGGAATTCGGCGAAGAAATCCAGTACGCGGCGGTCGTACTCATCGGGATGGGCGCTCCGGGCGCCGATGTGCCCGCCGGTCGTGCGCCACTCTCGCTTCGGCTGATGCGCCGCCGCGAAGAGCGCGACCTCTGCGGAGGGCGGCGTCGTCGCGTTCGCGTCGTCCACCGAGTGGATGAGGAAGATCGCCTGCCCCGGCCGAAGGGTCGCGACGTCCCGCAGCGGGCGCGCGTCGGCGCGGACATCCGCGCCCGCGAGCGCGTTCACGAGCGCCTCGCCGTAGGGCGGCTGCGGGAGATCGACCGGTCCGACGCGGAACGCGCGCAGGCGGTCGAGCTGAAAATCCTGGTCGGTCCACACGCTGTCGGCGACGACCGCCGCGATCGTCGGATCCACCGCGGCGGCGCGAACGGCGATACCCGCTCCGAGCGAGATACCGAGGACGCCGATCGGCACGCTCCCGAGCCGATCGCGCAGGAGGCGCACGGCGCCGGCCACATCGTCCTGCTCGCGAGCGCCGAGCGCGATGGTCCAGCCGTCGCTCTGCCCGCAGGCACGTCGGTCGAAGAGCAGCACGGCGTATCCGGCGTCATGGAGGAAGCGTGCCCAGGGCAGCATCTCCGCGCGGTCGCTCTTGAATCCATGGACAAGCACGACGGCCGGCGCACTCGGGGCGCCCGGGACGAGCCAGCCCGCGAGGCGGACACCGTCGGCTGCGGGAAATCGCACATCCTCGACGCCGAGATCACCCGGCGCCGGCGGTGCGACCCGCAGCGGCGCGTTCGCCACCAGGGAGATCGCTCGATACGCCGGGACGATCGCCCACGCCGCGGCGACGAGGAGCGCCGCCACGAGGACGCGACGTGTCAGCGCGCGAGCTCCAGCGCGATCGCGAGCGCGAGCCGGGTTGCGGCCGTCCACTGCGCGATGTTGTTGATGCGATCGGGCGTGTCGTCGACGCGATGGAACCCCGGATAGCCGGGATAGTCCACGCCCGGCTGCCCGTAGGACTCCGTCAGCGTGATCGCGGGCGCGCCCGCCATCGCGAAGGGTGTCGAGTCGACCCAGGTGCGGAGCTCCGCGGGTAGGAGGCGGTCGACGAGCTCGAGGCCGAGGCCATAGGAGTCGTTGGCCCTGCGAGCGCGATCGAGCAGGTCGCCGCTGCCCGCGTATCGGACGACGTCGAGCTTTCGTTTCCCGGCGCCGGAGAAGCCGACCATGTCGAGGTTGATGACGGTCGGCCTGTAGAACGGACCGATGCTCCGGGCGACCGCGATGCTGCCCCTCATCCCGAGCTCTTCCTCATCCAAGAAGAGCACGCCGACGCGCTTCATGAGATGACCGGCGGCATGCTCGCTCTGCAGGATCCGAGCGATCTCGAGCAGCCCGGCCACACCGGTGCCGTTGTCGTTCGCGCCCGGCGCCGGGTCCGTCGCCGCGTTCCAGCCGGGAGTCCGATCCGCGATGGAGTCGTAATGGGCGGTGATCCAGATATCCGGGGCGATCGTCGAGTTTCCCTCCGGCCCGAACTCCGCGTACCAGTTCTGCGGCTCGGGCCCGGAGGTGCGCGGTATTCGCGAAACGAACGGGCTCCCGATCGCCGTCAGGACGTCGCGAATGTACGCCTGCGCCTTCACGTGCCCGTCGCGCCCCGGAGAGCGCGAACCCACCGCCGCCAGCGCCTCCACGTGCGTCCGCAGTCTCGTCTCGTCGACGCCCTTGAGCAGCGTCGCGACCGGCGGAGGCGTAGCCGGAGCGACCGCGGTCGCCTCGCTCGTCGGCGGCGGCGCGGTCAGGGGGACCACAGCCGAGGGCGCGTCACACGCGACGAGCGCCACGGCGAGGATCAGCGCGACGCGGCTGTGACTGCCTCTCGTTCGGCCTCCGGGGAGATCCCGCCGTGCTCGAACACGATGTCGCCGCCGCGCTCGTCCACGATCACGCGCTCGCCCTCGTGGAACTCGCCGCGCAGGATCGACGTCGCGAGCGGATCGAGGACGCGTCGCTGCAGCACGCGCCGGATCGGCCGCGCCCCGTACACCGGATCGAATCCCTCGTTCGCGAGGACGGCCTTCGCCCCCGGCGTCAACGTGATCGCGATCTTCTTCTCCGCCAGGCGCTTCGCGAGCGCGGCCATCTCCTTGTCGACGACCTCGGCGATCTGCGCGTCGCTCAGGCCGTGGAAGATGACGATCTCGTCGATCCGGTTGAGGAACTCCGGCCGGAACGTCTGGCGCACGAGCTCCATGACGCGCTGCCGCAGGAGCTGCTCGTTGTGCGTGAGCTCCTGGATGAAGTGCGATCCGATGTTGCTCGTCATGATCAGGACCGTGTTCCGGAAGTCGACCGTCCGGCCCTGGCCGTCGGTCAGCCGGCCCTCGTCCATGACCTGGAGGAGCACGTTGAACACGTCCTGGTGCGCCTTCTCGATCTCGTCGAACAGGATCACCGTGTACGGCCGGCGGCGGACCGCCTCCGTCAGCTGGCCGCCCTCCTCGTACCCGACGTACCCAGGCGGCGCGCCGATGAGGCGCGCGACGGTGTGCTTCTCCATGTACTCGGACATGTCGAGCCGCACCATCGCCTTCTCGTCGTTGAACAGGAACTCCGCCAGTGCGCGTGCGAGGAGCGTCTTGCCGACGCCGGTCGGGCCGAGGAACAGGAACGTCCCGATCGGGCGGTTCGGGTCCTGCAGCCCGGCGCGCGAGCGGCGCACCGCGTTCGCGACGGCCTCGATCGCTTCGTCCTGGCCGACGACGCGCTGGTGGAGATGCGTTTCCATCTTCAGCAGCTTGTCCATCTCGCCCTCGAGCAGTCGTGTCACCGGGATGCCGGTCCACTTCGCGACGACCTCGGCGACGTCCTCCGGCGTGACCTCCTCGGTGAGCATGCGCCGGCCCTTCTGCAGCTCGGACAGCGCCGACTCGGCATCGCGCAGCTCCTTCTCCAGGCGCGTGAGCGT
>DASQXO010000150.1:0-12726 GCA_035639655.1 Candidatus Dormiibacterota bacterium
TTCATGCGGAACACGTTCGGCGCCTGGCGGCGCATGTCCTCGGTCCCCATGTACACGACGCAGTCGAGGCCGAGGAGCGCGCACGCGGTCGCGGTCGCGACGCCGTGCTGTCCCGCGCCCGTCTCGGCGATCACGCGGTGCTTGCCCATCCGCGCCGCGAGCAGCGCCTGCCCGACGGCGTTGTTGATCTTGTGCGCGCCCGTGTGCGCGAGGTCCTCTCGCTTCAGGAAGACTCGGCCCAGACCGACCGCGCGCGCGAGGTTGCGCGCCTCGCTGAGCGGCGTCGGCCGCCCGACGTAGTCACGCAGGAGCCCGTCGAGCTCGGCGCGGAATCGCTCGTCCGCCCAGGCCTCGCTCCAGGCCGCGTCGAGCTCGGTCACCGCGGGCATGAGCGTCTCCGGCAGATACCGGCCGCCGAACGTCCCAAAGCGTCCGGCCGTCGCGGCCGTCACGGCGACACCTCCACTCGCCGGGCGTCGCGCAGGTCGCGCACGAGTCGACGCGAGTCGGGACTGCCGACGAGCGCCGTCCCGACGAGGATCGCGTCCACGCGCGCGGGCAGCATGCGAACGTCGGCGGCGACCGCGATGCCGCTCTCCGCGACGAGCACGCGATCGGCGGGCACGCGCGGCGCGAGCCGGCTCAGCGTCGTGCGATCGAGCTCGAGCGTGCGGAGGTCGCGCTGGTTGATGCCGACGATCTCGGCGCCGCTCGCGAGGGCGCGATCGAACGCCTCCGGCTCGTGGGCCTCGACGAGGGCGCCGAGGCCGAGCTCGCGAGCGACGGATACGAGACGGGCGAGCGCATCGTCATCACAGAGCTCAGCGATGAGGAGCACCGCATCGGCGCCGTACGCGCGCGCCTCGAGGAGCTGCAGCTCGTCGACGACGAAGTCCTTGCGCAGCACCGGGATGCGCACGCAGTCGCGGACGCGGGCGAGATCGGCGACGGAGCCGAGGAAGTGCCGTTCCTCAGTGAGAACGGAGATCGCGGCCGCGCCGCCGCTTGCGTAGTCGATCGCCAGCGCGCCCGGATCCGCGATCGGCGCGAGCTCGCCGGCGGAGGGCGAGCGCCGCTTCACCTCGGCGAGAACGGCGACGGCGCCGTCGCGCGCCGCGGCACGAAGCGCGCCGGCGAGGTCGCGCGATGGGCCGCGCCGGCGGTCTGCGCTGCGCTCGAGCTCGCGGCGACGGGGACGGAGCGCGGCGACGCGCGCACGCTGCTCCTCGGCGACGGTGGAGAGGAAGTTCACGCCGGCGTCGCCTGCGCGAGCGCTTGCGAGCGCTCGACGAACCGCGTGAGCGTTCGGTGCGCGGCGCCGGAGTCGATGGCGTGCGCGGCGAGCTCGACGCCGTCGGCGATCCGCTTCGCCTTCGCCGCGACGTACAGCGCGGCGCCCGCGTTGAGCAGGACCGCCGTTCGCGGCGCGCCGTCCTCCCCGCCGAGCACGCGCTCGGCGATCTCGCGATTGCGGGCCGCGTCGCCGCCGGCGATCTCGACGCGACGCACGGAGCGCAGGCCGACATCCTCGGGCCGGAGCGTGCTCTCGCGCAGGCTGCCGTCGACGAGCTCGTGCAGCCGCGTCGGCCCGCAGGGCGAGATCTCATCCAGACCGTCCTCACCGTGCGCGACGACGATGTGGTCCGCGCCGAGCGCGCCGAGCACGCGCGCGACGCGCTCTCCCAGCCTCGGCGTCGCGACGCCGAGGAGTTGGCGGCGCACGCGCGCCGGATTCGCGAGCGGGCCGAGGATGTTGAACACCGTGCGCACGCCGAGCTCGCGACGCACGGGCGCGGCGTGCTTCATCGCCGGATGGAACCGCGGCGCGAACATGAAGCCGACGCCGACGTCGGCGACGCAGCGCGCGACCTCATCCGGTCCGAGGTCGATCCGCACGCCGAGGGCCTCGAGCACGTCGGCGCTCCCGCACGCGCTCGACGCGGCGCGGTTCCCGTGCTTGGCGACCGGTACGCCGGCCGCGGCGCACACGATCGCGGACACGGTCGAGATGTTGAACGTCCCCGCCGCGTCGCCGCCGGTGCCGCAGGTGTCGATGGCGCCGTCACGCACGTGGACGGGTACGGCGAACGCACGGAGCGCGGCGGCGAACCCGGCGAGCTCGTCGACGCTCTCGCCGCGCGTGGCGAGGGCGCCGAGCAGCGCACCGAGCTGCGCGGGCGTCGCCTCGCCCTCCATGACGCGCCGCATGATCGATTCGGCCTCCTCGCGGGTGAGCTCGCCGCCGCTCACGATTCGCGCGAGCGCGTCGCGAAACTCCATCACTGCGCTCCGTGCGCGGGAGCTTCCGCGGCGCTGAGGAAGTTCCGCAGCATCCGCTCGCCGTCGGCGGTGAGGATCGATTCCGGATGGAACTGCACGCCCTCGAGCGGCATGCGTCGGTGCCGGACGCCCATGAGCACGCCGTCATCGCTGCGCGCGGAAACGACGAGGTCCGGGGGGAGCGTCCCCTCGTCGATCGCCAGCGAGTGGTAGCGCGTCGCCACCGTCGGCGACGGAACGTCCTGGAAGATGCCGCGCCCATCGTGCGTCACGGCGGACGTCTTCCCGTGCAGAAGTGTCGGCGCGCGCACGATGCGCGCACCGAGCGCCGCGCCGATGCACTGATGTCCGAGACAGACGCCGAGCGTCGGCACCCCCGCGCCCGCGAAGGCGCGGATCGCATCACACGAGACGCCGGCCTCGCGCGGATCGCCCGGCCCCGGCGACACGATGACCCGCTCGGGCTCGAGCGCGCGGAGCTCCTCGAGCGTCGCTTCGTCGTTGCGTCGCACCACGACCTCCGCGCCGAGCGATCCCGCGAGTTGGACGAGGTTGTAGGTAAAGGAGTCGTAGTTGTCGATCACGAGCACTCTCATTTGCTTCCCTCCGCCGAAGGCGAGCTCGGCGGACGCAGCCGAGTCTGCCGCAGCGTGGTCAGCGGAGGTGTCGCGATGGGCGCCGGCCGCGACGACCGTTGCGCGCCTAACGCAGAACGAACCGGCATCGTGGCTCGCGGCTTAGACGCCGCGAGCCAGGCGCACAGGGAGGAGCGGCCGGACGCCCACGCGGCACACCCCGGCAAAGGCGACAGATGCAGGTTCACTTCGCGAGCTCCCGCGCGAGCTCGACCGCGCGGCGGAGCGCGTTGGATTTCGCGATCGTCTCGTCGTATTCGGCTGCGGGATCGCTGTCGGCGACGATGCCCGCGCCGGCCTGGACGTGGAGCTGCCCGCGCGTGAGGACGCCGGTACGGATCGCGATGCACGTGTCGAGGTTGCCGTCGAAGTCGGCGTAGCCGACCGCGCCGGCGTACGGGCCGCGCCGATCCGGCTCGAGCTCCGCGATGCGCTGCATCGCCCGCACCTTCGGCGCGCCGCTGACGGTGCCCGCCGGGAAGCAGGCGCGGAACGCGTCGAGCGCATCGAGATCGCGGCGCAGCGTTCCCTCGACGATCGACGTGAGGTGCATGACGTGCGAGAAACGGTCTACGCGCATGAACGTCGGGACGCGCACGGTGCCCATCTCGCTGACCCGGCCGAGATCGTTGCGTGCGAGGTCGACGAGCATGACGTGCTCGGCCCGCTCCTTCTCGCTTCGGCGCAGCTCGGCCTCGAGTGCGGCATCCTCGACGTCGTCTCGTCCGCGCGGTCGAGTCCCCGCGATCGGGTACATCGCGAGGCGTCGATCCTCGACGCGGAGGAACGGCTCGGGCGACGCGCCGACTAGCGTCGCATCCGCGCCGGCGAGCAGGAACATGTACGGCGACGGATTCACGCTGCGCAGCGCGCGGTAAAGCGACAGCGCGTCGGGCGGGTCATCGAGCGTGAAGCGTTGCGAGAGCACGACCTGGATGCAGTCGCCGGCGTGGATCAGCTCGACCGCGCGCCCGACGCTCGCTTCGAACCGCTCTCGGCTGAGGTTCGACCGCCACGTCGTGGCCGCGCCCGGCCGCGCGGCCGGCCGGGCCGCACGATCGAGGAGCGACTCGACGTCGTCGAGACGGCGCTCCGCGCCGCCCGGATTCCCCGACTCGGCATGCGCGATGAGGCGCATCGTGCGGCGGACGTGATCGAAGGCGATGACGGTGTCGTAGATCCCGAACATGGCGGCCGGCAGGCGTAGGACGTCGCGTTCCGCGGCCGATATCCGCTCGAAGGCGCGGACGGCCTCGTATCCGACATACCCGACGGCGCCCCCGGCGAACCGCGGTAGGCCGCTGACGGCCGGCCGTCGGTAGCGGGAGAGCGCACGCCGGAGGACGACGACGGGGTCGTCGCCATCCTTCACGACGATCCGCTCGCGCGGCAGCACGCCGATGAACGAGTAGCGCGCGAGGTGCTCGCCGCCCTCGACGCTCTCCAGCAGAAACGCGCCGTCGAGATGCGCGAGCTTCGCGAACGCCGACACCGGCGTCTCGAGGTCGGCGAAACGCTCGCGCATCACCGGGACCAGCTCGACGATCCGCTCCGCTACCGCCACGGGCACCTCCTGGCAAACAAAAATCCCTCGCCCTGGACGGGACGAGGGACGACTCGTGGTGCCACCCGATTTCGCGCGGCCGGAGCCGCGCCTTTGCCTCCGACAATCATCGGAGCGGGCCGCTAACGGTGCCCTGCCGGCGCCGCGTACTCCTCGCGTTTCCGCGGGCGTCTCCCGAGACCCATTCAGTGCCCGCCGCTCGCCCCTCCTCGCACCATCACGGAGGGTTCGCTGCGCTCGCGACCGGCACGTACTCGCTCTCGGTCGAACGACTTGTGAGAAGACTCTACCGCTCGGGGCGCGCGCTCGGCAAGCGCGTGGGCAGCGGGATGCGCTCGAGCGGAATGTAGGTCGGGCCGCTCCGCGCGAGGCGGCTCTCGAACAGGATGGCCTCACCGATCTCGAACCGCAGCGGCTCGACGCGGCTGCCGCGGATGACGTCGGCGATCGCGTCACGCGCGCTTCGCGGCGCCTCGTCCCGTACCCGGGCGACGGTGAGGTGCGCGACCGGGGGCTTGTCGTCGAAGGACACGTTCGCCGCGCGGAGCGCCTCGCGCGCCGCGACCGCCGCCGCGCGGACGCCTTCCTCGCCCTCGGCCAGACCCACCCAGATCACGCGTGGACGGTTCGCCGTCGGGAACGCGCCGACCGCCCCCAACCGGCATGCGATCGGGCCGGTGTCGGCGAAGGCGTTCCGCAGGGCCCGCCCGGCGATCGCCGCCGTCTCATCCGGGGCCCAGCCGATGAAGGCGAGCGTCAGGTGCATGAGCTCGGGCGACACGCGCTTCACCGGTTCCGCCGGAAGCGCGGCGGCGACGCGCGCGCACTCCCGCGCGATCGCGGACGGGACCGGGAGAGCGACGAAGAGACGCAGGCCGACGAGATTAGTCGGTCAGAAGCCCATCGCGTGCGCCGCGCCGTCGTCCACGTGCAGCATCAGCGTGAAGACGATGGCGAGCACGATGTTCACCGCCATCCACACGACGACCTGGAACCGCTCCGCGCGGGCCACGCGCGCCGTACGCGATACGAGGCGGTCGAGCACTTCGGCGGAAGGTGAAGCAGGTCGCGTGCCAGTAAACGCCTAGGCGGGCGACGGCGCGGTCTGCGGCCCCTTGCCCTCTTTGCGTCGCGGCTTCTCGTCGCCTGTCGCGACGTCGCCGGGCGCGCTTGGCGGCATGGATGTCGGCTCGGCGATCGACGCGGCCGCGGCGATCTGCTCGTCGCCGAACATCTTCTCGAACTCCTCGCCTTCGATCGTCTCCTCGGCCATCAGGCGGTCGACGATCTGGTCGAGCTTCTCGCGTCGAGCGGTGAGCAACTCCTTCGCGCGGCGGTAGCCGCGATCGATGATCTCGTGGACCTCCTCGTCGATCTGCTTGGCGATCTCCTCGGAGTAGTTCCGCTCTTCGGCGATCTGACGACCGAGGAAGATGAGCTCGTCGCGGCGGCCGAACGCGAGCGGTCCGAGGCGCTCGCTCATGCCGTATCGCATGACCATCTGGCGCGCCATCTCGGACGCCTTCTCGATGTCGTTCGACGCGCCGGTGGTCGTGTCGCCGGTCGCGAGCTGCTCCGCGACCCAGCCGCCGAGCGCCATCGCGATGTCGTCCTCGAACTCCTTCTTGCTGCGGAGGTACTTGTCCTCCTCGGGCAGCGACCACGTCACGCCCCCCGCCATGCCGCGGGCGACGATGGAGATCTTGTGGATCGGATCGCAGTTCGGCAGGAGGTGGCCGACGAGCGCGTGCCCGCCCTCGTGATACGCGATGACGCGCTTCTCCTTCTCGGAGATCACGCGCGAGCGGCGCTCGGGACCGAGGGCCACCTTTTCGAGCGCCTCCTCGAACTCCTGGCCGCCGATGACCTTCTTGTTGCGCCGGGCCGCGAGGATCGCGGCCTCGTTCACCACGTTCGCGAGGTCCGCGCCGGAGAAGCCGGGCGAGATCTTGGCGATCTTCATGAGGTCGACGTTCTTGTCCAGCGGCTTGCCCTTGATGTGCACGTCGAGGATCGCCTTCCGGCCGCGGATGTCCGGCCGGTCGAGCACGACCTGGCGGTCGAAGCGCCCCGGTCGCAGGAGCGCCGGGTCGAGGACGTCGGGACGGTTCGTCGCGGCCACGACGATGACGTTCGTGCCGGTATCGAAGCCGTCCATCTCGACGAGGATCTGGTTCAGCGTCTGTTCGCGCTCGTCATGCGATCCGCCGAGGCCGGCGCCGCGCTGGCGTCCGACGGCGTCGATCTCATCGACGAACACGATGCAGGGCGCGTTTCGCTTCGCCTGATCGAACAGATCGCGGACGCGGCTCGCGCCGACGCCGACGAACATCTCCACGAACTCGGAGCCCGAGATCGAGAAGAACGGCACGCCGGCCTCGCCGGCGACGGCTCGCGCGAGGAGCGTCTTCCCGGTGCCGGGCGGGCCGACGAGGAGCACGCCGCGCGGGATGCGCGCGCCGAGCGTCGAGAATTTCTCCGGGTATTTCAGGAACTCGACGACCTCGGTCAATTCCTGCTTCGCCTCGTCGACTCCCGCGACGTCGTCGAACGTCACCGACGGCTTGTTGCCCATGAACATCCGAGCGCGCGACTTGCCGAAGGAGAGCGCTTGATTATTCGTTCCCTGCGCCTGCCGCATCATGTAGAGGAACAGGCCGGCGATGAAGACGATCGGCAGGATCGCGATGAGGAGCTGACCGAGCCACTGGAACGTCTGGCTCTCGGCGACCGGCCGGTAGTCGATCTGCTGGTCGGTCGGCTTCCCGGCGTTGTAGTCGGTCACGAGCTTGTCGAAGTTGTCCGGGCTGGAAACGGTCGTCTGCTGCTTCTGGCCGTCCTTCAGCTCGATCTGAGCGGTGTTCCCGCCGATCGTCGTCTGGATCGACTTCACCTTGCCCTGTTGGATCTCCTGGACGACCTGCGAATAGGAGACGGTCTGTGCCGGAGACTGCTTCTGGCTGTACGCATAGAGGGCGGCCACGCCCATCACGACGAGCAGGAGCGTCACGATGCCGTTCTTGAAGATGCGGTTGTCGAAGCTCGTCGCTCAGCCCTACCTTTCCTGATCCAGGGGTTGGGGCCCCTGTGCACGAAGTCCCGGCGAGCGGGAGGTCCCGCTTTCCTGCATAACGAGTATCCCACCAAAAGTCATGCCTGACGGGTTTCTGGCGGTTTCGCAGCGAGAGTCACGTCCGTATCGCTCGTCGCCGTCGTGCCGCGAGCCAGCCCTGGCACCCATAACACGTCACCCGAGGGGGTGACGACGACCGGATACGACGAGCGCGCGCGCCGCGGGATCTTCGCGTCGGTAAGCACGTCCTGAACCTTCCCACCGCCGACAAGTCGATCGCCCGGCCGCCATGCGCGTACCTGTAAATCGATACGCGGCAGTCGTGTCTGGAGCGGCGACATGCGCTCGCTCGAACGATCGTCGAAGACGAATGACCACTCGCCCCATCGCACCGAACGTCCGGGGATCAGCGCGACCGGATCCGGCGGCGTATCCGCGGCTCGGACGGGACCGATGGAGAGGCGGCGGTACTCGCGCAGCGCGACGACGTCGTGCGGTAGGTCGACGCGCGCGCTGCCGCGGTCCCCGCGTGCGAGCGCGAGGAGCGCGACGCGGTGGCGTTCGGACAGGCCGGATGCGCCCTTGCGCTCCGCGGCGATCGCGAGCGCCTCGGACGCGATGGCCGGATCCGACGGCAGACGATCGAGGTCGAGGACGAGCTCGCGGTCGTCGTCGACGATCGTCCGATCCAGGGCCGCGCCGGCGGAAGCGCGGAGGACGTCGGCGAGCAGCGCGGCGTTGTCCGCGACGCGCGCGAGCGCATCCCGCGCCTTCGGATTCACGCGCTCGAGCAGCGGGATCACGCGGAGGCGCACGAGGTTTCGCGCGTAGCGCTCGCTCGCGTTCGTCGGATCGCGGACCGGGCGCACGCCCATCTGCGCCGTGTACGCGACGGTGTCCTCCCGGGCGAGACAGAGGAGCGGCCGAGCGAGATCGTCGCGGCGCGGGCGCATCGCCGCGAGCCCGAGGACGCCGCTGCCGCGGACGAGATGGAGCAGGACCGTCTCGGCCTGATCGTCGCGGGTGTGGCCCAGCGCGATCGTCTTCGCGCCGGTGCTTCGCGCCGTCTGCCGAAGGAAGTCGTACCGCGCGTCGCGCGCTTCGGCCTCGCTCCGCGGTGGCCGCGCCGCCGCGCCGAGATGCAACGGCAGGCCGAGATCGCGTGCGACACGCTCGACCACCCGCGCGTCGCGCGCGGATGTCGTGCGCATGCGATGGTCGAAGTGCGCGACGTGCGCGACGAGGCCGAGCTGACCCGAGAGCGCGTGCAGGATGCCGAGGAGCGCGAGCGAATCGGGACCCCCGGAGCAGGCGACGACGACCGGGCCCGGTTCGAAGATCGAATGCGCCGCGATGAACTCGCGCACTCGCCGCTGGATGGTGGATGAGGTGGTCGCCAAGTGGCTGGGGGCGGATTCGAACCGCCGGTCACCCGGTTATGAGTCGGGGGCTTTAGACCACTAAGCTACCCAGCCGCGTCGGGTAGAACCAAAAGTTTAGCGGCTTCGGCTGAGATCCGGACGCGGAATTCCCCGCAACGCGATGCTCGACGACCAGCGGCCGCAACTCACCGCAACAGGCACAGCGCTGCCCATATCGGTCGAGCAGCTCGAGCCAGTCGGACACCGAGAGATGATCCGGCCGCCGCGCCTCGTCGCGTGCGGTAATTGTTCTTGAACTTCCCTTTCCGGAGGAGACTTCCTCACGGAACGACGTCGACCGCCGCTTGCGCACGGCGCCTGCAGAAACAGAAGAGCGGCTCGATCCGAGCCGCTCGCTCCACTGTTGCGGGGGAAGGATTTGCACCTTCGAGTCTGCGGGTTATGAGCCCGCCGTGTTACTACTACACCACCCCGCTGCCGAAAAGTTTATCACCGGCTCACGGATGAAAGAAGAGGGCGATCCACCTCTGCACACGCGCGAGCACGCTCGCATTCCCATCGCTCCCGGTCGTCCGACCCGACGGCACCACAGCACCATCGCGCACGCTCGCCAGCCCTTCGCCCTGCTGGACATAGCCGAACTCGCGGGCCTTCTGCCTGATGTATTCGGGCGTCTCGCGCGTCGCGACCTGCGCCTGGAGGTACGACTGCTGCGCCTCGAGCATCGCGATCTGTCCGCGTACCGCGAGCGCTTCGCGGGCGAGCGCGTTGTCCTGCAGCGTCACGCGCACGAATGCGGAGCCGACGAGCGCCGCGCCGATCAGGACCGCGAGGTACACGAGACGCCGCGTCGGTAACTTCCGCGATCGCGTGCGGCGGCGCGACATCGTTCGGACTATACGGCAAGCAAGCGACGCTAATCGACGAGCGGCGGCAATTCCGGTCCTGCGCCGCCGGACTCGCGATACGCGAACCAGCCGGCAAGGCCGAGGGCCGCCTCGCCCTCCGCCTCCGAGGCGAGCTCGCGCGTGAACGCCGCGACGATCACCGGGCGCTCGACGCGGACGATCGCGAGATCGTTGCGCACGTGCGCGAGGCGGCCCGTCTTGTTCGCGGTCCAGACGCCGTCCGGCAGGTACCGCCGCGCGTGTCCGTCGTACGCCGTGGCGTGCAGGATCGCGAGCACCGCTTCGCTCGTCGCGCGGTCGACGAGCTCGCCCCGCTGGAGCATCGCGAGCAAGTGCGCGGACTCGCGCGCGGTCATGACGTTCTCAAGTCCCCGCTGCCGCGCGTCGAGGTCGAACATCCGCCGCCGCAGGCGCGAGCGGGAACAGCCCCAACGCTCGAGGTACGCGTTCACCACGTCGATCCCCACGCGGTCGATGACGCGATTCGTCGCGGTGTTGTCGCTCACGATGATCGTCAGTACGGCGTGGTCGCGGAGCGTGAGTTCGGCGAGATCGGCCACGTGCGTGAGGACGCCGGTGCCGGCGACGCGCTCCCCCACCCCCATTCGCTCGGACAGGTCGATCGCGCCGCGCGCGACCTCCGCGTAGAGCGCCATCACGAGCGGCACCTTGATTACGCTCGCCGCGGGGTACAGCTCGTCCGCATCCCGCGCGAAGCGCACCGTCTCGTCCGCCTCGCAGATCACGACGCCCGCTCGGCCGCGCAGCGCGTCGAGGCGACGATCGAGTGCCGAGTAATCCAACCGCGGGAGCGTAATGGAGCGCGTGGCGGGCTCGCGTGGCACGTCGGGTGCTTCGCCGCGCGCCGTGGCGCTACCCGATCGCGGCGCTCACCCGACACCGCCGCGCTCGGAAGCGGAGGACATCGACCGCGAGCCGAATCCGCTGAAGCGCGTCTTCCGCATGATCGGCCCGGGTCTCGTCACCGGCGCGGCGCAAGCCGATCCGAGCGCGATCGGCACGTACGCCGTGGCGGGCGCGACGATCGGGCTACCGGTGCTCTGGACGGCGCTCTTCAGCCTGCCGCTCGTCGCCGCGACCGAGAACATCTGCGCGCGGCTCGGCCTCGTGACGAAGACCGGGCTCGCCGGCATCATCCGGCGCCGCTATCCGAAGCCGGTGCTCTACGCCGCCGTCGCACTGCTGTCGATCGCGACGACGGTCAACATCGGCGCGGACCTCGGCGCCGTCGCGGATTCGTTGCACCTGCTGAGCGGCCTGCCGGCGCTCGCGCTCATCCCGCCGGTCACGATCGTCATCCTCGCGTTCGTGATCTTCGGGAGCTACAAGCTCATCTCCACCGGGCTGAAGATGTTGACGCTCGCGCTGCTCGCCTACGTCCTCGACGCCTTCGTCCTCCGTCCCGACCTCGGCACGATCGCGGCGGCCACGCTCGTGCCGAGGCTCTCGCTCGACCGCGAGTACGTGCAGGTCCTCGTCGCGATCTTCGGCACGACGATCTCGCCGTACCTCTTCTTCTGGCAATCCGATGAAGAGGTCGAGGAGAAGCGCGAGGAAGCGGAGGCCTACGGGCGCCAGGCGGAGCGCGCGACCGCCGCCGACGTGACGCACGCGACCGTCGACGTGACGAGCGGCATGTCCGCGTCGAACGTGATCATGTTCTTCATCATCATGTCCACCGCGCTCACGCTCCACGCGCAGCACGACACCGACATCAAGAGCGGCGCCGACGCCGCGGCGGCGCTGCGACCGCTGCTCGGCGATCTCGCCGGCGCGCTCTTCGCCGTCGGGATGATCGGCGCGGGCCTCCTCGCGGTGCCGGTGCTGTCCGGCGCGACGGCGTACGCGCTCGGCGAGACCTTCGGCTGGCGCGCGGGGCTGGACGAGAAGTGGTACCGGGCGAAGCCCTTCTACGCGGTCATCGCCGTCGCGACGCTCGTCGGTGTGGGCATCAACTTCACCGGCGTCAATCCGATCGACGCGCTGTTCCTCACCTCGCTGATGATGGGTGCCGTCGCGCCGCCGCTCCTCGTGCTCGTCATGCTCGCGGCGCGCGACCCGGCCGTGATGGGCGAACGGCGCATCGGCCCGGTGCTCACCGCCGTCGGATGGCTCGCCGTCGCCGTGACCTTCGCGGTCCTCGCCGGACTCGTCTACGAGACGTTCGCGGCCACGTAGCCAGAGATCGCGGCGGACGGATGTCGATTTCGCCTGCTCGTGTTCGACGTCACAGTAGAGCGCGGCAACCGAACGGCGGCCGTGCTCGAGACAGCGACAAGAAGGAGACACGACATGCGAGTGATGCTGATCGCCAAGGAGAGCGGGCAGGGCGAGGGGGAGGTCCGCCCCGACGAGCGGGCGGTCACCGAGATGCGGAACTTCAGCGAGGAGCTCGCGAAGGCGGGCGTGCTGCTCGCGGCCGAGCGGCTTCACCCGAGCTCGAAGGGCGTGCGCGTGAAGTTCTCGGCCGGCAAGCACAAGGTCATCGACGGACCCTTCACCGAGTCGAAGGAGCTCGTGGCCGGGTTCTGGCTCTGGCAGGTCCGCTCGATGGACGAGGCGATCGAATGGCTGAAGCGAGCGCCATTCGGTGACGGGATGGAGATCGAGATCCGTCAGGTGTTCGAGTACGAGGACTTCCGGCCCGCGCCCGTTGAGCTCGAACGCGAGCAAGAGGGCGTCGGGGCGCAGGCGGCCACGAAGCGGTAGTGGCGCGCGACGCGCACCGCGCGATCGAGGCGGTCTGGAGGATCGAGTCCGCCAGACTCATCGCCGGTCTCGCGCGGCTCGTGCGCGACGTCGGCCTCGCCGAGGATCTCGCGCAGGACGCGCTCGTCGCGGCGCTCGAGCGCTGGCCGGAGTC
>DASQXO010000151.1:0-8277 GCA_035639655.1 Candidatus Dormiibacterota bacterium
CCGGCCTTCATCACGAACGCGCTGCACGACTGGCACGCGCTGTCGGCGTTGAACGAGAAGGACATCCTCGACGCGCTCGACGACCTCGCGCGCGCCGGCGGCCCGCGCCGCGAGCTCGCGGCGCTCGTGAGCGCGATCGAGCTGCAGCTCGGCTACGAGATCTTCCGCGCCGCCGACGACGCGAAGATCCGGCTGTCCGACGCCGCGTTCACCATCCTCACGTATCACCGCGCGGCGGTCGACGTCGACGCGCGCCTCTCGCGGTTCCGGTTCGAGCAACTCATCGGGCCGTCGCTGCGTCGGATCGACGCACTGCTCGACGAGGCCATCGCGAGCGCGGGGATCACGCGGGACGAGGTCGACGAGGTCGTCACCACCGGCGGCTCGAGCAAGATCCCCGCGGTGCGCGGGCTCTTGAGCCGGCGGTTCCCGCGCGCGACGCTGCGCGACGCCGATCCGTTCGGCGCCGTCGCCGCCGGGCTTGCGCTTCTCGAGGGTTAGCCGGTCTCGATCGCGAACAGCGCCTGGCCGTACTCGACCGGCGCGCCGCTCGACGTGAGCACGGAGCGGATCGCGCCGCCGACGGGAGCGGTGATCTCGGCGACGTGGCCGAGCGACTGCACGCCGCCGAGGAGCGCGCCCGACTCGACGCGGTCGCCGACCTTCCACTCCTTCTCGGCGCTGAAGATCCCGACCGCTGGGCTCTTCACCTGGACCGCCTCGGCCTTGCGCGACGGCGACGGGCGCGCGGTGTCGGCGGCGCTCTTGCGGCGCACGGCGCGGCGGCGGATCCGCACGGCGAAGCCGTCCGCGATCACGTCGATCGCGGTCGCGTCCGTACCGTCGAGCAGCGCGAGCAGCTCGTCGAGGAGCGCGAGCTCGCGAGTCATCGGCGCAGCATCCGCTGGAGCCACGAGCGCTTCGGCGCCGGAGCCGCCTGCGCCGGCTCGTCGTGGACACCGACGTGACGGAACCGTTCGTAGCGCAGGGCGAGCAGGTCGTGGAGCGGGACGCGCGTCAATCGCTCCAGCTGGCTACGGATCGCGCCGCCGATCCGCCGCGCCGTATCGTCGTGGTCCGCCTGGGCGCCGTCCGGCGGCTCGGTGACGATGCCGTCGATGACGCCGAGCTGGAGGAGGTCGAACGACGTGAGCTTCAGGGCGTTCGCGGCGCGCTCGGCCTCGGCGTTCGTGCGCCACAGGATCGCGGCCGCCCCCTCGGGCGAGATGACCGAGTAGATCGCGTTCTCCAGCGCGAGCACGACGTCGCCGACGGCGAGCGCGAGCGCCCCGCCGCTCCCGCCTTCGCCGAGGATGACGACGACGATCGGCGTACGCAGCCGGGTCATCTCGAGCACGTTCCGCGCGATCGCTTCGTGCTGCCCGCGCTCCTCGGCCTCGGGTCCCGGATACGCGCCCGACGTGTCGACGAGCGTCACGATCGGCACGCCGAACTTCTCGGCGAGCCGCATGATGCGCAGCGCCTTGCGGTACCCCTCCGGGTGCGCCATGCCGAAGTTGCGCTCGATGTTCTCCTCGGTCGTCGCGCCCTTTTGCTGTCCGACCACCGCGACGGGCTTCCCGTCGAGGAGTCCGAATCCGGCGACGATGGCCGGGTCGTCGCGGAAGAGCCGGTCGCCGTGGAGTTCCTGGAAGTCCTTGAACACACGCGAGATGACATCCAGCGCATGAGGTCGCTTGACGTTTCGAGCCAACTGAACGGTTTCCCATGGTGTCCGCCGATGCAGCTGGGACAGATCTGTCAAAACACCTTCGACCTGCGGCCGCGCGCCGTTGCCGTTCGTGGCCGCGCGGCCAGTAACGCGATCCAACATACTCACGGCCCCACTGCCGGAAGCGGCGCGGCGTGCGCCGAGCCGGCGCGCCCGGGGCGAGCGTTCGACGCCACCCACGTCGCGGCATCCGGATCGCTCCCCGCGAGCGCGAGCGGAGCGAGCGCACTCGCGGGGTAGGCGGAGAGCGAGCAACGGGCGCGACCGGCGTCAGGCGCAACAGCCGCGCCGGCGCAACCGAAGCTCATAGAGCCCAGCGCATTTCGTGCGGCGGCGGCCGCAGGATCGACAGGAACGTCGAGAGACGTGCGCGCAACTCCGCTCTGGGGACGACCTGATCGACGAAGCCGTGCTCGAGCAGGAACTCGGCGCGCTGGAAGCCTTTCGGCATCTTCTCGCCGATGGTCTCGCTCGTGACGCGTGCGCCGGAGAAGCCGATGAGCGCGTTCGGTTCGGCGAGGATGATGTCGCCGACCGCCGCGAATGAGGCCGCGACGCCGCCGGTGGTCGGGTCGGTGACGATCGAGATGTACGGGATCCCGGCGTCGGCGAGCCGCGCCAGGGCCGCGTTCACCTTCGCCATCTGCATGAGCGAGAGAATGCCCTCCTGCATGCGCGCGCCGCCGGAGGCGGATACGACGATGAGCGGCAACCGCTCTGCGAGCGCGTGCTCGGCCGCGCGCGCCAGCTTCTCGCCGACGACGGAGCCCATGCTGCCGCCCATGAAGCCGAAGTCCAGCGCCGCGAGCACCACCGGGCGATCGTCGAGGCGGCCCGTCCCCCAGACCGCGGCATCGCGGAGTCCCGTCTTCGCCTGCGCCTGGGCGAGCCGTTCCGTGTACGGCTTCGAGTCGGCGAAGCCGAGCGGGTCGCTCGCGACGACCTCGGCGTCGTGCTCCTCGAACGAGCGCTTGTCGAGGAGTTGCTCGATGCGGTCGCGCGCGCCGATGCGGAAGTGGTGGCCGCACTTCGAGCACACCGAGAGGTTGCGCTCGAGCTGCTTGTTGAACAGCATCTCGCCGCACGTCGGGCACTTCGTCCACATGTCCGACGGGAATTCCTTCCGCCGCACGAACGGGATCCGCAGCCGCACCTAATCCTCCTTCAGGAAGCCCAGCGCGACGACGCCGGGACCGACGTGCGTCGCGAGGACCGGTCCGGCGTCCTGCTCGTAGTACTCGATGCAGTGGAAGGTGCGGCGCGCCCACTCGCCGAGCGCGCCCGCGTCCTCCGGCGAGTTCGTGTGCAGCACGTAGACCTGCGCCCGCGAACCCTCGGGCATCTCGTTGAGGATCAGCTCGCGGAGACGCTGCAGCCCGCGCGATCGGGTGCGGATGCGGTCGACCATCTCGGGCTCGCCTCCGGCGAAGCGGATGATCGGCTTGATCTGCAGCAGCGACCCGATGACCAGGCGGATCGCCGGAACGCGACCGCTCCGCTTGATGAAGTCCAGCGTGTCGATGTACGCGAGGAGCCGGACGCGCTCGGCATACTTCCGCGCGATCGCTTCCGCCTCGTCGAGCGACGAGCCGTTCCTCCGTGCGCGGGCGCAGGACATCACGATGAGCCCCATCGCGCCCGAAACGCTGTGCGAGTCGACCACGGCGAAACGGCCGGGCATGGAGTGCGCCGCGGTCGCCATCGTCGCGTGCGTCCCCGAGCGCGTCGCGTCGACGGTGATGACGAGGATCTCCTTCGCGTGGCGGAGGGCCTGTTCGTACGCGTTGCGGATGTCGCCGAGCGACGGCTGCGATGTGCTGGGCGGCTCCCGCCGCGTGCGGATGAGCTCGTAGAACTGGGCGTCGGTCAGGTCGACCCCCGGCGTGTACGACTCCATCCCGAAGCTGATGTGGTCGTGCGCGATCGCGACCTGCTCGCTCGTCAGGAACGTCGGCGGCAGCGTCACGCTGCCGTCGGTCACGATCGCGAACCGGCTCATCCGGGTCGAACGCTCACGTCGCCGGCGACGACGCGCTCGAGCTGTCCGCCGCGGCGCACGAGGAGCGCGCCGTCATCGGCGAGCTCGACCGCGTCGGCCTCGAACTCGCGCGCGCCGTCCTGGACGCGGATCCGCCGTCCGAGCGTCGCGGACGCGCGTCGCCACTCGTCCATCGCGGCCGCACGAGCCGACGCATCGGCGTCGACGATGCGCTCGATCTCGGTCGCGAGCCGTGCGAGGAGCGCGAGACGATCGACGTCGTACCCCTCACGTGCGAACGAGGTCACCGTCCCGCGTACCTCCTCCGGATGATCCCGAGTGTGGATGTCGATCCCCATGCCGAGATCGAGCCAGTCCGTTCCGCCGGCGTCGCGCACACCGATCGCCAGCACGCCCGCCGTCTTACGACCGTCCAGGAGCAGGTCGTTCGGCCATTTTACCGAGAGCCTCTCGACGCCCAGCGAGCGCGACGCGCGGAGCGCGGCGACGGACGCGAGGACGCTGACGAGCGGCGCGCGCGCCGTGTCCACGCGCAGCAGCCAGCTCGCGAGGAGTTGCGTCCCCGCGCCACCGTACCCCCACTGCCGGCCGCGCCTGCCGCGGCCTTCGGTCTGGTGATCGGCGACGACGACAGTGCCGTCCGGTGCGCCGCTGCGGATCAGCTCCTCGCCGCGGGTCATGGTCGTCGCGATGACGTCGTGATAGTCGATCTCTCTGCCGACGCGTTCCGTTCCGAGTGCCGACGCGAACGCGCCGCGTACCGAGGGGTCGCGCAGGAGAGCGAGCCGGTCACTCACGCGTGGCGCTACGGCAGCTTCTGCACCGGCCCGGGGAGCATCAGATCGGCATCGGTGACGGTCGTGCTGACCGCGGTCGCCTCCATCGAGAACTCGCCGCCCGAGCCTTTGAATGCGCTGAACAGCGGCAACCCCTGCGCGCTGAAGCAGAGCGTCCCCTGGCCGAACTGCGCGCTCACGTCGTCGACGGTGAAGCACTGCGCCTGGATGCCGGCGATCTCGCGAGTCGCGATCGGCGTCGCCGTGAAGCGGTCCGGATGCTCGCGGATGAGCTCCTGTACCTGCGCGCCCGAACTCTGCTGCGCGGCGGCGAACGACCCGAGGCTGTAGCACGCGGGCGAGGGCTGGCCCGCGGCGCTGCACACGTACACGCCGTCCTTCAGCACGAAGAAGGACGACGAGCCGCCGAGCGGAGACGCGAAGTCCCAGCGCATCTCCGGCGGCCTCACGTACCACGTCGATTCGAGCGTTTGCGTCTGCCCGTTCGCGACGACGTGGTAGAGGTACACGATGCGATACGTCGATTGCGCGCCCGCACGCACGACGTCAGCAAGGCTGAGCGCGGCCGCGCGTGAGAGCGACGGCGTCGCGGTCGGCGTCTGCGTCGGCGCGAGCGATGGCGTCGTCGTCGCAAGGGTGCCGGACCCGCCGCACGCCGCGACGAACACGAGCGCGATCGCGAGACGCCTCAACTCGAGACCTAACGCGCGGCGAGGATGATCGGCACGCGCGCCTCGTCGTCCACGCTGTTGTCCTTCGCGCTGAAGCTGATGAGGGAGATGTAGCCGTAGGTGTCGCTCGTGACGCTGAACGTGACGTTGAATGAGAACGTCCCCTTCGCCGGCGCGCCCGGCGACGCCTGGCCAGTTCCCTTCGCGAGCTCCTTGCCCCCGGCGTCGAGAAGGCGCCAGCTGAACCCGCCCTCGAAAAGCGTCGCCGTCCCATTCACCGTCATCGGCGACGTCACCGCGGCGAACGCGCGCGGCTGATCGACGGTGATCGAGCCCCGCGGCGAGGTGTATCCGGCCGGCGCCGGCGTCGGCGTAGGCGATGCCGTCGCGGTGGGCGACGGCGACGGTGATGGCGTCGCCGTCGGCGACGGCCGCACCGTCGCGCTCGACGCCGCGGGCGTCGGCGTCGCCGCGGTCGGCGGCGTGCAGGCGACGAGCGCGAGGACCGCGGCCGCGACGAGGAGGCACGCGACGAAGCGGCGGGTGATCACTCTCGTCATCCTATCCCGACCCGTCGTGTCGCCTGGCCTGCGCGCCGACGCCGCGAACACGCATCACGCGCGCGCGACCCGGCCAGCTCTCCTCTTCGGCGACGGCGTCCATCGCCGCCGCGACCCGCGGCGCGAGGCGCGCCGGCGCGACGGCGAGCACCGACGGTCCCGCACCAGAGAGGACGGCGCCGAATGCTCCGGCGGCGCGCGCCGCGCGCGCGATGAAATCGAGCGCCGGCACGAGGCGAAGTCGCGCCGGCTCGTGTAGCCGATCGTGCATCGCGAGACGCAGGAGCGTCCCGTCCTTGCGCAGGACGGCGGCGACGAAGATCGCCGTGCGCGCGAGATTGAATACCGCATCGGAACGCGCGACCCGCGGCGGAAGGATGCCGCGGGCCTGTCGCGTCGAGAGCTGCCGCTCGGGGACGAAGATCACAGCGCGCCACGCGCGCGGGAACGCGAGGCTCGTCGCGATCGGACCGTCCTGGGACGGCGCCGCGATGGTGAACCCGCCGAGGAGCGCCGCGGCGACGTTGTCGGCGTGGCCTTCGACGCCGGCCGCGGTGCGCAGCAGGCTCTGACGGTCGAGCGGCCGCCCGAGCACCTCGTTCGCCGCGACGCAGCCGGCGACGATCGCCGCCGCGCTCGATCCGAGCCCGCGCGCGGTCGGGATCTCCGAGCGCTGCACGACGTGCAGTCCGGAGAGTTGCTCGCGTGCCGCCTTCGCCGTCGCGCGCGCCGCGATGACGACGAGGTTCGAGCTCCCGGTCGGCACGCCGTCGCCGTCGCCTTCGACGCGCACCTCATAACCGCGAGCCGGACGCACGTCGAATTCGGCGAGGAGCGGGAGGGCGAGCGCGAACGCGTCGAAGCCGGGGCCGAGATTCGCGCTCGTCGCCGGGACGCGAACGCGCACCTCCACGTCTCGGCTACCGGACCGCGGAGGCGAGCACGCGATCGCGCACGGCGCCGGCGTCCGCGCGAACGCGCTCCGGGGCGCGCGCGAGGCGCCGTGCCGCGTCGGGATCCTTCAGCCCGCTGCCGGTGAGGACGCACACGACGCGTTCGACGCCCTCGAGCGATCCGGTCGCCGCGCGCTTCAGCAGCCCCGCGACGGACGCCGCCGACGCGGGTTCGCAGAAGATCCCCTCGCGCGACGCGAGCAGTGCGTACGCGGCCAGGATCTCGTCATCGCTCACGGCCTCGATCGCGCCACGCGATTCGTCGCGCGCGCGAAGCGCGCCGTCCCACGACGCCGGATTTCCGATGCGGATCGCGGTCGCGATCGTCTCCGGGCGCGCGATGCGCCGCCCCTCGACGAGCGGGGCCGCGCCGGCGGCCTGGAATCCCCACATGCGCGGGCGACCGCGCGCGATCCGCGCATCCACGGCCTCGCGGAATCCCTTCCAGTACGCCGTGATGTTGCCGGCGTTCCCGACCGGGATGCAGAGCGCGTCCGGCGCATCGCCGAGCGCTTCGCAGATCTCGAATGCCGCGGTCTTCTGACCGTCGATGCGGTGCGGATTGACGCTGTTCACGAGCGCCGCGACGCCCTCGGCGGCGAGATCGCGCGCGACGCGCAGCGCGTCGTCGAACGACCCCTCGAGTGAGAGCACTCGCGCGCCGAAGACCTCGGCCTGGGCGAGCTTTCCGAGCGCGACCTGCCCCTCGGGAAGCAGCACGACGCAGCGAACGCCGGCGCGCGCCGCGTACGCCGCGGCCGACGCCGCGGTGTTGCCCGTCGAGGCGCAGAGCACGACTTGCGCGCCGTCCTCGACGGCCTTCGCGACGGCGACGACCATGCCGCGATCCTTGAACGAGCCGGTCGGATTCTGGCCTTCGACCTTGAGCCAGACCTCCGCGACGCCGGTCCGTGCCTCGATCGCGGGCGCGCGGACCAATGGCGTATCACCTTCGCCGAGCGTCAGGTGCGGTGTCGACGGAGTGATCGGGAGGTGTGCCGCATAGCGCTCGATGAGCGGCCGTGGGGGCACGAATTCGGAGTATAGGTAGGTAGCATGCTCGCCGATGGCACGCGACACCGAGAGCAACCTGCGGATCGCGGCGCTATCGCTCGCGGTCGTGGCTCTCGCCCTGTGGATCATCGGCTCGCTCGAGCAGGTCTTCGAACGGATCGCGGACGTCGCGCTCGTGTTCGTCTTCGCGTGGGCGCTCGCCTATCTGCTCGCGCCCCCGGTCGTCTGGCTCGAGCGCCACGCGCGCCTCGGACGTCTCGCGGCGGTGCTCGTCGTGTATGCCGCGCTCGTCATCGCGCTCGCCGCGGCGCTCGCGATCGTCGTCCCGGTCATCTTCCAGCAGCTCTCGCTGCTCGTCGCGAACGCGCCGGGCTACGGCGAGGCGCTCACCGGCCGCGTGCTCCAGCTCCAGCAGGACCTCAAGGATCGGGGCGTCACCGTCGACCTCGCGACGATCTACGCGGCCATCCCCGAGCGTCTCGCCGCGATCGCGGCGAGCATCGCCTCGCAGTCCGTCGCGCTCGTCGGCGCGACTCTGACGCTGCTGCTCG
>DASQXO010000152.1:0-14963 GCA_035639655.1 Candidatus Dormiibacterota bacterium
CTCGGCATCCTCGCGATGCTCATGACCGCCATGGTCGGCACCGGCGTCGCTATCTTTCGTGACCACTCCGCTGAGCGACGCCGGCGCCGATCCTCCTCGGACACCGAGCGCTTCTCCTAGTCGTCGGCCGCACCGCGTCGCGCCGCTCGCAGCGAGACCGGCGGGACGTATTCGCCGATGCGCGTGCGCGTCCACCACGCCCTCGTCTCGCGACGCTCCCGCGGCGTCGTGAAGCGGTAGAGGTACAGCGTCGCGCGAACGAACCGCGGCGGCGCGCCGGCGAACGGGTTCACGCGCAGCAGTCGCAGCGTCGCGCGGTCGTTCAGCAGCAGCTTCATCAGGAACGGGACGAACCATTCGTACGACGGCATCCCGAGCGGCAGGAACCACATCAGCCAGTCGAGCCGCAGGTGAAAGGGCGCGACCTGCGGCGGACGGCGTCGCGGGTCGCCGGGCTTGCCCACGAACTCGTACTCGCGCCACTCCGTCCGCGGGGTGGGCGCCTCGTCGGCAGTCCCCTCGACGACGACCTCGTAGCGCTCCCGCGTCACGCTCCCGAACGCGCCGTACGTGTTCACGAGGTGCAGCGGGTCGAAGCTCGCGTTCATCAGCTGCCGCCGCGAGACGAGGTTCCGCGCCGGCCAGTAGCTGAGCCCGATCACGAGCAGCGTCGCGGCGACGACGAGCACGTCGTGCCACGGAACGGGCGCCTGCGGCGGCGGCGCGAGCGGTAGCACGCGGGCGAACGCGTCATCGTCGAACGCGGCGAACGCGAGCACGATCGTGATCGCGTTCAGCCAGGAGAAGTTGCCGCTCAGCACGAGCCAGCCCTGCGTGATGACGATGACGAGACCGGCGAGCGACGCGAGCGGCTGCGGCGTGAACAGCAGGAACGGGACGACGAGCTGCGCGAAGTGATTCCCGAGCACCTCGGCGCGGTGGAGCGGCTTCGGCAGATGGTGGAAGTACCAGGACAGCGGGTTCGGCATCGGCTGCGTCTCGTGGTGGTAGTAGAGGCAGGTGAGGTCGCGCCAGCACCGGTCGCCGCGCAGCTTGATGAGGCCGGCGCCGAACTCGACGCGGAACAGGACCCAGCGGATGAGGATCACGAGTGGCAGCGGCACCGCCGTCGTCGCGTTCCCGAGGAAGATCGCGAGGAACCCGGTCTCGAGGAGGAGCGTCTCCCAGCCGAATCCGTAGAAGGTCTGCCCGACGTTCACGAACGACAGGTACAGCGCCCAGAGCGCGGCCCAGACGAGCATGGTCAGGGGGAGCGGCCAGGAGTCCGGCAGTCCCGCGAGCGCGATCGCGGCGAGCGCCGCGCCGCTCCACGCGGCGGCGAGGGCGATCCGGTCCGAATAGCGGAAGTGGAAGAGGCTCGGTGCGCTTCGGAACCGCACTGCCGCGACGAACCGCGGCACCGGCAGGAGGCCCCGCTCGCCCAGCAGCGGAACGAACTCCCGCACCGCGACGAGGAACGCGATGAGGTACACGAGGGCGAGCGCGCGCTGGAACACGAGACGCGCGAGCCAGTAGTCGGGAGCGTGCAGCCAGTCCACCGCGCGCGGTGGCAGCTTACCGAAGCGCGGAGGGTGCGGTCACTCGAGCTTGCGCAGGCTGGGCACGAGCGCGGCGACCGCGGCGAGCAGCCCGACGACGGCGACGGATGCGGCGCCGATCGCGAGCGGCACGCTCGCGAGCAGCTGCGCGGCGCCGCCGAGGATCGGACCGTTGAGGACGCGGACGCCCTGGGTGCCGAAGCTGTACGCGCCCATCACGCGGCCGCGTAGAGCGTCCGGCGCCGCGAGCTGGATCGTCGTGTTCGTCAGCGACTGCGTGATGACGTCGGTCCCGCCGACGGCGAGGAGCAGCGCGAACGAGGCGGCGTAGCTCGTCGACAGCGAGAACAGGAGGATGCAGATGGCCTCGGCGAGCGCCGCGGCGACGATGACAAGGCCGCGCCTGCGGATCCGCGCGTAGGCGAGCCAGACCGCGGCGACGAGCGCGCCGACGCCGCTGCCGGCGAGGAGCACCACGTACCCTTCCTCGCCGACGTGCAGCACGTCGGTCGCGATCGCCGGCGTCAGCGAGCTCAGCGCGTGCCCGAGGAAGACGACGGGCACCATCTCCAACACGATGAGCGCGGCGATCGTCGGGTTGGTGCGCAGGAACGCGAAGCCCTCGCGCAGCGATTCGCCGGTGCCGAGCGTGAGCCGCTCGCGGGGCGCCCGATGCGTCGGGCGCAGGAACGTGAGCACGATCAGGAGCGGGACGAACGTGAGGGCGTTGGCGAAGAAGCCCCAGCCGGCGCCGAGCACGATGAGGAACCACCCCGCGATGAGCGGCCCGATCACCTGCGTCACCTGACGCATCGACGAGTTCAGGCTGATCGCCGAGAGCAGCCGGTCCCTGCCGACGAGGTCGTTGATCAGCGTCTGCTGCGCGGGGTTGCCGATCGCTCCGGCGAAGCCGTGCAGGAGGAGCAGCGCGAAGATCCACCACTCGTTCACCCACCCCGCGAGCGTCACGATCGCGACGCCCATGCCGGCCGCCATGAGCAGCGCCTGCGCGACGAGCTGAACCTTGCGGTTGTCGTAGCGATCGGCGAGGACGCCGCCGTACAGGGAGAAGAACGTGAACGGCACCCAGTGCGCGAAGACCATCATCCCGAGCCACAGCGGCGAGTGCGTCAGCTCCCAGACGAGCCAGTTGCGGATGACGTTCTCCATGCCGTCGCCGGTGATCGAGACCGCGCTGGCGAGCCAGTACGTGCGGAACTGCGAGACCTCGAGCGCGGCGAACCGAACGCCGGTCGCCTCACCGGCGACCGGTGCGCCCGCCTCCGCCGCGGCGAGCTCGGCTTCGCGCACTACTTCGCGGAGCGGCGCACCGCCGCCGCTCACGGCGAGATGAAGAGCTGGCCGAACATTCGCCCGTACACGCCCGCGCTCATCGCGCCGACGCCGAGCTTCGTGTACTCCGGCTTCAGGATGTTCTCGCGGTGCGCCTCGCTGTTCATCAGGCCCTGATGTGCGATCGTGACGGACGGCGCGTACGCGAGGTTCTCGCCGGCGCGGACGTAATCGATCCCGGCCTTCTTCAGCCGATCGAACGGACTTCCCGTCACCGGCGAGATGTGTCCGAAGTACTTCAAGCGGAACTCTTCGTCCGCGTGCGCTCGCGCGACCGCGACGAGGCGCGTGTCGAGCACGAGCGGCCGGAGCCCGCGGCTCGTCCGCTCCTTGTTCACGAGGTCGAACATCTGCTTCTCCGCGTCCGGATCGGCGACCGGATGCAGGTCGTCGGGCAGCTGGAGCCGCTGCTGCTGGTCCTCCGAGACTTTCGTGACGAGGAGGACGCCCTCATCCGATCCGCTCCCCAGGAGCCGCTGCAGCTGCGGTTGCAGCGCGGCGACGCCGGACACCATCGCGCTGCCGAATCGCGACTCGTCGATCGCCTGCCCGACGCCCGGCACGACGGGGAACACCACGAGGACCGATAGCGCGAGCGCGACGACCACGAGCATCCGGGCGACGCTCGGCACGACGCCGGCGACGCGATCGATGATGCGCGTCACCTCGTGCGAGCGGATCGCGCGCGTCAGCGGGCCAAGCGTGTAGCGCGCGGCGAGCGCGAAGGCGCCCTCGGCGAGGATGAGCACGCCGATGAACGCGACTGCTCGCGCGACCGCGAGGCTCAGCCCGAATCCGGATAGTGCCGCGGCGAGCGGCGTGTTCACCATGACCGCCGCGAGCAGACCGACGAGCCACGTCGTGAGGCCGTAGAGCGTCGCCACGAAGCCCGCGCGCCACCCCTCATAGACCGCGAGCAGGAGCGCGGCGGCGATCGCGAGGTCGACGAGGTTCAGCTCGCGACCTCGGCGGTCTCGCGCCTCACGCCCGAGAGCTTCCCCTTCGCCAGCAACTCGCGGAGGAAGTCGCCGGTGAACGATCGGCGGATCTTTGCGACCTGCTCCGGCGTGCCCTCGGCGATGATCTCGCCGCCGGCGGCGCCGCCCTCCGGGCCGAGGTCGACGATCCAGTCGGCCGTCTTGACCACGTCGAGGTTGTGCTCGATGACGATCACTGAGTTTCCGGCGTCGACGAGACGGTGCAGCACGTCGAGCAGACGCTCCACGTCATAGAAGTGCAGGCCCGTCGTCGGCTCGTCGAGGATGTACACGGTCCTGCCGGTGGCGCGCCGGCTCAGCTCCGTCGCGAGCTTCACCCGCTGCGCCTCGCCGCCCGACAGCGTCGTCGCCGGCTGGCCGAGGTGGATGTAGCCGAGACCCACGTCGACGATGGTCTGCAGCTTGTTCGCGATCGCCGGCACGTACTTGAAGAACTCGAGCGCCTCCTCCGCGGTCATGTCGAGCACGTCGGCGATGGACTTGCCCTTGTAGTGGATCTCGAGCGCCTCGCGGTTGTAGCGCTTCCCCTTGCACACCTCGCACGGCACGTACACGTCGGGAAGGAACTGCATCTCGATCTTGATGATGCCGTCGCCGGCGCACGCCTCGCACCGGCCGCCGCGCACGTTGAACGAGAATCGCCCCGCGGTGTACCCGCGCAGGCGCGCGTCGGGCACGGCGGCGAACAGCTCGCGGATCGGCGTGAAGAGGCCGGTGTAGGTCGCCGGATTGGAGCGCGGCGTCCGGCCGATCGGCGACTGGTCGACGTCCACGATCTTGTCCACGAGCTCGACGCCCTCGACGCGCCCGTGCGCGCCGGGCCGCTCCTTCGCGCGGTAGATCCGCTGCGCGAGCGCTCGATAGAGGATGTCGTTCACCAGGGTCGACTTCCCCGAGCCGGACACGCCGGTCACGGCGACGAAGAGCCCGAGCGGGACGTGCACGTCGATCCCCTTGAGGTTGTGCTCCGTCGCGCCACGCACAATGAGCTCGTGGCCCTTGCGCGGCGCTCGCCGCTCCCTGCGGAAGGGGATCCGGCGGCGTCCGGAGAGGTACTGGCCGGTGATCGAGCGCGGCTCCGCGAGGATCGCCTCGAGCGGACCCTGGGCCACGATCTCGCCGCCGTGCTTGCCCGCTCCAGGGCCGATGTCGACGATCCAGTCGGCGGTGCGGATCGTCTCCTCGTCGTGCTCGACGACGATGACCGTGTTGCCGATGTCGCGCAGGCCGAGGAGCGTGCGGATGAGCCGAGCATTGTCGCGCTGGTGCAGGCCGATCGACGGCTCGTCGAGGATGTACAGCACCCCCATCAGTCCGGAACCGATCTGCGTCGCGAGCCGGATGCGCTGCGCCTCGCCGCCGGACAGAGTCGCGGCGCTGCGCTCGAGGGTGAGGTAGTCGAGGCCGACGTCGACGAGGAAGCCGAGCCGCGCGCGGATCTCCTTGAGGATCATGCGCGCGATCGTGCGCTCGCGCTCGGACAGTGACTTCGGCAGCGCGTCGACCCACGCGATCGCGTCGCCGACCGACATCCGCGAGACGTCGACGACGCTCTTGTCCACGACCTTGACCGCGAGCGCTTCAGGCCGCAGCCTTGCGCCGCCGCACGTCGGGCAGGGGCGCTCGGTCATGAACCGCTCGATCTCCTGCTTCACGTAGTCCGAGGTCGTCTCGCGGTATCGGCGCTCGAGGTTCTGGATGACGCCCTCGTACTCCATCTCGTACTGCCGGGTCTGCCCGTGCCGGTTCTCGTACGTCAGCGTCAGCGGACCCTCGACGCCGTAGAGGATCGCGTCCTTCACCTTCTTCGGGAGCCTGGCCCACGGCGTCTTGAGCGAGAAGCGCATCTTCCTCGCGAGCGCCTCCAGCACCTGCGTCCGGTAGTGGTGCGATTGCCCCTCGCGCTGCCAGGGGAGGATCGCGCCCTCGTCGATCGACAGGTCGGCGTTCGCGACGACGAGCTCGGGGTCGAGCTCCATCTTCACGCCGAGCCCGGTGCACGCCGGGCAGGCGCCGTGCGGCGAGTTGAAGGAGAACGTGCGCGGCTCGATCTCGGGCAGCGACGTGCCGTCGAACGGGCAGGCGAAACGCTGCGAGAAGACGCGGTCCTCCTTCTCGTCGATGTTGGCGAGCAGCATGCCCTCGCCGAGCCGCAGCGCCGTCTCGACCGAGTCGGTGATGCGCGTCTTCGCGTCCTCGTCCGCCGGCGCGACAACGAGCCGGTCGACGACGATCTCGATCGAGTGCTTCTTCATCTTGTCGAGGGTCACGTTCTCGGCGAGGTCCTGCACGACGCCGTCGATCCGCGCGCGCGCGTACCCGCTCCGCCGCGCGGTCGCGAGGATCTGTCCGTGTTCGCCCTTGCGGTCCTTCACCAGCGGCGCGAGCACGAGCACGCGCGTCCCCACCGGGAGCGAGCGGATCTGATCGACGATCTGCTGGACCGACTGCGACTGGATCGGACGGCCGCACTTCGGACAGAACGGACGTCCCGCGCGCGCGAACAGCAGGCGGAGGTGGTCGTAGATCTCGGTGACCGTGCCGACCGTCGAGCGCGGGTTGCGTGTCGCGCCCTTCTGATCGATCGAGACCGCGGGCGACAGGCCGTCGATCTGGTCGACGTCGGGCTTCTCCATCTGTCCGAGGAACTGGCGCGCGTAGGCGGAGAGCGACTCGACGTAGCGCCGCTGCCCCTCGGCGTAGATCGTGTCAAAGGCGAGTGAGGACTTCCCCGATCCCGAGAGGCCGGTGATGACGACCATGCGATCGCGCGGGATCGCGAGGTCGATGCCCTTCAGGTTGTGCTCGCGTGCGCCCTTGATCGTGATGTACTGCAGCGGCATCTCAGCGCACCGCCACGCTAGCGCGGCGTTCGAGCTCGAGGACGTGATCGAGCTCGTGATAGATGAACCGGCGCAGCACCTTGCGCGGCGTCCAGCGCTCCTCATGATGACCGCGCACGACCCCGCCGAGAGAAGGGAGCGCTGCGATCCGCCGTAGCGCGAATGCGCGCACGTCACCGAGCAGCGCCTCGACGTCGCGCGTCTCGGCGTCGGGCGGCGCGTGCGCCGGCGACTCGTCGAGACGCGTGGCATACCACCACTCCACCTTGGCGACGTGCCGCAGCATCGGCTCGGTCTCCCGATCGTCGCTCGGCGCCGGGCCGGCGCGCCGCGCCGCGCGGAGCAGCGCGCCGCGCGTGCGCTCGAGGAGCGCGGCCGCGAAGTCGGCCTCCTCGGCCGTCACCGGCGCGAGATCGACCTGGCGGAAGAACGCGTTCACCTCGTAGTCGCCCTCCCACCATCCGGTGAACCGCTCCACGACGCGGATGTCGCCGCGCGGCGCGACCGCCTCGAGACCGCGTGCGTGATGGAGGTACGCATCGATCGCCGCGCCCACGCCGGCGAGGGCCGCGTCCTCGCTTCCAGCGCACGAGACGCAGCCGATGAGGTCCAGGACCCACGCCGCGAACGGCTCCGCGCTCGACGGCGCCGGGCAGGCGATGCCGACACGGATCATGCGGGCCGCGGCGCCGCGCTCGCGCCCGCGGGCGCGGCGCGGTAGTCGGTCAGGACGATGCGAAGGAAGATGATCCAGAACGGGACCGCTGCGATCGCCGCGGCGACGCTCTCGCCGGCGCCCCCACGAAAGTCGAACTGGCCGACCGGGATGAGAAACCAGTGCAGCGTGTTGTAGATGGCCGTCGGCACGAGCACGATCGACGCGATCCCGAAGATCGCCGTCCCAAGCAGGTAGTAGCCGCGCCGCAGGAAGCTCGTGCGCTCGTCGGCGGTCTCGAGCGCCTTTCGCCCGTACCAGTGCACGGCCCAGAAGATCGTGCCCGCGACGGCGCCCGTGATCCCCTGCAGCAGGCTCTCGCGGGTGCGACGGTCGTTCTGCTCCGGCTGTCCCGGACGGAGTGGCACGCCCACCTCGGAGCCGGGCGGCACCGGTGCCGGCACCGCGACCGGCTGCTGGCCGTACGTGAAGTCGGGAGCGATCGCCCCGAGCACGCCGGTGATCGCCTGTGCGATCCCCGCCACGAGCACGATGACCGAGACGAGCGAGCCGAGGTACAGGTAGATCCGCAGCAGCTGGCGCGGCGACGCGTCGAGACCGGATGCGCCGCGCTGGATGAACAGGACGGCGCCGAGCAGGACCACGCCGAAAAGCGCGATCGGGATGAGGACGGCGAGCAACGTGCTTATCCCCTCACCCTCCTCGCGCCGACGCGGCGTGGGCTCACGGCGCGCACGCGCTCGCGCCGCCGCGTCGTCTCCGCCTCGAGCGCCGCCGGCGCGATCGGCGCCTCTCCGGCGAGGACGCCGCGGAGCTCGATGAGCTCATCGCGCAGCAGCGCGGCCTTCTCGAAGTCGAGGTCCTTGGCCGCCGCCTTCATGCGCGACTCGATGTCCTTGATCAGGCGGAACAGCTCGTCGCGCGGCATGTCCTTCACCGGCGCCGGCACGGCCGGCAGCTCCTCGGCGACGGAGCGCAGCCGCGCGTTGATGTCGCGGATGGCCTTGACGACCGTCTGCGGATCGATGCCCTTCTGACGGTTGTACTCCTGCTGGATCTCGCGGCGACGGTGCGTCTCGTCGATCGCGAAACGCATCGAGTCGGTCACGCGATCGGCGTACATGATCACGTGGCCCTCGACGTGTCGCGCCGCCCGGCCGATGACCTGGATGAGCGAGTTCCCCGACCGCAGGTAGCCCTCCTTGTCGGCGTCGAGGATCGCGACGAGCGTGACCTCCGGCAGGTCGAGCCCTTCGCGGAGGAGGTTCACGCCGACGACGACGTCGTACACGCCGAGACGGAGATCGCGGAGGATGTCGGTGCGCTCGAGCGTCTCGACCTCGCTGTGCAGGTACTGCACCTTGACGCCCATCTCGCGCAGGTAGTCCGAGAGGTCCTCGGCCATCTTCTTCGTGAGCGTCGTGACGAGGGCGCGCTGCCCGCGCTCGACCCGCGTGCGGATCTCCGCCAGTAGATCGTCGATCTGCCCGTGCGTCCGGCGCACGTCGATGGTCGGGTCGAGCAGGCCGGTGGGACGGATGATCTGCTCGACGACCCGGCCGCCGCTGTGCTCGAGCTCGTACGGGCCCGGCGTCGCGGAGACGAAGATCGTCTGGTCGAGGTGCTCCTCGAACTCGCGGAAGGTGAGCGGACGGTTGTCCAGCGCCGACGGCAGCCGGAAGCCGTACTCGATGAGCACTTCCTTGCGCTGGCGATCGCCGTGGTACATCCCGCGCACCTGCGGGATCGAGATGTGCGACTCGTCGATGAAGGCGAGGTAGTCCGGCGGGAAGTAGTCGAGCAGCGTCCACGGCCGGCTGCCGGCGGGACGGCGTGCGAGGTGCCGCGAGTAGTTCTCCACGCCGGGGCACACGCCGACCTCGCGGAGCATCTCGAGGTCGAAGTTCGTGCGCTGCCGGAGGCGCTGTGCCTCGACGAGCTTCCCCTGCGCCTCGAAGTCCTTCACCCGCTCCTCGAGCTCCGCCTCGATGTCGCGGATCGCCTCCATCAGCTGATCGCGCGGCGTCACCCAGTGGCGCGCCGGATAGATCGACACGCTGTCGCGTTCGGCGAGGAGCTCTCCCGTCAGCGGATCGAGCTCGCTGATGCGCTCGATCTCGTCACCGAAGAACTCGACGCGCACCGCGACGTCCTCGTACGCGGGGTACACCTCGAGCGTGTCGCCGCGAACGCGGAACTTCCCGCGCGTGAAGTTCTGGTCGTTGCGCTCGTACTGGATGTCGATGAGGTGGCGCAGGACCTTCTCGCGGCGGTGCCGCTCGCCACGGCGCAGGCGGATCGTGACCGAGCCGTAATCGACCGGCGCGCCGATGCCGTAAATGCACGAGACGGACGCGACGATGATGACGTCGCGCCGCTCGAAGAGCCCGCGCGTCGCCGAGTGACGCATCTTGTCGATCTCGTCGTTCCGCGAGCTGTCCTTCTCGATGTACAGGTCGGTACGCGGGATGTACGCCTCGGGCTGGTAGTAGTCGTAGTACGAGACGAAGTACTCGACGGCGTTGTCCGGGAAGAACTCCTTGAACTCGCCGTACAGCTGCGCCGCGAGCGTCTTGTTGTGCGAGAGGATCAACGCCGGCCGGCGGGCTGCGGCGATGATCGCGGCCATCGTTGCCGTCTTGCCTGAGCCAGTGACGCCCAGGAGCGTCTGCTGCTTCTCGCCGCGCCGGAGGCCCTCGATGAGCGCGGTGGACGCTCTCGGCTGGTCCCCCGCGAGGGCCCAGGGGAGCTGCAGCTTGAACTCCGCCGGCTCAAGCGTCGACGTCGCCTGGTCGGTCAATCGATCCTCTGCCATCGGCTCCTCAATAGAACATCCATTCGAATAACAGTGGCAACAGGCAATTGTAGGAGCGAGCGGCCTCGGGATGGAAGCCTTGGGCTGGGAGCGCAACGACTATCCCCGTCTGGTGGGATTGACGCTCCTTTGCCCCCGCTCCAAGGTTCAGCCTGCGCGCCCCGGATGGCTGGGTGCGCGTTCCAGGAGTCAGCAGCCGCGCCAAAGGCGAGGCAATTCGACCATCTCGGGAAGGGAGTCGGTTCTTGGAAGACAGAGCGAAGAGGCGCGCCAGACTCTTCACCATCCTCGGCCTCGTCTTGGCGCTCGCCGCGGCCGGCGGCACCTACCTGTTTGCCAGCCAGGCGCAGTCGGTCGGCCCGGCCCTGCAGCCGGAGGAGAAGGTCCCCGTCGTCGTCGCTGTGCGCGACCTTTCGAACCGTCAGATCATCGAGGCGTCCGACGTGACCGTCGCCCAGTATCCGGTCGCCGTCGCGCCCCCGACCGCCGCAAGGGACCCGAAGGACGTCGTCGGGCGCATCCTCACATCGCCGGTGGCTCGCAACGAGCCGATCACGGCCGTGCGCTACACCGTGCCACAGGGGCAGGCCGCGTTCACGGTCCTGCCGCCGGGTGAGGTGCTTACTCCGACCTCGCCGAACTACCGCGCGCTGTCCATCAGCGTGAGCGACCAGAACGCCGTGGGCGGCAACCTCGTCCCGGGCGACATCGTGGACATCATCAGCACGGTGAGCATCGACCCCTGCCAGAAGTTCAACCCGCCGCCGCCCTCGCCGTGCGATCCGCGGTACGTCGTCGACTTCCAGTCGAAGACGATCTACGAGAACGTGCCGATCCTCGATCGCAAGGGTCAGGTCTACACGATCCGCGTCAGCGACCTGAGCGATGTGCAGAAGTTCTATTACCTGCAGTCGGCCGGCTCGCAGCTCGCGATGGTGCTCCGCGCCGCGAAGGACGAGCGTGTCGTCGCCACGACCGGCACGAGCTTCCCGACCGTGTACAAGGACTTCGGCTACAGGTCGATCCCGCGCACCGAACGCTAACCGACCCTGCGCTTCACGCGCTCTTGACTGCGCCGCCAGGCCGCTTCGACCTGGCGGCGCAGCTCTGTCTCTCCGGCCGAGTTGTCGAGGACGGTCGTCGCGAATCGCCGGAACTCGGTCTCCGACAGCTGCGCGCCGAGGCGGAGGCGCGCCTCGACCGCCGTCATCCCCCGGGACGCCACGCGCGACACGAGCGTCTCGCGCGGCGCGACCGTCACCCAGACCTCGTCGCAGATCCGGCGTAACGGCGCCTCGAGGAGCTTGATCGCCTCGACGGCGAGGACCGAGTCGTCGAACAGACCCGCGCGCACGTCGAGGATCCGCGCGATGACGTGCGGCCACACGATCTGCTCCAGCCGGCGCAGCGCGCGCGGGTCCCCGAAGACCTTCTGCCCGAGCTTCGCTCGGTCGATCGTCCCGTCATCGGCGAGGATCTCGCGGCCGAACTCGCCGTGGATCGCCGCGAACGCGGGCTGTCCTGGCCGCATGACGTCGCGGCTCACCTCGTCGGCGTCGAGCACCGTCGCGCCGAGCTCGCCGAGGATCTTCGCGACCGTCGACTTCCCCGACCCGAGCTGCCCGGTAAGGCCGATGACGTATGCGGTCACGACTCGTCGCCCGCCTTCGCCCACTCGTCGTACAGCTCGCGCAGCGCATGCTCGAGATCCGCGTACTCCTGTCCGACACGTCGCGACTCCAGGAAGTTGCCGCGCGCGGCGACCTCCGCGACCTTCCGCGCCAACTCCTCCAGCTTGCGTTCGAGTTGGTTAATGCGCTCCTCGAGATCAGCAAGCCGCTTCTGCTCGCCGCGCGCCCCGGCCTCGCGGGAGCCCCCGCCGGTTCGGCGTCCCAGGGGCAGGGGCCCCTGTGCGCGAAGCGCCCCGGTGCGTCGCGGGTGTCCCCCGGGCGGGCTCACGCTGGGCGCCCTCGCCTCCCTTCCCCGCAGCTCCTTTCGGTTCGCGTCCTCCGCGATCGCTCGCCGCATCGCGGAATAGTTGCCCTCGAACACGCGCAGCTCGCCGCGCTCGGCGAGCCAGACGTAGGTGGCGAGCTTGTCGGCGAGATAGCGGTCGTGTGTGACGACCAGGAGCGTGCCCTCGTAGTCGCGCAGCACCTGCTCTAGTGCTTCGCGCGCGTCGAGGTCGAGATGATTCGTCGGCTCGTCGAGTGCGAGCACGTTCGCCGGACGCGCGGCGAGCACGGCGAGCGACAGGCGCGCGCGCTCGCCGCCGGAGAGCGTTCGCGTCTCGCGAAACACCGCTTCGCCTCGGAACAGGAACCGGGCGAGATGATCGCGCGCCTGCTGCTCCGTCAGCGGAACGTTCGCGCGGAGCGCCTCGAGCACCGTGCCCTCGGCGGCCGGCACCGAGCCGGACTGCGCGAAGTGCGCGACCCGCGCTCCAGGAGCGGCGCGGACATGCCCTCCGAGCGGAAACCGCTCGCCCAGCAGCGCGCGAAGGAGCGTCGTCTTCCCGCTCCCGTTCGGGCCCATGATCGCGACGCGCGCGGCGCGGGCGACGCGTAGCGGCGGGGTCCGCAGGATCGGCTCGTCGACGCCGAGCGCGAGCGCCGTCGTCTCGATGACCGTGTCGCTGCCGAGTGGCGGCGGTTCGGGTCGCCAGCTGATCGCTTGCCGTCGTTCGTCGACCTCGATGCGCTCGAGCCTCGCCAGACGCTTCAACCGTCCGCGCGCCTGCCGCGCGCGCTGGCCCGCGCGCTCGCGCGCGATGAACGCCTCGTCGTGGGCGATCGCGCGCGCCTGCCGCGCGCCGCGTCGCTCGAGCTCGAGCGCCTCGCGAGCGATCTCGCGCGCGTACGCGCTGTAGCCGCCGCGATAGGCGCGCACGCGACCGCGCTCGAGCGCAAGCGTGCGCGTGGTGACGCGATCGAGGAAGTACCGATCGTGCGACACGACGACGAAGGTGCGCTCCCCCTCGAGGAGGTACGTTTCGAGCCACTCGAGTGCGGCGATGTCCAGGTGATTCGTCGGCTCGTCGAGGAGCAGCAGGCCCGGATCGGAGAGGAGGAGCCCGGCGAGCGTCGCACGCGCGCGCTCGCCGCCGGAGAGCGTCGCGAGCGCTCGCGTCGGCTCGATGCTGCCGAGCCCGAGACCGCCCAGAACGCGCGCGGCCTGCGACTCGAAGTCGTAGCCGCCGGCGTGCTCGAACGCGTGCTGGAGCTCGCCGTAGCGCGCGAGCGCGTCGGGATCGGAGAGGCGCGGCTCGAGCGTGCGCAGCTCGCCCTCCATCGCGTCGAGGCGCGAGCGCGCGCGAGAGACGAGATCGTGGATCGTCTCGTCGCTCGGCTCGAGCTCTTGCTCGAGGAGGCCGACGCGAACGTCCCTGGCCAGGACGATCGTGCCCTCATCCGCATCGCGGTACGCGATGGTGCGCAGCAGCGTGCTCTTCCCCGACCCGTTCGGTCCGACGACGCCGACGCGGTCGCCGCGCGCCACGCGAAAGCTGACCGCGCTGAAGACGACGCGATCGGCGTACCGCCTCGCGACGCGGTCGAGCGCGAGAACGCTCATCGACGAACGGGTGCCCGCTGGCAGCCGGGACACCAGTACGTGCCGCGGCCGCCGATCCACGCCTTGCGAATGGGTCGGCCGCAGCGTGGGCAGGGCTCGTCCTCGCGGCCGTGCACCAGGAACTCGCGCTGCATCCGGCCGCGCCGGCCGCGCGCGTCGCGATAGTCGTCGATCGAGGAGCCTCGCAGTGAGATCGCGCGCCGCAGGGCGGCGAGGATCGCCTCGTGCAATGCGCGCACCTGCTCGCCGCGGAGGCTCCCGGCGGATCGCAGCGGATGCACGCGGGCGCGGTAGAGCGCCTCGTTCGCGTAGATGTTCCCGATGCCGGCGATGAACTCCTGGTCCAGCAGCAGCGGCTTCAGCCGCGAGCGACGTCGGGCCCGAAGCAGCGCGCCGAACCGCTCGAGCGTGAACGCGCGCGACAGCGGCTCGACGCCGAGCCGTTCGTGGAGCGCGCCGTCGCGTCTGCCGTCCCGCGCGGCGGGCGCGCGGATCTGGTCGCGCGGCACGAGCACGATGCGCCCGAACTTGCGTGTGTCGGCGAAGCGGAGCTCGCGGCCGCTCTCGAAGCGGAATCGTCCGCGGACGTACGCGTCGTCGGAGGCGCCCGTCGCGCGCACGAGGAGCTTGCCGGTCATGCGCAGCGAGATGACGAGCGATTCGCCGCTATCGAGGTCGAGGACGGCGAGCTTGCCGCGCCGCCTCGCCCCGACGATCCGTGTCCCGCGCACGCGAGCGTCGACGAGCTCGGGCGGCTCGGCCCCGGTCACGCCGGGCCAGTCGGCGACGAACGCGCTGATCCGCTCGCCGACGACCAGGCGCCGGAGGCCCCGAACGATCGTCTCGACTTCAGGAAGCTCGGGCAGGGGTCGGCTCCGCGACGCGCGTCATCTCGTCCCAGTTCGTGCCGACGCGGACATCGACCACCATCGGCACCGCGAGCTCGTAGGCGGCCATCATCTCCTCGCGCGCGGTCGACACGACGCGGTCCTGCTCTTCGCGCGGCGCCTCGAGGACGAGCTCGTCGTGCACCTGCAGGACGATGCGCGTGCGCAGTCCGTCACGACGGAGACGATCGCGCACGCGGATCATGCCGATCTTCATGATGTCGGCCGCGGTGCCCTGGATCGGCATGTTGATCGCCAT
>DASQXO010000153.1:0-2000 GCA_035639655.1 Candidatus Dormiibacterota bacterium
GTCGGACGCATCTCGCCGAACAAGCGTCAGGATCAGCTCGTGCGGATGCTCGCGTACTACCGTCGCTGCATCGAGCCGGACGCCAGGCTCATCCTCGTCGGCTCGCATCGGGACCAGCCCGAGTACCACTTCCGCATCACCGAGCTCGCGCGGGTCCTCGGGCTCGGCGACGCGGTGCACTTCACCGGCAGCGTGACGCTCGCCGAGCTCGTCGCGTACTACCGCGTCGCATCGGCGTTCGTGTCCGTCTCGCAGCACGAGGGCTTCGGCGTGCCGCTGCTGGAAGCGATGCGCTTCGACGTCCCCGTCGTCGCGCAGGACACGAGCGCGATCGGCGAGACGCTCGACCACGCGGGCGTCCTCGTGAAGGACGGCGACCTTCCGGCGGTCGCCGAGGCCACGGCCGTCGTCCTCGAGCGTCCCGAGCTGCGCGAGCGGATCCTCGCCGGCCAGCGCCAGCGCTTCGCGGACTTCTCCTACGAGCGCGTCGCGGCGCGCACCCGCGAGGTGCTCGGCCTGTGAGCGCGCTCCGCGTCGCGCACCAGTTCTCGCCGACGCTGGCGTACGGCGACGCGGTCTCGAACGACGCGTTCGAGCTGCAAAGCCTCTTCTGGTCGTGGCAGGTGCGCTCCGACCTCTTCGCCGAGGACGCCAAGCCGCGCGTGCGCGCATTCGTCCGCCAGTTCCCCGAGCTCAAGAAGCTCCGCCGTCGCGACAGTGTCCTGCTCATCCATCTCGCGATGGGCAACGCCGCGTACGACGAGCTCCTCTCCTCGCCGCTGCGCAAGGTGCTCGTCTACCACAACATCACGCCGGCCGAGTACTTCGCCGGCCTGAACCCGAGCCACGAGGAGTGGGCGCGTCGCGGACGCGAGCAGCTCGGGCGGCTGGCCCGCGTCTGCGAGCTCGGCATCGGCGACAGCGAATTCAACCGCAAGGAGCTCGAGGCCGCCGGGTTCGCGCGGACCGCGGTCGTGCCGATCCTCGTCGACTGGTCCGGGTTCGACGTCGACCCCGACGCGGAGCTTGCGCGACGGCTCGCGCGGGAGCGCGCCATCCTGTTCGTCGGCCAGCTCGTCCCACAGAAGGCGCCGCACGACCTCATCGCCGGCTTCGCGAAGTACCGCGAGTCCGATGGCGACGCGCGCCTGTACCTCGTCGGCTCCACGGCCGATTCCGGCGCGTACCTCGATCGCCTCCGCGCCGACGTCGCGCGCCGCGGACTCGAGGACGCCGTGACGTTCGCGGGCTCGGTGACGATGCCGGAGCTCGTCGCGTACTACCGCGGCGCGAAGGCCTTCGCCACGATGTCGGACCACGAAGGCTTCTGCGTGCCGCTGCTCGAGGCGATGCGCTTCGGCGTCCCGGTCGTGGCGAACGCCGGCGGCGCGATCCCGGACACGCTCGGCGGCGCGGGGATCCTCCTCGAGCGCAAGACGCCGGACGACGTCGCGCGCGCTCTCGAGCGCGCGCTCGGCGACGCGCGGCTCCGCGACGAGCTCGCGGTCGCCGCGCGGCGGCGTCTCGACGAGTTCTCGCGCGAGCGCACCGGCCGGCGGCTCCGTGACGCGCTCGAGGGTATCGGCGCGACGATCCCGAAGCGCCGATCGGTGCACGTCGCGGTGCTCTCGAGCGGCGCCGATGACGGCATCCGGCCGTACGGGCTCGCCGTTCACGCCGGCCTCGCGGCCAACGGACACGACGCGAGCTACGTCGGCGTCGCCGTCGCGGACACCGCGGACCTCCTGCGGAAGGTCCGCGAGCTTCCGACGGCGACCGAGGTCGTCGTCGTTGAGCACGAGTTCGGCCTGTTCCGCGACGTCTCATTCATCCGTGCGCTCGTCGCGCTGTGGCGGCGCCGCATCGCGGTCGTGCTCTCGTTCCACGAGATCGAGCCGGACAAGTTCCACCACTACCGGAAGGTGCGGACCGCGCTGCACTACCGCCAGACCTACGCGTGGCCCCTCGAGGCCCTGCGCATCCCGTGGGTCTCGCTCGTC
>DASQXO010000154.1:0-4039 GCA_035639655.1 Candidatus Dormiibacterota bacterium
GCGCCTCACGACGAAGGCGGCGGCGCGGTACCGCACCGGACGGCGCTTCGACGTCGACTCCGCCTCGGCCGCGCTGCTGCTTCAGGGACGGCTCGACGCGGGCAGGCGCGCGTGAACCCGCGCATCCCGCGGCGCGTGACGAGAGCGCGATCCGCCGGAGCGCTCGGCCCGCTCGTGTTCGTCCTCGGCATCGTCGCGATGCTCGTCGCCGGCGTCGTCGTCGCGCAGCCCGTGCTCGCGTCGACGCTAACGAACCTCGCCGAGGAGCGCCCCGGACTGCTCAAGGCCGGTCCGGTCCGCGATCTCGTGCGCTCCTCGCTTGGTGACGCCGCGATCCTCCCCGCGGACGCGACGGCGCCCTATCGCACCTTCGTCGTAGAGACAGGCGATACGGCCGGGATGGTCGCGCGACGCCTCGCGACCAGCGGCGTCGTCTCGCGTCCGATCGTGTTCCTGGTCGCGCTGTACGACACGGGCCGCGAGGAGTCGATGCAGGCCGGGACGTACCGCGTGTCAGCGGCGATGGCGCCGGCTGACCTCGCGAAGCTGTTCCAGCACGCGTACGGCGACCAGCTCGTGTTGCGCGTGGGCGACGGCTGGCGGCTCAGCGAGATCGCCGCGGAGGTCGGAAAGCGATTCCCGAAGGTCAAGGCGGAGGACTTCCTCAAAGCCGCCGTCACGGGCGCGTACACCTACGACTTCCTGCGCGGGGTGAACAACGGCACGCCGCTCGAAGGTTTCCTCTACCCCGACACCTACTTCTTCTCGCCTGACGTGACGGCGGACGGGATCGTGCGCACGCTGCTCGACACCTTCGAGCTCCGCGCCGGCGCGACGGTGTCGTCGGCCGCACAGCAGCGCAAGGTGAAGGCGTTCGACATCGTGACCATCGCGTCGATCGTCGAGCGCGAGGCGCGCGATCGGAAGGAGAGCGCGACGATCGCGTCCGTGTACTGGAACCGGATCCGCCTCGGGATGCCGCTGCAGGCCGATCCGACGGTGCAGTACGCGCTCGGACAGTGGCGCGAGCTCACGCTCGCCGACCTGAAGGTCGACTCGCCGTACAACACCTACCTGAATCCGGGACTCCCGCCGACGCCGATCGCGGCCGCGGGCCAGGCGGCGATCGCCGGCGCCGCGCAGCCGGCCCAGACCGACTTCCTCTTCTTCGTCGCGAAGTGCGACGGCTCTGGTGATCACGCCTTCGCGAAGACGCTGGCGGAGCACGAGCAGAACGTGAAGAAGTGTGCGAAGTAAGGTCCTGCTGCTCGGCGATCCGGTAGCACACTCGCTGTCCCCGGCGATGCACAACGCCGCCTTCCAGGCCCTCGGGTTGGATGCCGTCTACGAGGCGCGGCGCGTGACGACGGCCGAGCTCGGGCGCGTCGTGCAGGAGCTGCACCGCGAGCCGTACCTCGGCGCGAACGTGACGATCCCGCACAAGGAAGCGGTGCTCGGGCTCGTGGACGCGTACTCCGAGCTGGTGGAGCGGACGGGCGCGGCGAACACGCTCGTGCGGGACGGCGATCGCGTGCGGGCGGAGAACACCGACGTCCATGGGTTTCGCGAGGCGCTCGCGGCGGCGGAGATCGACGTCGCCGATCGCCGCGTCCTCGTGCTCGGTGCGGGCGGTGCGGCGCGCGCGGTCGTCGTCGCCCTCGCCGATCTCGACGCGCGGACGGAGATCGCGTCACGGCGCAGCGAACAGGCCGAGGAGGTCGCGCGGATCGCGCGCGGTCGAGCGCGCGCCTGCCCATGGCCGCGGACGCTCGAGCGGCACGACGTGGTGGTGAACGCGACGCCGCTCGGGCTCCACGCCGAGGATCCGCTCGCGGGCGTCGCGCTGCCGCCGTCGCTCAGCGTCGTGGATCTCGTCCCGATCGCCGCCGCGACGCCGCTCGTCCGCCGGGCGAGGGCTGCGGGCTGCGTCACCGTCGACGGTCTGCCGATGCTGTTGCATCAGGCCGCGGCGTCGTTCGCGCTGTGGACCGGCCGCGCTGCCCCGATCGAGGTCATGCGCGCGGCACTCGCGGCTACTGTCTAACGCGATGGGCGCGCTCCGCTTCCTCACCGCCGGCGAGTCGCACGGCCTCGGCCTCGTCACGATCGTCGAGGGCATGCCCGCCGGCGTGCCGGTCGCGGTGGCCGACGTCGATCGCGATCTCGTGCGGCGGCAGCGCGGGTACGGTCGCGGCGCGCGGCAGAAGATCGAGCGCGACGCCGTCCGCGTGATCTCCGGCATCCGGCACGGCCGCACGATCGGCTCGCCGATCGCGCTCGTCATCGACAACCGCGACGCACCGAACTGGGAGCGGGTGATGAGCGCGGTCCCGGTCGAGGAGCCGCCGCCGCCCGTGACGCGGCTGCGACCGGGGCACGCCGACCTCGCGGGCGCGCTGAAGCACGGGTACGACGACGTGCGCGACGTGATCGAGCGCGCGTCCGCCCGCGAGACCGCGGCGCGGACGGCGGCGGGCGGCGTGGCGAAGGCGCTGCTGACCGCGCTCGGGATCGCGGTGCGGAGCGAGGTCGTGCAGATCGGCGACGTGCGCACGGCCGCGACGTGGGACGAGGAGCTCGCCGAGCGGTCCGAGGTTCGCTGCGGCGACGCCGACGCGTCGTCGCGGATGGTCGCGGCGATCGAGGCGGCGCGCCGCGACGGCGACACGCTCGGCGGCGTCGCGGTGGTGCGCGCGACCGGCGTCCCGGCCGGCCTCGGCAGCTACGCGCAGTGGGACCGACGGCTCGATGGGCGCCTCGCGCAGGCGCTCATGTCGATCCCGTCGGTGAAGGCCGTATCGATCGGCGACGGCGCGGAGGTCGCGGGAGAGCGGGGGAGCGTGGCGCATGACCCGATCGCGGTGCGCGACGGGCGCTTCACCCGGACGCGCAACCGCGCCGGCGGTCTCGAGGGCGGCGTGACGAACGGCGAGGACGTCACGCTCTCGGTGTCGTTCAAGCCGATCTCGACGCTGATGAAGCCGCTGCCCTCGGCCGACTTCGCTACGGGCGAGCCGTCGCCGGCGCTCGTGGAGCGCAGCGACGTGTGTATCGTGCCCGCCGGCGGCGTCGTGTGCGAGGCCGTCGTCGCGCTGGTCATCGCCGACGCGATCCTCGAGAAGTTCGGCTCCGACTCGCTTGACGACCTGCGCGCCGCGCTCGAGCGCTACCGCGCGCGCCTCGTCCCGCTACACGCGCGTCCTTAGATGTACGTCTTCCTCACCGGTGCGCCGGGGTCGGGAAAGAGCAGCGTCGCGCCGCACCTCGCGCGCCTCCTCGGCGCGCGCGTCGTCGAGCTCGACGGGCTCATCGAGCAGCGCGCGCAGCGCACGATCGCGCAGATCTTCGCGCGCGACGGCGAGCGCGCCTTCCGCGCGCTCGAGCGCGACGCGCTGGCCGCGCTCCCCGAGGACTTCGCCTGGACGATCGTCTCCACCGGCGGGGGCGCCGTCGCGGACGCTGCGAACCGCGAGCGGATGCGCGCGCTCGGCGTGATCGTCGGCCTGGAGGCGGGGCTCGACACGCTGACCGAGCGCACCGCGAACGGCGACCGCCCGCTCCTCGCCGGCGATCGCCACGCTCGCCTCGCCGCACTGCTCGCCGATCGGCGCGACGCGTACGCCGACGCCGACGTCCACGTGCGCACCGACGGCCGTGAACCGCACGCTGTCGCACGCGTCACGGCGGCGGCGCTCGCGATCGGACGCGGCGTCGACGTGCCGGTCGGCGACGCGTACCGGGTGCACGTCCATTCGGGCGCGCTTCGCGAGGCCGGCGCGCTCGCGCGCGGCGCGAAGCTCGGGCGTCGCCTCGTCGTCGTGACCGACCGAGGACTCCCGCGTCGGATCGTTCACACGGTGTCGCGATCGCTCGCGGACGCCGGCATCGAGTCGGCGATCGCGCGCGTGCCGTCCGGCGAGCGCGCCAAGACCGCGCCCGTGCTCGAGTCGCTGTGGCGCGCGTTCGCGCGCGCCGGGCTCGGGCGCGACGACGGCGTCGTCGCGCTGGGCGGGGGCTCGGTCGGCGATCTCGGCGGTTT
>DASQXO010000155.1:0-10600 GCA_035639655.1 Candidatus Dormiibacterota bacterium
GATCCGGCCCTTCACGAACTCCTTGAGCTCGGTCGCGAGCGCGTCGCTCGCGACCTGTCCCTGCCGCAGCAGCACGAACGCCTTCGGCTTCACGAGCTCGTCGCGATCCTTCACACCGACGACGCCACACTCGAGCACTGCCGGATGCGCCATGAGCGCCGCCTCGACTTCGGCCGGCGAGACCCACTGCCCCGAAACCTTGAGCATGTCGTCGCTGCGGCCCTCGTACGTAAAGAAGCCGTCGGCGTCCATGTGGTACTTGTCGCCGGTGACGACCCACTCGCCCTTGATCGTCGCCTTCGTCTTGTCGTGTTTGTTCCAGTAAAAGGCGAACGCCGAATCGCCGGAGACCCAGAGGTTGCCGATCTCTCCGGCGCCGAGCTCAGCGCCCGAGTCGTCGACGATCTTGGCGCGGTAACCGGGCACGACCGTGCCGCTGGTGCCTCCGCGCGCGCGGCCCTGCTCGTTGGAGATGAAGATGTGGAGCATCTCCGTCGATCCGATGCCGTCGAGGATCTCCAGGCCGAATCGCCTCTTCCACGCGTCGAAGATAGGCTTCGGCAACGATTCGCCGGCCGATACGCAGAACTTCACCGACGACAAGTCGTACGCGAAATCCTTCTCCGGATATGCGAGCAGGGCCGCGTAGAAGGTCGGCGAGCTGAACACCACGGTCGGGCGCTCGCGGGTGATGAGGCCGTAGACGACGTCGGGCGTGGGACGCTCGGGCTTGTACACCGTCGACGCGCCGACGCGGAACGGGAACGTGATCCCGTTGCCGAGGCCGTAGGCGTGGAACAGCGGCGATGCGGTGAAGCAACGGTCATCCTCGCCGAGACGCAGCACGTGGCGCGCGTACGTGTCAGCCGTGTAGATGAGGTCGTGCTGCAGATGGACAACGCCCTTCGGAAATCCGGTCGTGCCCGACGAGTACAGCCAGAAGCACATGTCGTCCTTGCTCGTATCGACCGGCTCGAGCTCGTCGGCCGCGGCGGCCGTCGCCTGTTCGAACGAGGTCGTTCCGGGCGGCGCCTCGCCGCCGGCGACGAGGATGTGTTGGAGACGCGGGCAGTCGCGGCGGATCTCGAGGAGCTTCGGCAGCAGCGGCGCCGACACGACGGCGGCGACGGCGCGGCTGTCCTGCAGGATGTACGCGATGTCGCGGGGATGGAGTGCGGTGTTCGTCGGGACCGGGATCGCGCCCATCTTGATCGCGCCGAAGAACGCGTACACGAACGCGGGCGAGTCGACGCAGAGGACGGCGATGCGCTGCTCGATCTCGATGCCGAGATCGCGGAACGCGTTGCCGGCGCGGTCGACGTTGGCGGCGAGCTCGCCGTACGTGACGCTCTGGCCCTGGCAGCGGATCGCCACGTGCGAATCCCGTACACCGCGATGCGCGTCGATGAAGGTCGCCGCGGCGTTGTAACGGTCCGGCAGGTCCGGCAGGCGAAGGTCACGGACAGGAGCTGTCGCGACCATGGCCGGCTAAGTATCCGACTCGAGCGTGCGGCTCGCCAGGCCGCTAGCGCACCCGCCGGTACAGGTTCACGAGATTGCCGTCGGGGTCGCGGACGTACACGGCGCGATTGCCCCATTCCTGCGTCGTCGGCGGCTTCACGATCTCGACACCCGCGCGCGCGAGGCGCGCGTGCTCCGCGTCGGGATCGTCGACCTCGAGCTCGATCATGACGGCGCGGTCGCGTCCGAGCGCAACGGAGCCCGGCGCCTCGCGCTCGTGCCGCGCCGCGCTCCACATCGAGATCGCGCCGCCGTCCAGCTTGAACTCGACGTAGTCCGGGCGATCCGCGGCGGGCTTCCTCCCGAGGAGCATCGCGTAGAAGTCGCGCAGCCGCGGCACGTCGCGCGTGATGAGACAGACGTAGCCGAGGCGCACGCCTAGAGCCCCACGGCGGTGGTCGACTTCAGCCGGTGCACGCCGCCGCGCAGGACGCCGCCCGCATCGATGCGTATCGCGTTCGCCCGGCCGAAGTACGCCGAGACGAAGTTCTCCTCCGCGATCCGCACCTGATGGCCGTATCCCGCGAGCGTCGCGCGCACCTCGGAGCTCGCGCGCGCATCGAGCAGGGTCGCCGGACCCTCGCAGTGCACGCGGACGGAGTTGACCGCGGCCTGCGGTCCGAGCCCGAAGTCGACCATGTTCACGATGGCCTGGAAGACGGCAGTGATGAGACGCCGGCCGCCCGGCGAGCCGATGACGAGCCAGGGACGCCGCTCGCGGAGCGCGACGATCGGCGCAATGGCCCAGAGGATCCGCTTGCCCGGCGCGATCGAGTTCGCCGATCCCGGCCGCGGATCGAACCACGTCATGACGTCGGCGAGCAGCACGCCGGTGCCGCGCGCGACGACCCCCGAGCCGAACGCCTGACCGAGCGTCGCGGTGAGCGCGACGGACATCCCGTCGGCGTCGACGACCGAGACGTGCGTCGTGTCGGCGGGCGTCTCGAGCGCCACGACGTCGGCCTCCGGCCGGGCGCGCGAGCGGTCGATGTCGCCGCGGTCGCGATGCGCGGCAGCCGTCTCCTTCGACGTCACGATCGCGACCGCGGCCGCGTCGTCTCCGGAGAGCTGCGCGAACCGGTCGGCGAAGGCGATCCGGCTCGACTCGGCGATGAGGTGCAGCGCCGGCGCCGAGTCGGGGGCGAGCCGGTCGAGGCCGTCGAAGCCCTCGATGATGTTGAGCGCCTCGATGACCGTCGTCGCTCCGGAGCCGCCGGGCAGCGTGCGCAGCTCCACGTCGCGGTACGTCGCGACGAGCGGCTCGAGCTCGCGGGCCTCGTACGCGGCCAGGTCGTCGAGTGCGAGGACGCCGCCGAGGCGGCGCACGTCGTCGACGATGGCGCGCGCGATGTCGCCGCGATAGACGTCCTCGGCGCCGCGCTCCGCGATGCGCCGCAACGTGCGCGCGAGATCCGGCTGCGCGAAGGTGTCGCCCGGCTCGAGGCCGACCTCGGTGCGGAGCGGAGCACGCGACGGGCGATAAAACACGCGTGCCGCCTCCTCGTTCCGCCACAGGCGCTCGGCGTAGTTGCCGAGCTGCTCCGTCAACTGCCACGGCACCGGTTCGGCGCGCTCGGCCTGCGCGATCGCCGGCGCGAAGACGGCCGCGCGACCGAGCCGGCCGCGTCGCTGGAGCGCGAGGCAATAGCACGCGAGCGCGCCGGGAACGCCGATCGAGCGTGGCCCCTCGTTCTGCTCGTTGTCCTTCGTCGCGGGCCACCCGTACATCCCGGCGCTGCCGGAGGCGAGCAGCTCGAACATGTCCGCCCGTGCCGCGCGCGGCGCGATGCCGCTGCCGTCGAACACGACCGTGCGGCCGTCCCGATCGCACACGACCATCGCCGCGACGCCGCCGATGCCGCTCGTGAGCGGGTCGACCACGCCCATGACGAGCGCGGCCGCCACGGCGGCGTCGACCGCGTTGCCACCGGAGCGCAGGATGTCGGCGCCGGCCTCGGCCGCGCGTGGGTCGTCGGCGACGACCATGCCCGCGCGTCCGGTCGCCTCGGTCTTCTCGATGCGCCACTCGCTGCGGCTCATGCGCGTGTCCAGAATCCCGTCGGATCGTACTCGCGGATGACGGCGAGCTCCTCGTCGGTCGGCGGCGGGGTCTCGCGCACGTCTGCCGCGACGCGCAGCGGCCACCCCGTCTCGCGAACACACTCGTCGACCGACGCGCCCGGGTGGTACGAGGCGAGGTACGCCTCCTTCGTCGACGCGTCGAAGCGGAGCACGCCGAGGGTCGTGATCACGACGGACGTGCCGCCGCGCGGCAGGCCGATCCGCGCTCGCCACTCGGCGCCGTCGCCGTATCCCGGCGACGTGATGTAGTCGACGCGCTCGCGCAGCCGCTTCTTCTCGTGCGCCATGATCACGATGAGCCGCCGGGCCAGGCACGCGATGTCCGCGCCGCCGCCCGATCCGGGCAGCTTCACCTTCGGCCGCGCGGCATCGCCGATGTACGAGGTGTTGACGTTGCCGAAGCGATCGACCTCGGCGCCGCCGATGAAGCCCGCCGCGATCTCGCCGCGCTGGAGCATCCCCATGACGTTCACCGTACGCGTGCACCAGCGCGCGGCGGCGACATTCGGCGGATCGCCCATCGTATAGAGCAGCTCCGCCGCGGGCGCGTCGCGCATCACGCCGAGCTCGAAGATGCCGATCGCGCGCGGCGCGTGCGTGCGCTTCGCCACGACGAACGCGATGAGCGGCAGGCGCATGCCGACGAAGACGGTCTCGCCGTCGCGGATCTCGCGCGCGGCTTGCGCGACCATCATCTCGCCCGCCGTGACGGTGCTCATAGCCGCAGATCGGCGAAGACGAGGAGCGCGCCGTGGTCGACGAAACCGGCGCCGGAGACGATCGGACCCGACGTCGTGGGATCGGCGACGATGCAGGCGTAGCGCAGCCCGCGCTCCATCGCGCGCGCGGCCCGGTACGCGCAGAGCGTCGAGTAGATCCCACGTCGTCGCGCCGCGGGCAGCGTCCAGCCGCCGACGAACTGCACGCAGAGCCCATCGCTCGCGTCGCGCCACGACGCGTTCCCGACGAGCTCGCCGTCGAGGTACGCGACGAGGTGCCCGCCGCGCCGCGTCGGCGCGGCACGGTGCTGCTCCCACAGCTCGACCTCGGAGGCGACCTGTTCCGGCGTGAGATCGGGGAAGCACCGCTCCAGCCATGCGCGCGCGACATCCGGCGTGCGCATCTCCTCGATCCGAACGCTGTCGTTCACGCGGAAGCGGAGCGTTGCGAGCTCGGCGCTCATGTTGCGCGGCTCCTGCACCCCACCGGCGCGCTCGCGCAGCAGCGCGATGAGCGCCGCGGAGCGCGTCGATGGACCGACGTACCACCGCGCTTTCCGTCCGCGCCGCGCGAAGAACTCGGCGATCTCGCGCACGCGCTCGTCGACGTCGGCATCGTCGAACGTGGCGCGCGCGACGCCGCGCGACCACGCGAAGCGTCCGGGCCACTGCCACGCGAGCACGTCGGGCCGCTCGATGCTCTCCCAGCCCGGCGGATGCCAGTCGAAGTCGTAGCTCGAGAGCTCCGCCATCCGCGCGCGCTCGTCGATCGCGATCACCGCGTGCGATCTCCGCGCAGCACGTTCCAGCGCGCCCCCAGCTTCGCGAGGTACGCCGCACGGTCGGGCACCGAGAGGACCCACTCGCGCAGCCATCCGTCGAACCCCTCGAGCGTGCGCGTCGCGCCGTGGTACTCGCCGAAGAAGTCGTGGTCGCGGCCGTACCGGTCCTGCAGCGGCGACGGATGCGCCGCTCCTTCCTCGACGACGACGGCGCACGTCTTCGGCGCCGGCACCAGCGTGGCGTTCGGGTCGCGACCGATGACGTCGCCGTCGACGAGCCGATCGGCGACGACGATGACGCGATCCGCGGCGAGCGCCGCCTCCTCCGACACGCCCCACGGTCCCCAGAGCTGCGCGTTGCCCTCCGCGTCGGCCTGCTGCGCGACGACGACGGTGACGTCCGGATGGATCGCCGGTACGAGCAGGATGCGATCGTCGCTGAACGGATCGCGCGCTTCGCGCAGCGTCGGATTCGTGCGGGAGATGTCGCTGCCGAGCAGCGTCTTCGTCGGGATGTACGGAGCGGCTAGAGCGCCCGCGAGGAGCGCCAGTCCGATCGAGAAGTTGCTGTGATCGACGACCTCGATGCGCCGCGGGATCCCCTGCTCCGTCGCGCGCCGGTAGCAGTGCGCGAGCCCGGCGGAGACGTTGCCGATCCACGCGGCCACGACCGTCGCGACGCATCCCGCGCCGATGAGCTGGTCGAAGAGGATGTCGGAGATGGGACCGATGAGCGTGAGGTCACGGCGGCGCTGCCGGATGATCTCGTGCCCGGCGCTGAACGGGATGGCGGGCTCGAGCGCGCAGCCGATCGCGACGGAGGCGCCGTCCGGGACGAAGCGCGCGATCGCGTCGCGCATGGACATGACCTTCGTCGTCGACTCGATCGGGATCCGCCTAGAGGCCGCTCTCGCGCGCGGGCATCAGCGCCCCTTGTACTGCGGCTTTCGCTTCTCCGCGAACGACTTGAATCCTTCCGTCGCATCCTCGCTCGCGAAGAGACGCGCCACGGCTTCGTGCTCGTACGCCAGGCCGTTCGCGAACGGCATGCCCAGACCCACCACCGTCGCGAGCTTGATGCGCCCGATGGCGAGCGTCGGCCCGCTCGCGTACGCAGTCGCGCGCTCGAGCGCCTTCGCCTGCAGGTCCGCGGACGGCACGACTTCGTCGACGATGCCGAGCTCCGCCGCCTGCGCCGGCGCGAGCGCGGTGCCGCGCAGCATGAGGTCGAGCGCCTTCTGCTTGCCGATGAGACGGGGCAACCGCTGTGTGCCACCCGTGCCGGGCAGCAGGCCGAGCGTCACTTCGGGAAGTCCGATGCGGTATTGCCCGTCGGCCGCGATGCGGAAATCGCACGACAGCGCGATCTCGAGCCCGCCGCCGAGACAGTGGCCGTTGATCGCCGCGACGACCACCTTCGGCGTGCGCTCGAGCTTGCTCATGACCTCGTTCGCATGGATCACAAACAGGTGCTGCTGCGCGGCGTCGGTCTTCGCGAACCACGCCACGTCGGCGCCCGCGGAGAAGAACTTCTCCGAAGCGCTGCGCAGCAGGATCGCCTTCGCGTCCGCGTCCCACCGCGCCGCATCGATGGACGTGTTGAACTCGTCGAGGAAGCCCTTGTCGTACGAGTTCGCCGGCGGTCGATCGAGCGTGATGACGCCGACCGCGTCCTGTCGAGAGTACGAAACAGCCATCGGTGCTCACCGCCCTAGAATTTCAGCTGCAGCGGAGGTGGAGTATGGCGAAGATGATCATCGCCGGCGAACGCGTCGCGGCGCGCTCCGGCAAGACGCTCGAGGTGAAGGATCCGGCGACCGGCGAGGTCGTCGACACGGTCCCGCGCGGCGACGCGGCGGACGTCGACGCCGCCGTCGAGGCAGCCGCGAAGGCGTTCCCGGGGTGGGCATCGACCGGCGGACTCCAGCGCGCGGCGATCATGCAGAAGGCCGCGCAGGTGATCCGCGCGCACGTCGACGAGATCGCGACGCTGCTGACGCGCGAGCAGGGCATGCCCCTGCGGAACACGAAGGATCAGGTCGGGCGCGTCGCGGCGGGGCTCGAGTACTACGCCGGGCTCGCGGACAAGATCCGCGGCGACTACGTCTCCCTGAAGGAGCCGGAGGGCTCGTTCGGATTCGTCCTCAAGCGTCCGGTCGGCGTGATCGCCGCGATCGCGCCGTGGAACTTCCCGCTCACGCTGATGGCGAACAAGGTCTGTCCGGCCATCGCGGCGGGGTGCACCGTCGTGCTGAAGCCGGCGAGCACTACGCCCCTCGCGACGCTGCGCTGCATCGAGCTCATGACCGAGGCCGGCCTCCCGAAGGGCGTCGTGAACGTCGTCAGCGGGCCCGGGAACGAGGTCGGCGATGCGCTCACCGGACATCCCAAGGTCGCGAAGATCGCGTTCACCGGGCAGACCGAGACGGGGATGCACATCATGGGCATTGCTGCGCGAGGCGTGAAGCGCATCACGCTCGAGCTCGGCGGCAGCGATCCCGCCATCGTCTGCGACGACGCGGACATCGAGAAGGCCGCGCGAGCGGTGGCGATCGATCGCTTCTTCAACGCCGGGCAGGCGTGTCTCGCGGTCAAGCGGCTGTTCGTGTTCGGGCAGGTCGCGGAGCAGTTCATGCAGCTCATCACCAGCCGCGCGCAGAAGCTGAAGGTCGCGCCCGGTCTCTCCGAGGGCGCGCAGATGGGGCCCCTGCACACCGCGCAGCAGCGCGCCGAGGTCGAAGCGCAGGTGCAGGACGCGGTGAAGCGCGGCGCGAAGGTCATCGCCGGCGGGAAGCGGCCCGAGGGCGCCGACTACGACCGCGGCAACTTCTACCTCCCGACGGTCCTGCGCGACGTGCCGGAGGACTCGCGCATGGCGACCGAGGAGGTGTTCGGTCCGGCGCTGCCGATCTTCGTCGTGAAGGACCTCGAGGAGGCGATCGAGAAGGCGAACGCGTCGAAGTACGGGCTCGGCTCCTCGATCTTCACGCGGGATCTCGCCAAGGCGAAGGTCGCCGCCGAGCGGCTCGACGCCGGATACACGTGGGTGAACACGATCAAGGTGGCGTACGACGAGCTGCCCTTCGGAGGCGTGAAGTACTCGGGATTCGGAAAGGAGCACGGCGTCGAGGCGCTCGAGGGATACGTCGAGCGCAAGTCCGTCGTGCTCGCGCCGTAGCGATGGCCGAGCTCGAAGGACTCCTCGCCGAGGCGAAAAAGCTCGACATCCTGCGCTCGCTTCGTTCGATCGACGTCCATTGCCCGACCTGCGGATCGCGGCTGCACGCCTACGGCGAGTGCGCTCAGTGCGGGCTCGTCGGCTCGGACGAGGCGCAGCTTCGGCGTCTCGATCCGGCCATCGCCGGGGCGTTGCTCGAGCGCTCGATCGCGCGCCGAAAGGCGTGGACGCCGCCGGCGCGTGCCGGCGCGAAGAGCGAAGAGCGCTAGGCGAGCACGCTCCGCAGCGCGCGCGCGAGGTCGTCGATCGCCGCGTCGTCGTGCAGGTACCAGAACGAGATGCGGATACTGTCGGGCTCGTCTGGGCCGACGATCGCCTTGATGACGACGCCGAACTCGTTCCACGCGCGATCGACGACGGTCGGCACGTCGGCGTCGCGCGGCCGGACGCGGACGATGCCGGTCGGGTCTTCGGGACGCGACTCGAGCCGGAGCGGAAGCACCTCGAGAGCGCCGAGGACCGTGGCGCGAAGCGCCTGCACGCGCTCGGCGATGCGCGTGCGCAGCGCGCGATGCACCGCGAGCGTCTGACGCACGCCGAAGAAGGACGACACGTCGACCGTACCGGTCTCGAAACGCTCGCCCGTCGATTTGAGCGTGACGTTGCCCGCGACGTCGCTCGCCGCACGCGACCGCCAGCCCACGAACGGCGGGACGAGTCGAACGTCGACGGGATCGCGGAGCCACAGCGCGCCCGTGCCGAGCGGGCCGTGCAGCCACTTGTGGCCGAGCATGCAGTAGGCGTCGCAGCCGATGGCCGTGACGTCGACCGGGATCTGACCGACTGCCTGCGCGCCGTCGACGATCGAGAAGGCGCCGCGGCGGCGCGCCAGTGCGCACGCGTCGCGGACCGGCAGGACCGCGCCGCTCTTGTGCGAGACGTGCGAGAGCAGGAGCGCGCCGGCGCGGTCGAGCTCGCGATCGAGGCGATCGAGGAACGCGGCGTCGTCACCGGTGTACGGCGCGACGAGCACCTCGTCGCCGCGCTCGCGCCGAGCGAACACGGGCAGCAGGGCGGACGCGTGCTCGTGGTCCGTCGTCACGATCCGCGTCGGATGCGCGAAACGGAGGCCGGACACGACGACGTTCAGGGCGGCCGTCGCGCTCTGGAGAAGCGTGACGCGGCCGCCGCCGTCGGCGTCGCCGAGGACGGCGGCGAGGTCCTCGCGCGTGCGCGCGAGCTCCGCCTCGTACTCGGCGTATCCGACGTGCGAGAACATCGCCACCGAGTCGAGCCAGCGGCCGTACCGCTCCATCGCGCCGCGAACGACCGGCATCGTCGGCCCGCAGCCGGCGACGTTGAAGTAGCGCGAGCCCGGGAGGAGCGCATCGAGCGACGCGCGATCGAGCGGCGGCGGGTCGACGATCGCCGGCGGCGGCGGAACCCCGATCACGGCCCGCATTCTGCAGCGTCGCGCTGCATGCCACGAGCCGGACGTCGAGGCGGCGCGACCGACGCGGACGAGCCGACGATGGGACGAGAGCCTTCGGGTCCTGATTACGTGCGCGGTCTCCGCGAGCCGATGCGCCCCGAGACGGTGACGAACGAAGAAGTCTTCGAATTGCCGCAGCCGCCGCCGGAGGCGCGCGGTCGCGCCGGCGCGTCGCCGCGGCGGAGCGAGAAGAGCGCGCGCCACCGCGAGGAGCGTCACGAGGCGCGACAGAAACCACCGCAGGCGAAGGGGACGGTGAGCCGGAGCTCGCGCGAGGCCGCGGAGCGGCTGGGGACGAAGCCGAAAAAGGGTTAGCGGAAGACGACGCGGAGGACGCGATCGTCGTCTGCGGAGGGGCGTCCGCGTCCGTCGCGGTTGCTCGTGAGGACGAGGAAGCTGCCGTCGGGCATGGCGAAGACGTCCCGGAATCGTCCGTACTGATTCGCGAGCAGCCGCTCCTGGAACAGCACGGTGCGGCCGTCGTCGGCGAAGACGACGCGATCGAGGCTCGTGCCGCGCAACACCGCGAAGAGCAGCGATCCGGCGAGCGGCCCGCTCGTGACGAACGTCGCGCCCGAGGGCGCCCACGTCTCGGTGCCGCTCTCGAGCAGTGGATCGCGGAACCGGGAGTCGCCGCGGATGCCAAAGACGAACGGCCAGCCGTAGTTGCCGCCCGGTTCGATCCCGTTCACCTCGTCGTGGCAGCAGTCCTGGCCGAGGGCCGGGAGCCCGCTCGGTCCGTGCTCCGTCGCGTAGAGCCGGCCGCGGGCGTCCCAGGCGAGCCCCTGCGGATGCCGGTGGCCGTACGACCACACCGGTGAGCCGG
>DASQXO010000156.1:0-2040 GCA_035639655.1 Candidatus Dormiibacterota bacterium
TCTTTCGCCGCGGTGAGCGTCGCGCTCGCGCCCGCGCTCGTGGGCGGTCCGCTCCTCGGCAACGATTTCCCGAACGCGCTCGCGTTCGCGCACTGGATCGCCCGTGCGTTCCCGCTGATGCCGTTCTGGTTTCCGTACGAGGGTGCCGGCGTCTCGGCGTCCGCGGGCTATGCCGTCGGTCCGCTCTGGCTCGTTGCCGGCCTGATCCGGGGCGGCCTCGATGATGCGACGGCGCTGCGCGCGCTCCTCGTCGCCGGGTTCGTTTCCGCCGCACTCGGTGTCACCGCGATGACGCGGGCATTCCGCGTCCCCGCGTGGGCCGCGGCGCTCGCGGGGTTCCTCTTCTTGCTGCCGCCGGCGTCGTGGAATCTCGTGTTTCGCGTCGGTCTGCTGCAGCACGTCACCGTACCTGCGCTCGCGCCATGGGCGATCGCGGCGACGGCGGGGTACCTCGGCGCGCCGCGCTGGCTGTCGCGCGGGGACGCCATCCGTTTCGCGGCGGCGGCCATGCTCACGGCGGCGACGTTCACGGCGCATCCGGCGTTCTCACCGATCACGCTCGCCCTCGGGATGCCGACCGCGCTCGGCGCCCGGTTCCGCCTCGGACGTTTTCTGATGGTGGCGATCGCGGCCATCGTGCTCGCCGCAGGCGCGCTCGTCGCGTTCGCCTCCTACAACGCCGCCGCCGGTGTCGCCGTGCAGTACACCGATCCGACGCGCGTCGCGCAGGACGCGATCCCGCTCGACGTGCTGATCGGCCTCACTCCGGTCGCGAGCAATACGGACCTCTATTACGGCGCGAGCCTGACCCTGCCGCTGCTCGCGCTCGGGCTGCTCGGCGCGGTCGTGTCGCTCCGCGGCGGACCGCTCCGTCTTCTCGCGCTCTCGCATCTGCTGGCACTCACGTACGTCGCCGTACAGCCGCTGCAGCAGCTCGCCGTCGCGCAATTCCCGGCGGTCGCGCCGATGTTCGTCGTGCGGCCGTGGCTCACATTCGCGCTGATCGCGCAGCCGGTCCTCGCCGCGAACGCGATCGTATGGTCGACGAGGCTGGTGCCGTCGCGCGCGCTTCGCGTCGCGCCGATCGTGGCCGCCGCCGTACTCCTCGTCGCGCTGGAGCGACCCGGCTACGGTCTGATCGCCGACGGCGCGTCGCTCCCCCTCAGCGGACGCCTCGCCCACTGGAGCGACCAGATCGCTGCGCGCGGGGCGATCGGATACGACGCGGACGTCGCGCGCGCGATCGGCGCGCACCTCGAGGGCGCCGGCCCGCGGGGGGACGTTTCGGTCGAGCTCGGCGGCGTGTACCGCGGTCTTCCACTGGTGAGCGCGAGCCGCGTCCTCGTCGCGTACACGTACACGCTGCCGCTGGCGTACGAATCGATCAGCAACGCGCAGGAAGCCTTCTATCTGCCCAACGCGTTCGGCGTCGCCGGAGGCGACGTGTCCGAGGTCGCGGCCTGGTTCGGCGTGAGCGCGGTCGCGCTCGCTCCGGGCGAAGACCGCACGCGATATGCGCGCGACGGCTGGCGCGTGACGGACGCCGGATTCGTCGCGTATGCCGACGCTCCGATCCACCGCTCCCTCGCGGCGTTCCGCGAGCGCGGCCTCGTCCTCCACATCGGGCCGAAGGCCGCGCAGACGTATCGCGCCGCGTTCCGCTTCGCGTGGGCCGGCGCGCTGCCCTTCGACCGTGGTTGGCTCGCCGAGGGCCCGGAATGCATCGACGATCTCGCGAGCGCCGACCTTGCCCTCGTCGACGTGCTCGTGCTCGACGGGGCGTGCGCGCGGGACCGTGCGGACGCTGACGATCTCGTCCAGCGCTACATCGAGGGCGGCGGGCGCGTCTTCGTCGAGACCGGCTGGGAGTCGTCGCCGTACGCGACGATCGATCACGCGCCCGCGTACCTGCCCGCGGATGCGTTCGCCTTCCGCGGTGTGGGGCAGGCGCCACGCCTCACGTTCGACGGGTCCGCGATCGGGGCTGCGCTGAACGCGGCCCGCTTCGGCGACTTCCGCTACGGCGACGGCCCTTGGAAC
>DASQXO010000157.1:0-6685 GCA_035639655.1 Candidatus Dormiibacterota bacterium
AGTCGAGCGAGAACGTCACGCGCGTCCCTGCGCCGGCGGGCGCGAACTCGTAGCGCCCGCGCGGACGCGCGGGCCCGGCGATCACCTGGAAGGCGAGGACGCGATCCGGCACAGCGTCCGTGATCTCGTAGTCACCCGGTATGCGTCCGCCCGGGCCGCGCTCACCGGACGATCGATCACGACGCTGTGATCCGCGTGTGGCACGTGCGTCCTCCCTTAACGGTGCTGGCCGACGGCGAGCGCCGCCCAGCCCTCCGGCATCTCGACGTTGAACACCAGGGTCTCCTGCGTGGAGCGAGCGACGACCATGCGCACCGGTTCGGATCCGACATTCGCCTCGACGTGCAGGACGTGCGGCGGCACCCACACGAAATCGCCGGCCTCCGCCTCGTGTAGCGCGCCGTCGGCGATGAAGCGGGCGCGGCCAGAGATGATGAAGATCGCGCTCTCGGCCTCGCCGTGATGGTGAGCGGCGGAGATGTCGTACGGATCGAGCTCGACGTAGCCGACCCAGATCCGCTGCGCGCCGGTGAGCGCCTGCGACACCGCGGCCTCCCGGCGCATCCCGCCGCTCGCCTGTTCCGGCTTGCGATCGCCGGCGCGGATCACGCGCAGTCCGGCCGTCACGGGCCGAATCTCGGCCGCTCGCTCGCGCCCGTCAAGCTTGCCGCACGCGCGCGTCCGCGTCCTCGTAGCGGAGGTACACGACGCCGGACCCGAAGCGATGCGTTTCGAGGAGACGGAGGTTGATGCGACTCTCGAGTGGCGGAAGGAACGGCGTGCCGCTTCCGAGGACGACCGGATGCACGATGGGCCGGTATTCGTCGATGAGACCGAGGCGCAAGGCGGTCCCGGCAAGGCGCGGGCCGCCGATCGCGAGTTCGTCGCCCGGCTCCTGCTTGAGTCTCACGATCTCGTCGCGAACGTCGTCGCGGACGAGCCTGCTGTTCCACGACACCGCGTCGAGGGTGCGGGAGAACACGACCTTCGGCGTCTCGGCCCAGATCCGCGCGAAGTCGCGGATGTAGCTGAGGTCGGACGTGCGCGCCTCCGGCGTCGGCCAGTAGGCGGCCATCACTTCGTAGAGCCGGCGCCCATACAGGAACGCGCCTGTCGCGCGCGCGGCATCGTTGGCGAATCGGTGCAGCTCCTCATCGATGACGACCCAGTCGAGGCTACGTTCGGGCGTCTCGATGAAGCCATCGAGCGACACCATCATCGAATAGACGAGCTTGCGCACCGCGCGCGTCTGGGGCGTTGCCGGCTTAGCCGCCCCCACAGCCGCCGGGCTCGCCAAGCGCGATTCCCGCGAAGAGGAAGAGGCCCAGCGGAACGAGCAGCGACAGGGAGCCGAGGACGAGGAGCAGCTTGAACCAGTACGACGCGGGCCTCGCCGGTCGAGTCTCGGCGAGGGATGGCTCTTGAGCCGGAGGGAGTGCCTGCGCGTCGTTCATCGGCAGTAAGAGTACAGACGGCAGCGACAGCCGAGGGTTCCGAAGCGGCCTAGACCCGCTGCGGTGGTTGCGGCCCGCGAGCCGACGGCAGCCGGCCGAGGTAGTGCATCTCGTCCTCCTCGGCGGTGACGGCGACGGTGAACGCCTTTTCCAGATCGCGCCAGATCGTGCGATCACCGTTGCCGCGTGCGGCGTTCAGTTTCTCGAGCAGCGTCATCAGGTTGCGCCGCGAGAGGGTGATCCTCGCGACGACATGGCCATTCGCGTAGCGCTCCAGCCGTCCGTTCATCTCGCCCGGTCGTCCGCGCCGCCATCGTAGTCCGGGGCGCAATCCCGCGGCGCTAGACTCGCGTGACGCGCGGATCGTTCCTGGGTGTGGGGGAGCATCCTGATGGATCTGTACTTCGCGCTCATCGTGCTCGCCGCGTTCTGGGCCGGGGTCTTCCTGACGCTCGGCGCAATGGAGGAACACCGGTCGGACGCGCCGGGTCGTCTCTCGCGCTGACGGCTGGTGCGGCGGCGTAGCGAGACCGACCGGCTGAAACGCCGGCCGGTCCGCCTCTTCGCTAGGTCCTGATCTGGACGTTCACGCCGGGGCCCGTACGCGTGAACGCCGGCAGCACGTAGAAGATGACGAGTAGCAGCACGATCACGACCACGAGCAGGCCGACGACGGATCCGACGTCGGAGTGGCCGCCCTCGTCGATCAGGAATTCGCGCATGATCTTCACCTCCATACGTGGTGTGTCGCTCGTTCGAGCACCGGCCATGCCACGCGTGACGGGTCAGCGCTTGCTTCGCTCGTAGATCGTCGCGCCGGCGCCGTCGTACACCAGGGCGAAGCGCGGATCGCCGAGGAGCGCGTTTCGCAACCCCATGCAGCACCACGTGTCGCTGCCGTCCAGCCGGATACCGGCGCGATATTTCGGCACGAAGACGAAGTCGTACCCGACCGCGTATTCCGACGCCCACATCTCGATGCAATTGCCGTCCGCCGCGCCGCACTGTTGCAACGCCTGGATGGCGAGCAGCCGCTGGCGGAACGCGCCGAGCGACAGCCACTCGAATCCCTGCGCCGTCGACACGCTCACGCGTTTCGCGAGGACGGGGAACCACTCCGACTCGCGATCGTCGGCCCAGCCGTGCTCGCTCACGACGGCGAAGCGCGCGTCCGGCGGCGCGTTCGCGGCGACCCATGCCATCGCGTCGCGCTCGGAGGGCGTGAGCGCATCGAGGAGCTCGGTGTGCGAGATCAACGAGCCGTGGGCGAGGTAGGCCACGGCGACCGCGGCGAGGATGCCCGCAGCGGTCCTGTGCCGCGTGAGGAGCGGCGCGACCCCGTCGACCGCGCCGGAAGCCGCGAGCAGCGCGAGCGGAGCCGACGAGAGCGTGCCCCACGACCTCGGATCGAGCACCGCGATGGCGGCGAGCCAGAGGAGCGTCGTCCGGGCTCCGCGCGCGAACGCGACGAGCGCGCCGAGGAGGGCCAGCGCGGAGAAGAGCGGGAAGTTCGGCTCGCCCGACTGGCGGAACGCGAGGAGCTGTTCGAGCGGATCGATGAGCTGGCCGGTCTGGGAGGCCGCGAGGAACGGCGACAGTCCGTGTCGCGCGACGACGATCAGAAGCCACGGAGCGGATAGCGCCACGCCGACGGCGCCGATCGCGACGAGCGAGCGGAACCGCGGGCGAGACGGGTGCGCAACCCAGAAGGCGGTCGCGCTGAAGGCGATCGCCCACGCGAACTCGATGTGCGTGAGCAGCGTGAGCGCGGACAACGTTCCTGCCACGACGACGCCGCGACGCGTCGGTCGCTCGAAGACCGCGAGCACGTTCGCGAGCGCGAGCAGGAAGAACGTGAGGCCGAGGGCGCGGGTGAGACCGCCGCCCATCACCATCCAGATCCAGCTCGCCGGCACGAGCCCGAAGCCGATCGTCGCGGCGATGACGGCGCGATCGTCCGCGAGCAGGCGCCGTGCGAGCTGGTGGAACGCGACGACGGAAAGGCAGCTGAAGAGGAGCGGCAGGATGCGGAAGACGTCGGTGAGCGGAAGGCTCGCCACGCCGCCGAGCGCGGCCGCCGTGTAGAAGGCGAGCGGGGGATACGCGAACGGGATCGACTCGCCGTTGTAGTGCAGCATCGCCGGCAGCCCATAGCCGTTGCGCCAGATCTCCGACACGGCGGCGAAGAACATGCCGCCGTCGTTGATCGGCCAGTCCGAACGCACGAACGGGCGGATGCGGACGACGACGCCGAGCGCGACCGCAAGCGCGGCCCAGAGCGAGTAGGGGATCGCGCGCGCGCGAACGCCGACGCGAAGCGGCACGACGCGGGAGAGTGGGATGGATCGCACTGCGCTCGACTGGCGAGCACGCCGCGTGCCTCGCGCCTCGCGGCCCTTCCGATTCGTCGCTGCTCCATTTCGCAGGAGACAAATCGGAAGGCTCCGGTTAGGATGCGCGAACAACCGAATAACCGGTGTTGGCCAGAGGCGCGGGTCCGCATGAGTAGTCGCGACGAGGCGCAGAGGCGCCGGCGACGCGCGACGGAAGGGCGGCCCGCCGAGATCCGTTGATGACCTCGCATCAGCGGGTCGGGCCGTGAGGCGAAGAGCTCACGGACTGTCACGCTCGCGAGGGCACGCGGGCGTGAAGCGCTGCCGCGCTGAGCTTCGAGGTGGTCGGAGACCAGTGTGCGCACGCACTGGTCTTTTTGTTTGCCCGACGCGTACGGGAGGGAACCGGGTGCCGCTGGATCGCTGGGCGATCATCGACTCCACGCTCCGCGAGGGCGAGCAGTTCGCGAATGCGCACTTCAGCACCGAGCAGAAGGTCGCGATCGCGAAAGCGCTCGACGAGTTCGGGGTCGAGTACATCGAGCTCACCTCGCCGGTGGCGAGCCCGCAGTCCTACGAGGACTGCCGGACGATCGCCGCGCTCCCGCTTCGCGCCAAGGTCCTCACCCACGTGCGCTGCCACATGGACGACGCGCGGATCGCCGTCGAGACGTGCGTGGACGGCATCGACATCCTCTTCGGGACATCGTCGATCCTGCGCGAGTTCTCCCACGGCAAGGGCGTCGAGCAGATCATCCGCGATGCCAGAGAGGTCATCACGTTCATCCGCGATCACGGCAAGGAGGTGCGCTTCTCGTCCGAGGATTCGTTCCGCTCGACCGAGGGCGATCTCCTCGCGGTGTACCAGGCCGTGGCCGGGATGGGCGTCGATCGCGTCGGCATCGCGGACACCGTCGGCATCGCCACGCCGCGGCAGTGCTATGCGCTGGTGAAGGAGCTTCGCGAGCACATCGTCTGCGACATCGAGTTCCACGGCCACAACGACACCGGCTGCGCGATCGCGAACTCGCACGCGATCCTCGAGGCGGGCGGCACGCATATCGACACGAGCGTGCTCGGCATCGGCGAGCGCAACGGGATCACGCCGCTCGGCGGCTTCATCGCGCGGATGTACGCCGACGATCCGGACCTCGTGAAGCGCAAGTACGACCTGCGCCGTCTGCGCGACCTCGACGAGATGATCGCGACGATGGTCGCGATCGAGATCCCGTACAACAACTTCGTCACCGGCCGGTACGCGTTCCACCACAAGGCCGGGATCCACACCAAGGCGATCTACCTGAATCCGAACTCGTACGAGATCCTGGACCCGGCCGACTTCGGCCTCGAGCGCACGCTACACGTGGCCCACCGCCTCACCGGGAAGCACGCGATCGGTAAGCGGGCACAGGACCTCGGGCTCGAGTTCGGCGAAGAGGAGCTGCGCACGATCACCAAGCACATCAAGGCGCTCGCGGACAAAGGTCCGCTCTCCATGGCCGAGCTCGACCGCATCCTGCGCGACTGGGTCGTCGCCTGATGGCGCGAACGCTCGCGGAGAAGATCCTCGCGCGCGCGGCGGGGCGCGAGGTGCGCGCGGGCGATCTCGCCATCGTGCCGATCTCCCGCGTCATGGTCCACGACTCCGTGATCGATGCGGTGATGGCCGGGATGAAGTCGCTCGGCAAGGAGCGCGTGTGGGACGCCGACCGCGTCTGCGTCTTCGTGGACCACGCGGCCCCGGCGCCGACGCCGGTCGTCGCGGACTCGCACCGCGTGCTCCGCGAGTGGGTCAGAGCGCAGGGCCTGCGGTCGTTCTATGACGCCGGCGAGGGCGTCTGCCATCAGATCATGGTCGAGGACGGCTACTGCGAGCCGGGCACCGTGATCGTCGGCAGCGACTCGCACTCCAATTCGTACGGCGCCGTCGGCGCGTTCGGCGCCGGCATGGGCGCGACGGACATCGCGGTCGCGCTCGCGCTCGGCCGGACGTGGCTCCGCGTTCCCGAATCGATCAAGGTCGAGTTCGCCGGCAGGCCGCGTCGTGGCGTCACCTGGAAGGACGCGATCACGAAGGTCGTCGGCGAGATCGGCACGGACGGCGCGCGTTACGCGTGTGTCGAGTTCCACGGCGTCGGCGACCTGCCGCAAGGGGATCGCATCACGCTCGCGGGGATGACGACCGAGATGGGCGCGAAGGCCGGCATCGTCGCCGGGACGCCCGAGGCGCCGGAGTGGCTGCACCCCGACGGCAACGCGCGCTACGCGCGCGTCCTGTCGATCGATCTCGACGCGCTCGAGCCGCAGGTCGCGGTACCGCCGCGCGTGGATCAGGTCGTCGACGTCTCCGCCGTCGCCGGAACCGCCGTCGACATCGTGTTCCTCGGCTCGTGCACGAACGGACGCGTCGTCGACATGCGCCAGGTCGTCGAGCTGCTGCGCGGCCGGCGCATCGCGCCGGAGGTACGCCTCGAGGTCGTGCCGTCGTCACGGCGCCAGTTCGAGGACGCGCTGTCCGACGGGACGATCGCGGCGCTGTCACGGGCCGGCGCCGTCGTCGGCGCGTCGGGCTGCGGCCCGTGCCTCGGGCGCCAGGGCGGCGTGCTCGCCGGCGCTGAGGTGTGCCTCTCGACGGCGAATCGCAACTACAAAGGCCGCATGGGCTCGCCCGACGCGAGCATCTACATCGGTTCGCCGTACGTCGCCGCGGTCGCCGCGCTTACGGGCGTCATCGACGATCCGCGGCTGTTCCTCGAGGCCGACGATGCGACCTTCGATCGCCTGGTCGCGGAGCGCCGCGGCCGCCGGCCGACGATGGGCGCCGCGTCGGCGCGGGCGGGAGATCGCGCGCGCGAGCTGGTCGGGGCCTTCCCGATCCGCACCGCGCCGCAGATCTTC